>DATBIC010000038.1:0-6601 GCA_036557145.1 Gaiellaceae bacterium
AGCGCGTTCGACGTCGTGATCCAGATCTCGCGCATGGTCGACGGCAGCCGGCGCGTCACGCACGTGACCGAGGTCCTACGCATGGAATCCGACATCGTCACGCTCCAGGAGATCTTCTCGTGCAAGCCGCTCGGTGGAGCGGCGGGCTCGCACTACGACCGTCCGGTGCCGACCGGTATCAGGCCCCAGTTCGCGGGCAAGCTCGCCGACGCGGGCGTCACGATCCCGCCGGAGTCGTTCGATCCGGGGCCGGCGCAGTACCGCCTCGCGACGGTTTCGGGGGGGCGGCAGGCGTGACCTTCCTAGTCGCGCTCGCCGTCGGCGTCCTGGTCTTCGCCGCCGCGTCGATGGCGATGACCGCCTACCGACGCGCAGCGATGAGGCGGCGGATGAACGCCTACGCGCCGGGGCCGGCGAAGCGCTCGGTTCGCGCGAGCATCGATCGCGACACGTTCATGTCCTTCCTCGAGCGGCAGCTAGAGCGGGCCGGCTTGCATCGGCGGATCGTCGCGGCGATCGACCGCGCGGGGATCGACGCGAGCGCCGGAGCCGTCGTGATGCTCGATGTTGCAGCCGGATTGGTGGCATTCGCGTTCGCAGCGATGCGGACGGATGTCGGCCCCGCGATCTTCGTCGGTGTCATCGCTGCGGCGTTGCCGTGGGTCGTGCTCACGGTTCGCGGCCATCGGCGTTCGCGCGCGTTCGAGAACCAGCTGCCCGAGGTACTCGACACCCTGTCGGCGTCGCTGCGCGCCGGTCACGGGTTCGATGCCGCGCTGCAGACGGTTGCGACCGACGTCGCAGAGCCGGCAGCGCGCGAGTTTCGCCGCGTCGTCGCGGAGGTGCAGCTCGGCCGCTCCCTCGACGACGCGCTCGTCGACCTCGGCCAGCGGATCCGTTCGAAAGACCTGAAGTTCGTGCTCGAGGCGATCAGGATCCAGCGTCAGGTCGGCGGTAGCCTCGCGGAGCTGTTCGAGCTGGTCGCGGAGACGGTGCGGTCGCGAGAGCAGTTCCGGCGGAAGGTGCGGGCGCTCACCGGGATGGTGCGGATGTCCGCGAACGTGCTGACGATCCTGCCGTTCGCGGCAGCGGTGCTGCTGACCGCGCTGAACGCCAGCTACATGCGTCCGCTCTGGGCGACGACGGCCGGCCACGTCATGGTGGCGGCCGCGCTCGCGATGATGACCTTGGGGACGATCACGCTGCGGCGGATCGGGACGGTAAAGGGGTAACCATGCTGCTGCTTCTGCTGGCCGGATTCTCTTTCGCGGGCGCGGTGTTCGTGTTCGCGGACTCGCTGACGCCGCAGGGACGGCGACGCACTGCATCCGTGGCGATGGTGCGGCGCTTCTCGGGCGGAGCAGTCTCGCGTAGCCGTCGGAGTCGCCCACTCGTCGCGAGCGACTCGCTTGACCATGTCGGCCGGAGGTTCACCACCGGGCAAATGCGCGAGCGGCTTCCCCACCGGATCGCGGCGGCCGGGCTCGCCGGCAAGGTCACGCCGGAGTCGTTCGCGGCGCTCCGCGTCGGCCTCGTCGGGCTGCTGTCGCTGTCGGCGATCGCGTTCGGCACTGCCGCCGGACTCGGCGCGAGGACGATCATCCTGCTGGTCGCCGCGGGCGCGGTGCTCGGCTGGGTGTTCCCGGGCTACTACCTCGACCGTCGCGCGCGCGCCCGACGCGAGGCGATCAGTGCGGCCCTGCCTGAGGCGCTCGACCTGCTCGCGGTCTCGGTCGAGGCGGGCCTCGGTCTCTTCGGGGCGATCCAGCGGCTCGTCGAGTCGACGGAGGGGCCGCTCGCGGACGAGTTCGCACTCGTCCTGACCGAGCTTCGGGTCGGCGAGAGCAGCGAGCGTGCGCTCAAGCGGATGGCGAAACGGATGGACTCGCCCGATGTCGCATCGTTCGTGCGCGCGATCATTCAGGGCGAACAGCTCGGCTTGTCGCTCGGGCGCACGATCCGTAACCTGGCCGACGACGCGCGCAAGCGCCGTCGTGCCCTCGCCGAGGAGCGCGCGGCGCAGGCGCCCGTGAAGATGCTGTTCCCGGCCGCGCTGTTCATCTTCCCGGCGTTGTTCATCGTCATCCTGGGGCCGGCCGTCCTGACCATTGCGAAGTATCTGTGAACCGGAGACGCCTCAGGCTGCGCGACGAGAACGGCCAGTCGCTGATCATCGTCGTCGTCTTCCTCGTCGTCCTGCTCGGCATCGCTGCGCTCGTGCTCGACGTCGGGCACGCCTACCTCGCGCAACGGCGTATGCAGGCATCGGTCGACGCGGCTGCGCTCGCCGGCGCCGACGGGCTGCCGACGATCGGTGCGGCGACTGCGATCGCCGACACCTACGGCGCCGGTGGCGCCAACAGCCCCGAAGGCGTGGACGACGTGCAGATGGATGTGTCGACGTCGTGCATCGCGAGCGCGCCCGGCTGCTCACCGGCGAACGCGGTCACCGTGACGGAGTCGGCGACGATCCCGACCGTGTTCGGCAAGGTGCTCGGCATCGACTCCTTCAAGGTGCACGCATCGGCGACGGCGTGCTCGCCCTGCGGGACGAAGCCGCTCGACATCATGCTCGTGCTCGACCGCACCGGCTCGATGTGCACCACCGACACCGGCGCGGACGACCATCCCGAGTGCACGGACATGTCGAACGCGCGCAGTGGGCTCCAGGCGTTCATGAAGTTCATGGACCCGACGCTCGACCGGGTCGGGTTCGCGGTGCTGCCGCCCGCCAAGAACCCGAACGACGTGTGCCCGTTCACGGCAGGCCCGTATGCCTCGCCGAACGACAACTACGTGCTCGCACCGCTCAGCAGCGACTACACGGCGCTGGAGGCGGCGGTCGGCTGCGTGCAGGCGGACGGCACGACCTCGTACGCGAACGCGCTCGAGTCCGCGCAGGCGGAGCTCGTCAAGGACGGGCGGCCGGGCGTCCAGAAGATCATCGTGTTCATGTCCGACGGCGCGGCGAACACCGGGCCGACGTCGTACGCGCAGGACTCGCCGTACCGCGCGACGCCGTGCCACCAGGGCATCGCCTCGTCGCAGGCGATCCAGGCGGCGGGCACGACCGTCTACTCGATCGGCTACGACGTGGGCCACGACATCTGCCAGGGCCTGAACAAGAACGCAGCCGGGAAGTACGTGCAGGGACCCGAGCAGCCGGCGATCACCGCGGAGCAGGCTCTGACCGACATCGCGACCGCGGGCGATTACTACCCGCAGGAGCAGGCCGGAGACATGGCACCGATCTTCACCAGGATCGCGTCGGACATCCTGTCCGGCACGTCGCGGCTCGTCGACTAGAACGACTCGACGAGCTTGCGGTGGCTCGCCTCGAGCGAGTCGGGGATCACCTTCACGTCGCCGAGAACCGGCATGAAGCTCGTGTCGCCGCCCCAGCGCGGGACGACGTGCAGGTGCACGTGGTCGAGGATGCCTGCGCCCGCGACGAGCCCGAGGTTCCAGCCTAGGTTGAAGCCCTGCGGGCGATAGGCGGCGCGGAGCGCGGCGACCCCGCGCACGGCGAGGCGGTGGATCGCGAGCCCCTCGTCGTCGGAGAGCTCGGCGAGGTCGGCGACGTGCCGGCGCGGCGCCACGAGCAGGTGCCCGGAGGCGTAGGGGTAGCGGTTCAGCACCACGAGCGCGTGCTCGCCCGAGTGCAACAACAGCTCGGGCTCGGGCTCGCAGAAGACACAGCGGTCGAGCTCGTCCGCGTGCTGGACGTACTCGAGGCGCCACGGGGCCCAGAGCGGCTTCGGGCTCATCCGCGCGAGCCTACTGAGCGCCACGGGCCAAGGGTGACTCTTTCCCTTCTGCGGCGAAGGGCACGAGAGAACACCGACCCGCGGCGCTCACCCTCGTTGTCGGCAGCGGCGCCCGCCGGCTTGACGGGCGGTTCCCTCAGATCCAGCGCTTGAAGCGGAAAAACCCGAGCAGCGCCGCCAGGGAGGCGATCATCACGACGACGATCGTCCAGAACGCCCACGTCGTGCCGTCGCCCGGGAAATGCACGTTCATCCCGAAGAAGCCGGTGATCAAGGTGAGCGGCAGCAGGACGACCGAGAAGACGGTGAGGATGCGCAGGACGTCGTTCTGGCGGTGCGAGATCACCGACTCGTTCGTCGCCTCGAGCGCCTCGACGACCTCTTTGTAGTTGTCGAGGATGTCCCAGATGCGCTCGGCACCGTCGACGATGTCGTCGAAGTAGAGCTCGAGCTCCTCGGGCAGGAACCGCTCGACGTGGCGCTCGAGCAGCCGCAACGTCGAACGCTCCGGCTTGATGATCTTGCGATAGCTGATGATCTCCTGCTTGACGTTCGAGATGTCGCGGACGACCGCCTCCGACCGTCCCTCGAACACGTCGTCCTCGAGCGCGTCGAGCTTGTGCCCGATCTTGTCGAGGATTGGGAAGCAGTAGTCGAGCAAATCGTCGAGCACCTCGTACAGAAGCCGCCCCGAGCCCTTCGAGAAGAGCTGCACGCGGAAGTCCGCATCCTCCTCGCAGCGGCGGAAGAGGCGCGTCACGGGCAGCAGCTCGACGGTCGGCAGCGTCACCAGGTAGTCGGGCCCGACGAAGACGTCAAGCTCTGCGGCGTTCAGGCGCTGGATCGTCCGGTCGTAGATCGGAAAGTGGAGGACGCCGAAGAGGTAGCCCTCCTCGGCGTAGTCGTCGACCTTCGGCCGCTGCCGCTTCGAGAGGACGTCTTCGACGTCGAGCGGGTGCCAGCCGAAGCGCTCGGCGAGCTCCTGCGCCTGCCCGACCGTCGGCGCGTCGAGGTGGATCCAGGTGAGGTCGACCGCGCTGAGCTCAGCAGGCGGCGACGGCGCCACGGGCAACGTGACGACCGTTTCGCGGGCACGCGACCGCCGGATGCGAGGCAGGCTCGGCATCGGTACTGAGTGGATCCTCGATGATCGGCAGCAACGGCATGTACGTGATTGTACTCGCGTTGCCGCGAGTTAGCCCGTTCCTGCGAGTGCGAGCACCGGCGGCTCGGGCTCGGTGTGGGGGATGCGGCGGAGGGCGCCGGGGACGCGCCGCTCCATCCGCAGCGAACCGACGGCCGCGATCGCGCACACGCACGCGGCGAGCGGCCAGAGCGCGAACGGCGCCGCTGCGAGCACGAAGCCTCCGACCGCCGGGCCGACGGAGCCCGCGAGCCCCCACGAGAGGGAGTGCACCGCGAAGTAGCGGCCGCGCAGCTGCGGCGATCCGATCTCGGCGACGAGCGCCTGGTGCGCCGGTCCGTGGAAGCATTCGCCGACGCCGAAGATCGCGAGGGCGAACGCCATCAGTGCGAATGCGGCGGTGCCTTCGAGCTTCCAGCCGGCGAGATCGACCAGCAGCCACGCGACGATCCACAGCGCCGGCATGAGCGCGAGTGCGCGCATCCGCCGGCGACCCTCGATCGCGCGCGAGATCGGCAGCTGCACGATCACGATCACGATCGTGTTCACGAAGAACAGTGCGCCGATCTCGTGCTCGCTCACGCCGGCCTGGTCGCGGGCGAACGGAGGCACGAGGTTGAAGAGCGAATAGCCGGCCGCCACGAAGAGGAAGTTGAGCCACCAGAGGCCGACGAAGACGCGGTCGCGCAGCACGGCGCGATAACCGCCGCGCGGTGCGTCGGCGTGATGCTCCGTCGGCGCGTCGTCGTGGATGAACGCGAGGACGACGACGTAGACGAGGAAGGTCGCCGCGTCGACGAGGAAGAGCACGGTGAAGGAGCCGGCGCTCGTGCCGCTCGCGATCAGCCCGCCGACGAGGCCGCCGAGGCCGATGCCGAGGTTCATCGTCACGCGCTGCTGCGCGAACGCCGCGTGCCTGCGGTCGGCCGGGGTGAGGTGCGCGATCAGCGTCGACTGGCTCGGCCAGAAGCCGGCGCTTCCGGCGCCTTCGATCGCGATCAGCAGGAACGCCTCCCACGGGCTGCGGACGAGCGGGAACAGGCCCATGCCGACGGCCTGCATGACCAGGCCGGCGCCGAGGACGCGCCGCGCGCCGAGCCGGTCGACGAGCGGGCCCGCGGCGATCCCCGCGGTGAGCTGGGCCGCCGCCGAGGTCGCGACGACGAGACCCGAGACACCGAGACCGAAGCCGCGCACGTTGTGGAGGTAGATGACGAGGAACGGGAGGACGACGCCGTTCCCGAACGAGTTCATCACGCCGCCGAGCTGGAGGAGCCACACGTCGCCGGGAAGACGCGGGTCGAGCGCGTGCGCGAGCCGGCGGAGCACCGGCCGAGGGTATCGTCGCGCCGTGGACGAAGCGCGCTGGTGGGAGATGCGCCCGGCGCAGAACCTCAAGGCGGCGAGCTACGTCTGCCCCCTCTGCGACGGGATGCTGCACGCCACGAGCGAGCACGCGCTGATCGCGCCGGAGGGCGACCTCTCGCGCCGCCGCCACGCGCACATGGAATGCGTGCTCGCCGCGCGCCGGGCCGGGAAGCTGCCGACGCGCGACGAGTGGCGCGCTCAGGCGACTCGGCGGAGCTGAACGGCCGAGACTAGACTGTGTCGCTCCGGCGCCCGTAGCTCAGGGGATAGAGCGTTCGCCTCCGGAGCGAAAGGTCGCAGGTTCGATTCCTGCCGGGCGCAT
>DATBIC010000039.1:0-3751 GCA_036557145.1 Gaiellaceae bacterium
CCGCCGCGCACGTCCTTCGGCAGGCGCTCGTGCCAGAGCCCGAACGCGGCCGTGGCGAGCGCGATCGCGAGCGCAGCAAGCGCGTAGAGCAGCGATGCCCGGTCGGCGGGGCTGAGCGCGAACGGCGGACGCGCCGCGGCCGGACCGGCCGTGCCGTGCAGGACGCGCAGGCCGTACGCGATCCCGTCGACGAACCGCGTCGCGCCGAGCTCGGTGCGCTCGACCAGGCCGGGAACGATGCTGGCGACGAGACCGAGCGCCAGCGTGACCGCGCAGACGGCCGTGAGCAGGCCGACTCCGGCGTCGCGCCGCGGCGGCGTCTCGTCCGGCTCGGGAGTGAGCAGCCGGTCGTCGCCCGACCCCCAGCCGAGGAAGATCCGCGCACCCGCGCGGAGCATCGCGCCGCCGCACACGCCCGCGGCGATCGCTGCGACGACCGCGAGCCAGCGCACGCCCGCCTCGCCCGCTCCCTCGTCGAGCAGCTGATGACCGAGGTAGACGCCGACGTAGGGCAGGCCGATCAACCCGACCGTCCCCGCGAACCAGAGCGTGCCGAGCACGCGCTTGCCGACGCCGGCTCCGTGCAGGCGCAGCTCGTCGATGTGGCCGAGATCGATGAGGATCGCACCGGCGACGAGGAAGAGGCCGGCCTTGAGGAACCCGTGGGCGAGCACGAGGTTCGCGACGCCGGCGAGCGGCTGCGTGCCGAGCAGCGCCACACCGGCCAGCATCAGGCCGGCGTGGGAGATCGTCGAGTACGCGAGCAGGCGCTTGAGGTGGCGCTGCATGAAACACATGAACGCACCGAGCAGCGCGGTCGCGACTCCGAGCGCCAGCAGCACCGTCTTCACGGCGACGCTCTCCGGCGCGAGCGCCGGCGCGAAGACGAGCCAGTACACGCGCGCGACGAAGAAGATCCCCAGTTCGACCATCGCGCCGGAGAGCAGGGCGCACACCGGCGCAGGGGCCGACGCGTGTGCGTCGGCGAGCCAGAAGTGGAACGGGACGATCGCGGCCTTCACCAGCAGGCCGGCGACGACGAGCGTGAACGCGACCACGACGAGCCGGTCGGCGCGATGCCGCGCGAGCTCGTGTCCGATCTGGGCGAGATTGAGCGCTCCCGTCCGCGCGTAGAGGAGCGCGATCCCCGTGAGGATCATGTAGGCGCCGACGGTGTTGGTGATCGCGAAGTTGACGGCGCCCTGCAGCGGCCCGAGCTCCTCGATCCTGAAGGCGGCGAGGGCGTACGCGGAGACGCCCATCAGCTCGAACCAGACGAACATGTTGAAGATGTCGCCGGTGAGGCAGAAACCGGCCATCGCGGCGGCGAAGGTCAGCATGAGCACGTCGAACAGATGCGACGCCTCGCGCGTGTACGTCCACGAGTAGACGAGCACGAGCAGCACGAGCGTGCTCACGAGCACCGCCATCCCGGCGCCGAGCGGGTCGGCGACGAACGAGATGCCCAGCGCGACGCCGCCCGTCGGATGCCAGCCGCCGAACCAGTGCACGACGTACCCGCGCTCCGCCGCGACGAGGATCGCGAGCGAGCATCCCGTCATCCCGGCCGCCGCGAGCGTGGCGATCGCGTTCTGCGCCGGGCGCGGAAGCAGATGGCCGACGGTGACGAGCAGCGCCCCCGCCAGCAGCGGGATCGCCACCGGCAGCGGCAGCACCGAGCTCATCCGTGCAGCGTCGCCACCTCGTCCGGGTCGACGACCCCCGACTTGCGGTGCACGTCGAGCGCGAGCGCGAGGATCAGCGCGATCACGGTCACGCTCACGACGACGTCGGTGAGGGTCAGCGACTGGACGACGGGGTCGACGGCGGGCGTCCCCAGCTTGACGCCCTTGAAGATCGGCGCACCCGCGTGCGCCTTGTAGCCGATCGCGAGCAGGAGGATGTAGGTCGACGACTGGGTGACGGTGAGGCAGACCGCGAGGTGGATCAGGTTCCGGCTGACGATCGCGCCGTACACGCCGACGCCGAACACCCACGCAGCGACCGCGAAGGGAAGGACGCTCACCGGGAGAGGTACGGTCGCAGGTAGCTCTCGAGGAACTCGGTGAACAGCACGAGGTTTGCGGCGGTCACCTCGATCGCGACCGCCCAGTTCAGCAGGCTCATGCTGCCGCCCGAGAGCAGCGTTCCCGCCCGGCCGGGCCCGAGCAGGTTGCGCAGGAAGAAGCCCTGGATGACGAGCGCCGCGATGCCGAGCACGACGTATGCGCCGGCGCCGACGCCTTCGAACGGGTCGAGGAAGCTTTCGCGGCCGATGCGGCGCCACGACCGGTAGCCGGCGGCGAGGAAGACGAGCACGATGCCGCCGGCGACGGCGACGCCGCCCTGGAAGCCGCCGCCGGGGGTGACGATCCCGAACGCCGCGAGCCAGAGGCCGACGAGCACGGTCACGCCGACCATCACGATCCCGAAGTCGCGTACGGCGTCGCTGCCGACGTCGTCTTCGACCGGCCGCGACCGCGAACGCTCGGCGCGGAGCAGCAGCACGACGCCGACGACGGCCGCGAACAGGATGAACTCCTCGCCCATCGTGTCCAAGCCGCGGTAGTCGAAAACGACGGCGGTGACGACGTTGGTCGTATGCCGCTGCGGCGTTGCGACCGCGTTCAGCAGTTGCCCGTAGAAGCCGTGGAAGCGGCCGAACGGCGGGATCCCCGAGAACCCCCAGGCGAGCAGGGCGCCGAAGCCCGCGACCGCCGGCACCGCGAGCACCGCGCGGATGCGCTGGCGCCGCATCACTCCTCGCCGCGGTCTCGCCGGGTGCGGCTGATCGCGATCAGGACGATCAGCGGGTAGGCGACCGCCGACACGACGAGCATCGAGAGCGCGACGTCGGGCGCCTGCAGCACCACGAAGAGGATCACCAGGAGCAGGCCGTAGACGCCGCTGAGGATGATCTGGCGCAGCGGGTCGAGGCACAGCGCGACGCAGGTGGCGGCGGCCGCGACGAGCAGGAGCGACCCCGCCTGCAGCGGCGCGAGCGTTGCGAGCATCAGTCGACCCGCTCGGCTGGGCGCGCGTCGATCTTGCCGAAGTCGATCCGCCGCAGCGCACGCGCGGTCGCGTGCGTGACGATCGGCCCGGCGAGGAACACGAGCCCGACGGCGGCGATCGCGTCGAGGCCGATGCTGCTCAACTGCTCGCGCACGAGCAAGGCTGCGAGCACGCAGAACGGGCCGACCGTGTAGCCGGCCGACGTGTAGTGGAGCCGGTCGGCGGTCGTGCGCATCACCGCGACGCCGACACAGCAGATCAGCTGCGCCGTCACGCCGAGCACGAGCAGCACGTCGACGGCGAGATCGCTCACAGATGCCGTCCGAGGAAGCGGGCGAACACCATGCCGCTCACCCACGTGAGCGCCGCGCACACGACCGGCACGTCGAAGTAGGCGGAGCGGTGAAAGCTCTCCGCGAGACAGAGCAGGATCGTCGTGGTCAGCGCGCCGCCGAGCTCGAGCGCCGCCACCGCGTCGATCGGGCGACTGCGGAGGCAGACGAATCCGAGCGGGAGAAACCCGGCGAGCAGCGCCGTCGCGGCGATCCCGAATGCGTTCACGCCGGCCGCTCCGACCGGCGGCTCGGCACGAGGTCGTGCAGCAGGACGAGCTTCCGCTCCGGATCGATGTCGATCACGTAGGCGTTCGGGCTGTAGCCGCCGAGCAGCACGGTCCAGGCGCGGCGCGACTTGCCGCGCGTCGTCGTCTTCGGGCCGGGATCGAAGCTCCGGGCGA
>DATBIC010000040.1:0-35598 GCA_036557145.1 Gaiellaceae bacterium
GCGACAGCCCGTTCGGGCCGAGGATGCCGTGCGCGTTCCCGTAGCGCTCGAGCGAGCCCCGGTCGGGGGCGCGGGTGAGCACGCGCACCGGCTCCGCGTCGCGCGTGAGGCTCGTGACCGGGATCGCGCCGGCGGTGAGGACGAGGTCGGGGTTGCCGGAGTTGGCGAGGTCGACCCACGACGCGCCCCAGCCGGCGAAGTCGGTGCCGAGCGCCTGGTCGAAGGACGGGCGCGAGCTCGCGAACGCCGGCGGGCCCGCCGTCTGCAGGCGGCGGAAGGCGGCCGACGGCTCGTGCCGGGAGTTCGTGACGAAGAGGCTCTGCAGCCCGTCGGTGCCGTCGCTCGTCGCGATGCCCATGCCTGCGAAGCGGTCGGCGACGCCCTCGGCCGATGCGCGCTCCTCGAAGCGGAAGCCGAGCCCGGCCGGGTCGGCCTTCGCCCCGCCGGGCCACGGCACGTTCACGTACAGCTGGTTCGGGTCCTCGTCGTTGGCGACGTAGAGGTCGGGCCGCCCGTCGCCGTTGACGTCGACGAACGCCGCCCCGAGGCCGTGGCGCGGATCGGCCGACTCGAGCCCCGCCTGCACGCCGACCTCGCGGAAGCGCGCCCGGCCGCCGGGCCCGTTGCCCTCGTTGAGGTAGAGCAGGTCGCGGACGGCCGCGAGGTTCGTCGGGAACCCGGCGATCGAGCCCGGCACCGGCGTGTTCGGGTCGCTGTAGCCGGCGACGAAGACGTCCGGCCGTCCGTCTCCGTTGACGTCGGCAACGGCCGCGCCCGCATACCAGCCGGTCGCGTCCATCCCCGCCGCCCGCGCCCCCTCGGTGAAGGTGCCGTTGCCGTCGTTCCAGAGCAGGTCGATCCCGGTCGTCGTCGTCACGAGCAGGTCGGGCCGCCCGTCGCCGTTCAGGTCGGCGGCGACGCAGCCGTCGCCCTGCACCTGCAGGCCGGCGTGCGCGCTCTTCGTCACGTTGTGGAAGGCGCCGTGCACGTTCTCGAACAGCGCCGAGCGCGGCAGGCCGCCGTGCGCCTGCCACTGCGCGACGTCGGCGTCCGAGTACGAGTTGACGGCGAACAGGTCCTCCCAGCCGTCGCCGTTGTAGTCGAGCCAGCAGACCCCGCCGCCCATCATCGCCCGGTAGTCGTTCGACATGCCGTAGCGGAACGAGCCCTGCCGGAAGTCGAGCCCGAGCTGCGGCGCCACGTCGTGGAGGCGGATCCCGCCGGCGCTCGACGTCAGCTCGCTCACCGGCTGTGTCGTCTGCGGCTGCACGGCGGCGCCGGTCGCGCCGGGCATCCCGACGATCAGGAAGCGGCCGCCACTCTGCTGCAGCTCGAAGGTGCCACTGAACGGCGTCGGGGCGCTTTGCCCGTCGGTCGTCGGCGGGACGCCTCGGTACGCGACGCGCTGCACGGTCCCGGTCGCGCGCGCGACCACCGTCGGCGGCCCCTGGTCCTTGCCCGGCACGAGCTCGAGGCTGAGCCGCCCGATGCGGTAGTCCGGGACCTGCACAGCCTGCGTGACCGGTGCCGCGGCCCTGCTGCGGAGCTGGTCGAGCACGTCCGTCCCGACCGCCTGGGCGGCGAGGCTCGCGTCGTGCTGGGAGAGCGCACGCGCCTGCAGGTCGAGGTCGGCGAGCAAATCGCGTGCGATCGCGTGCGCCGTCGGCCGGTCGAGCTGGGTCGAGACGCCGGTCGAGTGGAGGATCGTGAGCTGCGGCAGCGCGCTCGCGTTCGCAGGCATCGCCGCGGTGGCGACCGGCGACGGGGTGGCGGCGACGAGGGCGCCGACGTAGACGGCGAGCCCGGCCGCGGCGGCGACGGCGAGCCACCGCCGGGAGAGGCGCGGTAGCGGCCGCGGGAAGGCGGCGAGCACCGTCTGGCCGAGGCAGACGATCGCGAGCGCGCTCAGCAGCGCGACCTTCGACCAGTACTCGGTGCGCATCGGCGCGATCAGCAGCGTCGCGGCGACGCCGATCGCGACCGCATACCGGAGCCGCGGCGCGGGCCCCTTCGGCGCCGTCTTCGGGTCGGTGATCATGAAGAACAGGAAGACGAGGACCTCGGGCGAGGTGACGAGAAGCCACCAGAACGTGAAGCCGCCGATCGGACCGAGGTGCCACCGCGCCGTCATCTGGTGGCCGGCCACGGCGAGGACGGCGATGCCGACGGCGAAGGTCGCCCAGAAACCGAGCGCGACGCGCAGCAGGGCAAGCCGCGAGAGGATCGTGAAGCCGCCGGCGAGGATCACGGCGAGCGCGAGCACGAGCCACGCCGACATCGGCCCCCACCAGAAGTCGAGCGGCTCCGCCTTGGTGACCGGCAGCAGCAGGAAGCAGAGGACGAGGCCGATGTTCGACGGGTTGAAGACGTGGTTGCCGCGGAACGTCAGCACGTACTTCGAGAGCAGCGAGACGGCGGCGGTGGCGGCGAAGATCCACCAGCCGCGCATCGACCACCAGTCGCCGTGCTGCGTCCCCGGCACGCGGAGCACGAAGGCGACGCCGTTGCCGGTCAGCATCGCGCTCGCCGGCCAGAGCAGGACGTGCTGCGTGCGCATCGCGATCCCGACCTCGAGGACGGCGCACGTGAGGATCGCGACGAGGATCTGGGCGATCGAGAGCCGGAAGTGGAAGCCCACCTGCCCGATCACCTGCAGCGAGATGATCGTGGCCGCCAGGTGGAGCCGCGGGTCGCGGAGCTTCGGCAGCAGCACCGGATAGGCGCGGCCGCGGATCGTGAGCGTCGGCGGGCCCGCCGCAGCCGGTACCGCCTCGCTAGTGGCCATCAGGCCGTCAGGGTAGCCGGGTCAACAGGTTCTTTACGATCCCGCCATGCGTCTCGCCCGGGCCCTCGCGATCGTCGACTCGGTCGTCGGCGAGGCCCGCGGGCCCGTCTCGGTGTTCGTGACGGACGCCCACGGGGAGCTGGTCGCGGCCGCCACGATGGACGGCGCCGCGCCGGACACCCGCCTGAACGCGCAGCGGAAGGCCTACACCGCGGCCCGCAGCGACGCCCGGTCGACGCGCGAGCTCGCGGACAAGGTGAAGGACGACCCGGTCGAGCGGGCGAGCTTCGATCCGTTCTTCACGTTCTTCCTCGGCGGCGTGGCCGTTTTCGAGGGCGAGAGGCGGATCGGCGCGGTCGGCGTCAGCGGCCTGCCGGGCGAAGAGGACGAGCGCCTGGTGCTGAGCGCTATCGAACGATCTGCGGATCGGTGAAGACGTCGAGCTCGTCGCGGCTGCGCGTCGAGAACTCGGACACGATCGCGCCGTCGGGCCCCGCCCGGAACGAGTGCAGCGTGTCGGGCGGCACCGTGCACTGCTCGCCCGGCCGCAGCGTGAGCTCCGGCGCGTCACCGACGCGCAGGTGGACGACGCCGGTGCGGCAGCGGAAAGTCTCCTCCTTGCCGGGATCGTCGCCGACCGGCGGGTGACGGTGCTCGGGGCACGTCTGTCCCGGGAAGAGGACGAGCTCCTTCGAGCACACGCGCTCGGTGTTGACGTAGACGACGAGCTGCAGGCCGATCTCCTCGAGCCGGCCGAGGCCGAAGTCGGTGACCTCGATCTCCGCACGTTCCTCCGGCGTGAGGGCGATCCCAGCCGCCTCGAGCGCGCCGGCGGCGCGCTCCCGCGCCTCGGCGGCCGTCACAGCGGCACCGGCTTGCGGCTCACCGCCGACTCGTGCAGCGCGGCGAGCGCGTGCGCCTGCGCGACCGCGTCCTCGCGGCCGAGCAGGAGCGGAGCCTCGCCGCGGATCGCGTCGCTCAGGTTTTCGAGCTCGAGCCGGTACGAGTCCTCCCGCTCGAGCTCGATCCGCTCGACCTCGCCGTCGCGGCGAAGCTCGATCACCGGCTTCCGGCCGTGCCAGGGGTCGTCGAGGAAGATCGATCCCTCCGACCCGACCGCTTCCAGCTCGTCGCGGTTGACGAGCGCCGTGCCGCAGTCGAAGGTCGCGAGCACGTCCCCCGGGAAGCGGAGGCTCCCGGTGAGCACCCAGTCGGTTCCGGTCGGGCCGAACCACGCCTGCGCGTACGCGGTCTCCGGCTCGCCGGCGAGCAGCCGCGAGCCGCTCACGCAGTAGCAGCCGACGTCCATCAGCGCGCCGCCGTCGAGGTCCGTGCGCAGGCGGATGTTCTCCTCGTCGTACAGCGCATAGCTGAAGGCGGAGCGGACGAGCCTGAGCTCGCCGATCGCGCCGTCCGCGATCAGCTGCATCAGCCGCCGCATCTGCGGGTTGTGGCGGTACATGAACGCCTCGCTGAGCAGATATCCCGTCCGCTCGGCGGCGTCGAACGCGGCCTCCACCTCGGCGACGTCGCGCGACAGCGGCTTCTCGCAGAGCACGTGCTTGCCGGCCTCGAGCGCGCGGATCGACCACGGGCAGTGCATCGTGTTCGGCAGCGAGATGTAGACCGCCTCGACGTCGGGATCGGCGAGCAGCGCCTCGTAGCTCCCGTAGGCGCGCTCGATCTCCCACTTCTGCGCGTACTCCCGGGCGCGCGTCTCGTCGCGGCTCGCGACCGCGAGCAGCTCGACCTTCGGCGACGCGTGCGCGCCCGGGATCACCAGCCGGTTGATGTCGGCGGTGGAGACGATCCCCCACGTGACGGGCTCGGCCATCTGCGTACTATCGCGAAATCGTGGACATCGGTATCGGCATGCTCGGCTACGCGTTCATGGGCAAGGCGCACTCGAACGCGTTCAAGAAGATCGCCTACATCACGTGGCCGCCGCCGCTCTCACCGAGGCTCGTCGGGATCGCCGGCCGGAGCGAGGACGCGGTCGGCGAGGCCGCGCGCCGCTACGGCTACGACTACGCGACCACGGACTGGCGCGACCTCGTCGCCGACGAGCGGATCGGCCTCTTCGACAACGGCGGCCCGAACTCGCTGCACGCCGAGCCGACGATCGCCGCCGCCGAGGCCGGCAAGCACGTCGTCTGCGAGAAGCCGCTCGGGCGCGACGCGGACGAGAGCTACGAGATCTGGCAGCGCGTCGCCGCGACCGGCGTCAAGCATCTCTGCGCTTTCAACTACCGCTTCGTGCCGGCGGTGCGCTTTGCGCGCGAGTTGATCGACGCGGGGGAGCTCGGCGAGGTGCGCCACTTCCGCGGCCGCTACCTGCAGGACTGGGCCGACGACGCGTCGCTCGACACATGGCGCTTCCATCCGGACGAGGCGGGCTCCGGTGCACTCGGCGACCTCGGGACGCACATCATCGACCTGGCCCGCTTCCTGAACGGCGAGATCGCCTCGGTCGGAGGCTTCCTGAAGACGTTCCTGCCGGGCCGGAAGGTGGACGACGCGCTCGAGGCGACCGTCGAGTTCGAGAACGGCTCGGTCGGGACGATCGAATCGACCCGGCTCGCGCTCGGCCGCCGCAACGCGCTGCAGTGGGAGATCAACGGCTCGAAGGCGTCGCTCGCGTTCGACATGCAGCAGATGAACGACCTGCAGGTGTTCCGCGCCGACGGCGACCGTGCGCGCGGCTTCAAGACGGTGCCCGTCACCGAGGCCGACCATCCGTTCTGGGAGCACTGGTGGCCGCCCGGCCACATCGTCGGCTGGGGCGACACCTTCGTTCACGAGCTGCACCACTTCCTCGCCGCGATCGCGACCGGGGAGGAGGTCGCGCCGTACGGCGCGACGTTCGAGGACGGCTACCGCGCCGCCGAGGTCGCCGACGCGATCGTCCGCTCGGGCGAGACCGGCGCGCGCGAGACCGTCTCGTACCGCTCCTGATCAGCCGGCGCGCTCGTACGTGAGCACGGCGACGCCGGTCGCGGTGAGCACGCTGTCGGCGAGACGCAGCGTCGTCGGCGTGCTGCGCGTGAAGAGCCGCTTCCCCGAGCCGACCAGCACGGGATGGATCATCAGCCGGTACTCGTCGATCAGCCCCTGCGCGGTGAGCTCGTCGACCAGGCTGCCGCTGCCGTAGACCAGCAGGTCTCCGCCCGGCTCCTCCTTCAGCTTCGCGACCGCCTCCCCGACGCCACCCTCGATGATCGAGGCGTTCCACTCCGCATCCTTCAGCGTCCGCGACGCGACGAACTTGGGCATCGAGTTCATCCTCTTGCCGAAGTCGCCGGCGCTCTCTTCCATCCCCGGCCAGGCTGCGGCGAACCCCTCATAGGTGACGCGGCCGAGGACGAGCGCGTCGCTCGAGAACAGGTAGGCGGCCTGGAGGTCGGAGAGCTCGTCGTTCCAGAACGGCCCCGTCCAGGCCGGGTCCTCGACGACGCCGTCGAGCGACACGTACATCGCGAGCTTGAGCTTGCGCATCGGGGCTCCTTTCGTTTCCTGCTACGACGGCGCACGGCCCGCGATCTCATCGGTCGAGCACGACGGTTGCCTTCCCGCCGCGGTAGTCGAGCGCCTCCTCGAACCGGTCGAGCGGGACGCGCACGGCGACCAGCTGCTCGAGCGCGTCCTGCCAGCGCGTGCGCGCGTGGTCGAGCGCCTCGACGCCCGAGAGCCAGTCGGAGCGGTGCGCGTTGACGCTGCCGAAGACGACGCGGTTCTCGAGGATCGTGTCGACGGCGAGCACACGCCCGTCGACCGACACCCGCTGCTCGCGCCCGTCGATGCCGAGCAGGCAGAGGATGCCGCTGCGGCCGAGCAGCGCGAAGCTGTCGGCCTGGAGCTGCGCGTCGCCCGCCGCCTCGACGACGAGGTCGAAGCCGCCCGTCTCCTCGCGCAGCGCGGCGAGCTCCGTGTCGGCCGTCGACGCGTAGCGTGCGCCGCACGCCTCGATCACCGCGGCGCGCCGGTCGCCCGCCGGCTCGAGCGACGCGACCCAGACCTCCACGTCCGCGAGCCGCAGCAGGAACGTCGTGAGCGCGCCGACGGAGCCGGCGCCGAGCACGAGTGCCCGCCGGAGCCGCCACGGCTGCCGGCCGCCGATCGCGCGGGCATGTCGGATCGCGCGTGCGCAGATCGACGCCGGCTCGGCGAGCACGCCGAGCCGGCCGAGCGACGGCGGGATCGCGACGAGCTGCGACGAGTCCTCGGGCACGAGCTCGCGCGCGAAGCCGTCGAGGCGCGTGATCCCGCGCTCGAAGTAGTCGCCGGTCAGGCAGGAGTCGGGCGCTCCCTCCTCGCAGGCGAGGCAATGCGTGCACGAGCGGCGCACGGTGGCCGTCACGAGCTGGCCGCGCGAGAAGCCGTGCGCGTCGCGCTCGACGACGGCGAGCGCCTCGTGCCCGAGCACGAGCTCGCGCTCCCCGGCGGGTGGGACGCCGAACAGACCGTGGGCGATCTCGCGGTCGGTGCCGCAGACCCCGACCTCGAGCACGCGCAGCAGCACCTCGTGCGCTCCCGCCGCGAGCTCCGGGATCTCGGCGACGTGCGCCGAGTGCGGCACCCCCGGCTGGGTGACGAGCGCCTGCATCGACCACCTACGCGGCGGTGAGCCCGCCGTCGGCGACGAGCGCGGTGCCGGTGACGAACGCCGCCTCGTCCGAGGCGAGGTACGCAACCGCCGCCGCCACCTCCTCGGCCGTGCCGAGGCGGCCCATCGGCTGACGTGCGCGGAGCTCGTCGAGCGACTCGCCGGCCTCGTCGACGAGGCGCCGCACCCACGGCGAGTCGACGGTGCCGGGACAGACGGCGTTGACGCGGATCCCGTCGCCGACGTGGTCGACCGCGAGCGCGCGTGTCAGCGAGACGACGGCGCCCTTCGAGGCGCAATAGGCGACACGGCGTCGCAGGCCGACGAGCGCGGCGACCGAGGCGAGGTTGACGATCGAGCCCGCACCGCGCGCGGCCATGCCCGGGATCGCGTGCTTGCAGCAGAGGAAGGTGCCGCGGGCGTTCACCGCGAAGACGTCCTCCCAGAGCTCGAGCGACGTGTCGGGCGCCGTGGTCGTCGAGCCGATGCCCGCGACGTTCGCGAGCACGTCGAGGTTCTGCATCGCCGGGGCGACCTGCTGCTCGTCGCGCACGTCGAGCCGGATCGCCGTGGCGCCCAGCTCCTCGGCGAGCGCTGCCGCAGAGGCCAGGTCGACGTCCGCGAGGACGACGTCCCCGCCCTCTCCGGCGAGACGCCGCGCGATCGCCGCCCCGATCCCCGAGCCTGCGCCCGTGACGAGCACGCGCTTGCCGGTGAACCTCACGGCACGGATGCTCTCAGGACCGCTCCCTCGGACGCCGACGCGACGAGTGCGCGATAGCGCCCGAAGACGCCGGCGTCGTAGGGGAGCTGCGGAAGCCTCCACGCCGCACGCCGCGCTGCGAGCTCGTCGTCGGGCACCTCGAGCTCGAGCCGTCCCGCGTCCACGTCGATCGCGATCAGGTCGCCGTCCGCGACCACCGCGATCGCGCCGCCGCGCGCGGCCTCGGGGGAGACGTGGCCGACCATCAAGCCGCGGGTCGCGCCCGAGAAGCGCCCATCGGTGACGAGTGCGACCGAGTCGCCGAGCCCGGCGCCGACGACCGAGGAGGTCACGCTGAGCATCTCGCGCATGCCGGGGCCGCCCGCGGGCCCCTCGTAGCGCACGACGAGCACGTCGCCGGGCTGCGCCGCTCCGGCTCGCACCGCGGCGGCGCACGCCTCCTCGCTGTCGAACACCCGCGCGGGCCCGCGATGCCTGCGGCGGCCGCCGGCGAGCTTCACGAGGCTGCCGTCGGGTGCGAGGTTGCCGCGCAGGACGTGTAGCGCTCCCGTCTCGCGGAAGGGTGCGTCGGCGGCGAAGAGCACCTCGCCGTCGGGGTCGGCGGCGCCTTCCGACGCTTCGGCGAGCGTCGCGCCGGTGACGGTCGGCGCATCGCCGTCGACGTGGCCCCCGCGGATCAGCTCGCGGATCAGCGTGGCGGTGCCGCCCGCGCGCTCGAGCTCGTCGGCGGTATGCCGGCCGCCGGGAACGAGGCTCGCGAGCACGGGCGTGCGGCTGCCGATCGCGGCGAGGTCGTCGAGCGTGAGCTCGACGCGAGCCTCGCGTGCGATCGCGAGCAGGTGGAGGACGGCGTTGGTCGAGCCGCCGCTTGCCGCGACGCCGGCCATCGCGTTCGCGAGCGCACGCCGCTCGAGAAAGCTGCGCGCGGACGTGCCCGCGCGTGCCAGCGACACGGCGAGCGCGCCGGCGCGTCTGGCGGCATCTGCTTTGCGCGCCGTGTCGTCGGCCGGGACCAGCCCGTCGCCGGTCGCCGAGATGCCGAGGAGGTCGAGCACGACCGCCATCGTCGTCGCGGTGAAGTTGCCGGCGCAGCCGCCGGCGCCGGGGCAGGCCTGGCGCTCGAGCTCGTCGAGCTCCGCCCGCGGAAGCAGGCCGCGCTCCTCGGCGCCGACCGCCTCCCAGACGTCCTGGATCGTCACCCGCCGTCCCGCGACGCGGCCGGCGCGCATCGGCCCGCCGTGCAGCACGACGGCGGGCTTGTCGAGCCGCGCGAGCGCCATCAGCGCCGCCGGCGTCGTCTTGTCGCAGCCGACCAGGCAGACGAGCGCGTCGAAGTCGTGCGCGTGCGTCATCAGCTCGACCGAGTCGGCGATCACCTCGCGGGAGATCAGCGACGCGCGCATGCCGGGCGTGCCCTGCGACTGGTTGTCGGAGACGGCGATCGTGTTGAACTCGAGCGCAACGCCGCCGGCGGCTTCCACCGCGTCGGCTGCGTGCGCGGCGAGCTCGCGCTGGTTCAGGTTGCACGGCATCGTGCGCGTCCAGGTCGACGCGATGCCGACGATCGGCCCGTCGAGCCGCGCCGGTTCGATGCCCATCGCCCGGAAGTGCGCGCGGGCCGGCGCACGCTCCGCTCCCGCGACGAGCCCGGCGCGCGCTCGGCGGCGGAGCGACTCCTGCTCCGGCGTCGACACGAGCGCGAGTCTACGCGCGGGGCCGCGGCGGCAGCCTGCGGATGCTCGGGATCGAAAGCGCGACGAGGCTCTCGGAGAGCACGACGGCAGCGGCGACCCAGAGCGCGGCCGACGTGCCGATCGCCGCGGCGAGTGGGCCGGCGAGCACCATGCCGAGCGGAGCGAATGCGAGCGAGCCGAACCAGTCGTAGGCGCTCACGCGCGAGAGAGCGGCCGCCGGGATGTGCCGCTGCAGGGTGGTCTCCCAGAGCGCGTTGAAGATCATCGCGCCCGCGCCTGCGAACAAGGCGCCGGCCGCGATCAGCTCGACCGGAGCGTGGAGCGCGAGCAGGATGATCGGCAGCGAGTAGCCCGTGAACGCGGCGGCGCCGAACGCGAGCGGCCTCCGCGGCTCGATCCGCAGTGCGACCGTGCCGCCGATCAGCGAGCCGAGGCCTCCCGTCGCGACGATCGCCGCCCATGCGCCCGCGCCTCCCAGATCCTCCTTCGCCACCACGACGCCGAGCACGTTGAAGATCGAGCCCGCGGCGTTCCCGAGAGCTGCCAGCACGACGACGACCCAGACCCACGTCCGGGAGACGACCTCTTCCCAGCCCTCCAGCAAGTCGCGGGTGAACGACTGCCGTGGCAGGCCGACGTGCGGCGGCAGCCGCAGCTGCGCCAGGACGATCGCGCTCGCCGCGAAGGTCGACGCGTCGACCGCCAGCGCCCAGCCGGCTCCGACGGTGACGACGAGCACGCCGGACAGCGCGCTGCCGAGGATGCCGGTCGACGCCATCGCGAGCCCGCGGAGAGCGTTCGCCTGCTGCAGGCGCTCCGCGCTCACCGTCATCGGGGTCAGGCCCGTCGACGCCGGGTTGAAGAACGCGGTGGCCGTGCCCGTGATCGCCTGCAAGACGACGAGCTCCCAGACCTCTGCATGGTGGGTCAGGACGAGCAGCGCGACCGTGCCTTGCGAGCAGAGACGGGCGACGTCCGCGCCGACCATGACCCCGCGGCGCGGCAGCCGGTCTGCGAAGACGCCGCCGACGAGCAGGAAGGCGACCAGCGGCACCATCTTGGCGGCCAGGACGTACCCGAGGTCGGTGGCCGAGCCGGTGAGGTCGAGCACCGCGAACGCGAGGGCGACCGTGGCGAGCGCGTCGCCGAGCAGGGAGACGATCTGACCCGTGAACAGCAGCCGGAACTGCCGCTCACGGAGTGCTCCGAACGAGCTCAGAGCTTCTTGCCGGGGTTGAGCAGCCCTTTCGGGTCGAACGCGTGCTTCAGCCGCTTGTGCAGGTCGTAGCCGGTCGGGCCGAGCTGCCGCTCCAGCTGGCCGCGCTTCAGCCAGCCGATCCCGTGCTCGCCGGAGACCGTGCCGTCGAGCGCATGGGCAAGGTCGAACAACTCCTGGCACGCCGCGTCGGCGCGCGCCTCCTCGTCCGGGTCGTCGGGCGAGAACAGGAACGTCGCGTGGACGTTCCCGTCGCCCGCGTGAGCGAACGAGAGTGCGGGGATCTCGTGACGCTCCCCGATCGCGGCGGTCTCGCGGACGACGTCCCGCAGCCGGTCGAGCGGCACGGCGATGTCCTCGCTGAACGCGCCGCCGCGCTGCGCGAGGATCGCGAACGCGACCCCGGCGCGCCAGCGCCAGAGCGCGGCCACGTCGTCGACCCCCTCCGGCGCGTGCACTGCCACGGCGTCCTCCGAGAGCGCCTCACGGAGCTCGCCGGCGACCCGTCGCGCCTCGGGGGCGGAGCCGTCGGCCTCGGTGATCACCATGAACCCCGCGTCGTCGGGGAGCCCGTACGGATACGAGTCGGCGGCATAGCTGAGCAGCACCCCGTCCAGGTACTCGACCGCCGCCGGCACGACGCCCGACCCGAGCACGCGCTCGATCGCCGCGATCCCGCTGTCGGCGTCGGCATAGAGCCCGACCACCGGCAGCTCCGCCTCGGGCGCGGGCGTCAGCCGCAGCCAGGCGGCGGTGACGAGCCCGAGCGTCCCCTCCGAGCCGACGAGCAGGCTCTTCAGGTCGTACGCGGCGACGTCCTTCCGCAGCGGGCCGCCGATCGTGACCACCTCGCCCGGCGGAACGACCGCCTCGAGCCCCGTCACCCAGTGGCCGGTGACGCCGTACTTGAACGCGTGCGGGCCCCCGGCGTTGCACGCGATGTTCCCGCCGATCTGCGAGATCTCCGCCGCTCCCGGGTCGGGTGGGAAGCGAAGGCCGCTCTCGCGGGCGAGCCGCTGGATGTCGCCCGTCGTGACGCCGGCCTCGACGTGCATGCGCCACAGGAGCGGATCGAACCGGCGGATGCGGTTCAGCCGCTCGAATCCGATCACGACGCCGCCCTCGACCGGGATCGCGCCCCCGGCCAGGCCCGTGCCGCCGCCGCGCGCGGTCAGCGGCACGTCGTGCCCGTAGCACCAGCGCATCACCGCCGCGACCTCCTCGGTCGTCGACGGCATGACGACCGCGTCGGCGTGGCCGACGACGCCGCGGCCCATCAGGTCCGATAGGAAGCGGCCCTGCGGCTCGACCAGCGAGTCGGGGGAGACAACCGACGCGAGATCCACGCCGGCGAGCGTACCCTGTGGTCGGCAGGGTCACCGAACCGAGGAGATGCATTGAAGATCGTTCTACTCGCGTTGCTGTGTGCGGCGATCGCCGTGCCGGCAGCGTTCGCGAAGTCGCCGACCTTGACCGGGACGGTCGGTCCCGGCTTCACCATCACCCTCAAGCAGGGCAGCAAGTCGGTGAAGTCGCTGAAGGCAGGGACCTACGTGTTCAAGATCAGCGACAAGTCGAACATCCACAACTTCCACCTGACCGGTCCCGGCGTCAACAAGTCGACGACGGTCGCCGGCACCGGCACGAAGACGTGGACGGTCAAGCTGAAGAAGGGGACCTACAAGTACGTGTGCGACCCGCACAAGACGATCATGCACGGGTCGTTCAAGGTCACGTAGACGCGTGCGCGTTCTCTCGCTGCTCGCGCCGGAAGAGCGCGAGCAGCGAGGGGACGAGGATGCTCCGCACGACGAACGTGTCGAGCAGGATCCCGACCGCGAGCGCGAACGCGAGCTCGCGCATCGGCCAGATCGGCACGAGCGCGAGCATCGCGAAGCTGCCGGCGAGCGCCACGCCCGCCGTCGTGATCGTCGACGACGCCTCGGGCAGGGCCCCCGCGATCGCCTCGCGCATCGGCAGCTTCTCGGCGGCGCGGCGAATGCCCCCGACGACGAACACGTTGTAGTCGGAGCCGAGCGAGAGCAAGAGGACGGAGGCCGCGAACGGCACGTAGTACGTCAGGTTCTCGTGCCCGAGCAGCCCTTGCATCACGAGCGTCAGCAGCCCGAGCGTCGCCGCGAGCGCGAGCACGCTGGCCGCGAGCAGGTAGAGGGGGATCAGCAGGCTGCGGAGAAAGGCGGCGAGCAGCAGGAAGTTGACGAGCAGGACGGCGATGCCGACGCGAATCCCGTCGGACCGCATGGTGGTGATCGTCTCCTCGGCGAGCGCCGTGTCACCCGCGTAGGACGCGCGCACGCCGCCGAGGTGCGAGCGCGCGAGCAGCGCGGGGACGCGGTTGCGGATGCGGTCGAGGTCGGCGATCGCGCGCGAGCCGAGCGGCTCGTTCGCGAGCACGACCGCGAACCGCGCGGCATTGCCGCTGCGCGTCACGAAGACCGGCAGGTCACGTCTCGCAGGCTGGTTGTCCGGGCCGAGCACGTCGGCGACGCCGGGGATTGCCCGAAGCCCGCGCTGGAAGCGCGCGAGCGCGGCGCGGCGGCTGCCGACCGGGCCTTCGAGCAGCACCTCGGTCGGCGAGACGATGCCGGGCGCGAAGCCGCGCGCGGCGTTGTTCGCCGCGACCTTCACCTCCGCGCTCTTCGGCTGTCCGCGCACGAGCGTGAACCCGAGGCGCGTGTGCAGGAGCCCGTACGACGCGACGACGAGCGCCGCGACGACGACCGCGACCAGCGTCGCGGAGGCCGGACGCGCCGTCGCGAAGCGCCAGACGCGCGACGGCCGGGGCTCCGACTGCTCCAGCGAATGGGGCCAGAAGAGCGCGCCGCCGAGCAGCGCCATCAGCCCGGGCACGAAGGTCACGGCGACGGCGACGGTGACGAGCACGGTGAGTGCCATGCTCGGCCCGAACGTGCGGAAGAACGACAGCTGCCCGACGACGAGCGAGAGCGAGCCGAGCGCGACGATCATCCCCGCGGTCAGCACGATCGGCAGGTTGTCGCGCGTCGTTCCCTCCGCGGCCGCGAGGCGCTGCTGGCCGGCCGCCAGCCTCCGCCGCATCCCGGACACGAAGAACACGACGTAGTCGGTGAGCAGCCCGAGCAGGAGCGCGATCAGCACGGGCTGAACCTCGTTCGGGACCGCGCGATGGTCGAGATGGCCGAGCCACGCGAGCAGGCGGATCGAGATCGTGTAGGCGATCGCCGCCGACGCGAGCACGAGCAGCGGCGGTCCCGGCGCGCGGAACGTGAGCAGCAGGATCAACGCGACCAGCCCGATCGTCGCGAGTGTCACGCGCGGCAGGGCGTCCTCGATCCGCTGGAACTCCGACTTGCGCGCGAGCAGCGCACCCGTGCGCAGCCCCGGCGGATGGAGAGACTGCGCGTAGGCCTGGGCGGCGGCGAGCTGGTCGTGCGCGTCGATCGTCGGCTTGAAGTAGAGGTACGTGACGATCGTCGTGCGGTTTTGCGAGGGGAGCGGTGCCGCGAACGAGATTTGCCGGAACTCCGGCACGCGGTGACGGTCGACCGCCACCGCCAGGCGTGCCGTGCGCCGGAGCTGGCTGCGCGAGAGCGGCCGGTCCTCGTGCTGGACGACGACGACCCGCGTGAGGAAGCTCGATCCGAACTCCTTCGCCTCACGCTCCTGCGCGACGATCGCCGCGGCGCCGCCGGGGACGAGCCCGCCGAGCGGTGCGTCCGACGACTCGGACACGCCGGGGAGGTAGTGGAACGCGGCGACGGCGGCGACGATCCACGCCGGGACGAGCAAGAAGCCGAGGCGCACGAGCGCCCACGCAGCGGCACCCGTCACCGCAGACGTCCGGGTCGACACGCACGGCACGTTCCCGCGCGGCCGGGGACGAACCCACCTACGCGGGGTTTAGCGCGATCTCTTCCACGCGCTCCCGCGAGATGCGCCACGCGCGGAGCTCGTCGAACGCCAGCGAGTAGATCAGGAACGGCCGGCCGGCCCAGAGGCCCGACAGCTCGCGGTCGGTTCGCGAGGGCTCCGGCTTCGTCGCCGGGTGCGAATGGAAGACGGCGAGCTCGTAGCCGTCGTCCTCGAGGAACCAGACCGACGGGTCGATCTCGAGCTCGTAGCGGTAGGGCGACGCGAGCGCGTTGCGGCCGCGCACGTAGCGCTCGGCGACGCCGTCGGCGAGCACGATCACCCCGCAGCATTCGTTCGGCGCCTCCTCGGCGGCGTGGGCGTGCAGCTCGGCGCGGATCGACTCCGGGATCACCACCAGAGCGTCTCCTCGTCGATCTCCTCGCCGCCCCAGAAGTCGGCCGAGAGGTACTTCCAGCCGCCGTCGGCGAGGATCGCCACCACGACGGCGCCGTCCGGCAGCTCCTCGGCGATCCGGCGTGCCACGTGCACGACCGCCCCGGAGGAGACGCCCGCGAACAGCCCCTCGCGGTCGAGCAGGGCGCGTGCGGCGGCTGCGGCCTCGGCATTCGAGACGAGCAGCTTGCGGTCGAGCGCGGAGACGTCCAGGATCGGCGGGACGTAGCCGTCCTCGAGCGAGCGCAACCCCATCACGGGATCGCCGGGCAGCGGCTCCGCGGCGACCACCTGCGCGCCCGGGAACGCTTCGCGGATGCGCGCGCCGGCGCCCATCAGCGTGCCGCCGGTGCCGAGCCCGGCGACGACCGCGTCGACGCGCGGCAGGTCACGGGCGATCTCGGCGCCCGTCCCCTCGTAGTGCGCCCGCGGGTTCGCCTCGTTCGCGTACTGGAAGAGCATCACGTAGCGGTCGTCGCGCTCGGTGATCTCCTGCGCGAGCCGCACCGCGCCGTTCGAGCCGGCCTCGCCGGGCGACTCGACGATCGTTGCGCCGTAGAGCTCGAGCAGCGTCCGCCGCTCGGGCGTGGCGTTCGACGGCATCACGCACGTCAGGCGGTAGCCCTTCAGCTTCGCGACGAGCGCGAGCGAGATCCCGGTGTTGCCACTCGTCGGCTCGAGCAGCTCCTGCCCCGGCTCGAGCCGCGCCGCCTCGACCATCGCGAGCGCGACGCGGTCCTTGATCGAGCCGGTCGGGTTCTGGCCCTCGAGCTTGGCGTAGATCGTGCGGCCCGGGGGCGCGACGTGCCGGAGCTCGACGAGCGGCGTGTCGCCGATCAGCTCGAGCAGAGAGCGAGAGGGCTGACGTGGAACTCCCGCACGCGCGGATGGTGCGTCAGACACGGCGCATCAGTGCCCGGTCGGGCTCGCCCGTAGGGGTCCCGCTACGAGCTGCGCCCGCCCCGTCCCTGCTGCTTGGTCTGACGCATCCCCGCGGGCACGCCAGTTCCACATCAACCCTCTAGCGACCACCGGCCATCGCCGGCAAGAGGATGACGGTCGAGCCGTTGCCGACGGGCGTGTCGAGCCCGTCGCGCGTGCGCACGTCCTCGCCGTCGACGTAGACGTTGACGAACGGCTGAAGCTCGCCGTCCGCGTACACGCGCGTGCCGAGCGCCGGCAGGCGGCGCGAGAGGTCCTCCATCAGCTCGCGGACGGTCGCCCCTTCGGCCTCGACCTCACGGACGCCACCGGCCTCGCTGCGGAGGACCGGCGGGACCCTCACGACCGTCATCGCGCGCAGAACTCGACGTAGTCGATGTACTCGGTGATCGTCGGATGATCGCCGCACACCGGGCAGTCGGGGTTGCGCTCGATGCGCACCTCGCTGAACTCCGTCGACAGAGCGTCGAACAGCAGCAGCCGTCCGACGAGCGGCTCGCCGATCCCGGCGGCGAGCTTGATCGCCTCGTTCGTCTGCAGCGAGCCGACGATCCCCGGCAGCACGCCCAGCACGCCGCCTTCGGCGCACGAGGGGGCGAGCTCGGCCGGCGGCGGCTCGGGGAAGAGGCAGCGGTAGCACGGCCCCTGACGCGGCGCGAAG
This sequence comes from Gaiellaceae bacterium, assembly GCA_036557145.1. Classification (GTDB taxonomy): domain Bacteria; phylum Actinomycetota; class Thermoleophilia; order Gaiellales; family Gaiellaceae; genus PALSA-600. Next base: position 16,931 of record DATBIC010000040.1, read on the forward strand.
ACGGTCACCTGGCCCTCGAAGCGGTAGATCGAGCCGTGGACGACCGGGATGTCGTGCCACACCGAGGCGTCGTTGACGAGGTAGCGCGTCGGGAAGTTGTCGGCACCGTCGACGATCAGGTCCCAGCCGTCGCTCAGGATACGCTCGACGTTCTCGGACGTGAGCCGCTCGCGATAGGTGACGACGTCGACGTCCGGGTTGAGCGCCTCGATCGAGCGCTTGGCCGAGTCGACCTTCGGCGTGCCGAGGGTGTCGAGCGAATGCGCGACCTGCCGCTGCAGGTTCGTCTCGTCGACGATGTCGGCGTCGATGATCCCGATCCGGCCGATGCCCGCGGCGGCGAGATAGAGCGACGCAGGCGAGCCGAGCCCGCCGGCGCCGATCAGCAGCACCTTGCTGTCGAGCAGCTTCAGCTGGCCGGCCTCGCCGATCTCGGGGATCAGCAGGTGGCGCGAGTAGCGTGTGCGGCGCTCCGGCGAGAGCGTCCGCGGCATCACGATCTCGCCGCCGTTCCGCTTCCAGTCGGTGAAGCCGCCGGCCAGCGAGTGCGCGCTGGTGTACCCGAGCTCCTGGAGGGTCTTCGCGGCGAACGCCGAGCGGTTCGCGGCCGCGCAGTAGAGCACGATCGGCGTGTCCTTGTCCGGTGCGACGCCCTCGATCCGCGACTCGAGGAAGCCGCGCGGCACGTGCACGGCACCCGGGAGATGGCCCTCCTGCCACTCGTCGGCCTCGCGGATGTCGATCCAGAGCGCGCCCTCGAGGCCTTCGGCGGCGCGCGCGTCCAGCTCGGAGATCTCCGCTTTCGTGCGCTGCAACAGCTCCCGGTACGTGGTCATGTCTCTAGAAACGGTAGCGGCACCGGTATTCATTCCCGCGATTCACGCTACGTTGGGCGCCGTGTCGCCCACGGTCCGCGTGCGTGTCGTTGCCGGGCTCGCGGCGGTGGCCGCGGCTGCGGTCGTGGTCGGGGTCGTCGAGGCGACGAGCGGTGATCCGGCCCAGCCGGAGACGAGGGCCTGCAAGCCGCGGCAGCCGTTGTTCGTCAGCGGCGTCGCCTCTCCGGACGAGGCTGCGATCCGGCACGCGTTCTCCCTTCCCACGAAGCGCGCGGCCTATGCCATGGAGCCGCTGGCCCAGCGGGCGGCCGGCGACCCGGTCGTGCAGTTCAACTACGGATTCGCGCTGTACTGCGCCGGCTACCTCGACGAGGCGGTGCAGGCCTTCACGGCGGCGAAGAAGGCCGGCGCGAACACCTTCTACGCGATCCGCGCCGACTCGATCCTGCACCCGCAGTTCTTCTCGCAGGGGTACCCGATCTTCCAGGCGTCCGGCGTCGTCGACCCGCTCGTGCGACAGGGCATCGCCGCGCAGGTGGCAGGCCATCAGCAGACGGCCGAGCGCCTCTACGCGCGCGCCGCGCGGCTGCATCCGGACGACGACCAGGCGCAGGTCGCGGCCGCCGTCGGGCGGTTCGACGAGTCGAACCTGTCGGCGTCGTTCTCGCGTCTCGGCCCGCTCGTGAAGCGATTCCCGCACAGCGTCTCGGTGCGGTATCACCTCGGCCTATTGCTCGCCTGGACCGGTCAGCGCGACCAGGCGCTCGTCGAGTTCCGTGCAGCGAAGCGGCTCGCGCCGAAAACCGAGCTCGGCCGGGAAGCGAATGCATTCGTCGAACGTCTAGTAAGCGACAGGACCGATCGAACGCAAAGATGAGCCGGGCGGCCCTGGCGTCCGTCCGGCCCCAATGCGACAGTTCCGCATCCGGCGAGGGGGCACGATGGGAACGAGGGTCCGCCAGACGGCGGGGATCGACGAGGAGCAAGAGCCCGAAGAGGCTGCTTCCGCGGTCGAGTTGTTTGCAGAGCTGGACGAGCTGAGCGCCGAGGAGGCCGAGGAGCCGCCCGAGCTCGAGTTCGAATTCAGCACCGATTCGCTCCAGCTTTTCCTGAAGGACGTCGGCCGTGTCGATCTGCTGACGGCCGCGCAGGAGGTCGAGCTGGCCAAGCGGATCGAGCGCGGCGACCACGTCGCGAAGCAGGAGATGATCGAGGCGAACCTCCGGCTGGTCGTCTCGATCGCAAAGCGGTACCGCAACCAGGGCCTGCCGTTCCTCGACCTGATCCAGGAGGGGACGATCGGGCTCGTTCGCGCCGTCGAGAAGTTCGACTGGCGGAAGGGCTACAAGTTCTCGACGTACGCGACGTGGTGGATCCGCCAGGCGGTTGCACGCGCGCTCGCCGACAAGGCGCGGACGATCCGCATGCCCGTCCACGTCGTCGAGAAGCTCAACAAGATCGTCCGCACCGAGCGCAAGCTTCGCGCCGAGCGCGGGCGCGAGCCCGTCAACGCGGAGATCGCCGCCGAGCTCGGGATGACGGTCGAGGAGGTCGACTCGATCCGCCGCACCTCACAGGTGCCGGTGTCGCTCGAGAAGCCGGTCGGCGACGAGGAGGAGTCGGAGTTCGGGCACTTCATCGAGGACGACAGCGCGCCGCTGCCCGACGAGGCGGCGGACACGGCATTCCGCATCGCCGCGCTGCAGAAGTGCCTGTCGGCGCTCTCGCAGCGTGAGCGCCGTGTGCTCGAGCTGCGCTACGGCCTGAACGGCGAGTCGCCGTGCACGCTCGACGAGGTGGGCCGGACGTTCCGGGTGACGCGCGAGCGGATCCGGCAGATCGAGAACCAGAGCCTCAAGAAGCTCCGCGCGCTCGCCGAGAGCGAAAAACTTCGAGACGTTGCCTAACTGACCCTCGGGTAGACGCAGCCGGATAGGCTCGCTCTCATGACCGAGCCGTGGTTCGACGAGCTGGCGGAGCTCCTCCGCATCCCTTCGATCAGCGCCGACCCGCTGCACGCGAGCGACGTGCTGAAGGCGGGGCAGTGGGTGTGCAGCCGTGTGCAGGAGGCCGGCGGCGAGTGTGAGATCGTCGACTGGAACGGCCAGCCGCTGGCGATCGGCGAGATCGCGGCGTCGACCGGCGCGGACGCGCCGACCGTGCTCTGCTACGGCCACTTCGACGTCCAGCCGCCCGACCCGCTCGAGCTGTGGGAGTCGCCGCCGTTCGAGCCGGAGATCCGCGGCGAGTACCTCTACGGCCGCGGCACGGTCGACGACAAGGGCCAGCTCTACTTCCTGCTCGCGGCCGCTCGTGAGCTGGCGCTCGCGGGCGAGCTGCCGGTCAACGTGCGCTTCTGCTGCGACGGCGAGGAGGAGAGCGGCGGCCACTCGATCGTCGAGTTCCTCGAGGCCGACACGCGCGGCGCAGACGCCGCCGTGATCTTCGACAGCGGCATGATCCGTCGCGACGTCCCCGCCTTCAACGTCGCCACCCGCGGCATCGCCTACTTCCACGTCGTCGTGCGAACCGGCGAGCACGATCTCCACTCGGGGATGTTCGGCGGCGCGGCGCTCAACGCCGCCCACGCTCTCATGCAGGCGCTCGGCGGCCTCATCTCTCGCGACGGGACGCTCGCCGACTCGCTGCGCCAGGGTGCTGCCACGCCGAGCGACGACGAGCTCGCGAGCTGGGCGGCGCTGCCGGCGGGGAGCGACGAGCTGCGCGAGGCGGGCGCGCGCCCGAAGGATCCCGCAGCGGCAAACGAGTTCTACGTGCGGACGTTCGCCGAGCCGTCCGTCGACGTGAACGGGATCGTCAGCGGCTCGCCGCACCTGCAGAAGACCGTGCTGCCGGTCGAGGCGACCGCGAACGTGTCGATCCGGCTCGCCCCGGGTCAGCGCTCCGAGGCGATCGCCACCGAGGTCGAGCGCATCCTGCGCGCGTCCGCGCCGGCGGGCGCCGATGTCGACGTCGAGCATCTGTCGTCGGCCGAGCCCGGGCTGGTCGCGACCGACTCGCGCGCGATTCAGCTGGGGCTCGACGCGTTCGAGCGGGCGCTCGGCCGCCGCCCCGCGCTGATCCGCTCGGGAGGCACGCTGCCGATCGTGCCGGCGCTCGTCGCCAAGGGCATCCCGGTCGTCATCACCGGCTTCGGCCTGCCGGACTCGCAGATCCACTCGCCGAACGAGCGGCTGCTGGCCGAGTACGTCCCGCGCGGGATCGCCGCAGCGCGAGAGCTCTTCCTCGCGTTCGCGTCCCTTTGATCGACCTCCACAGCCACGTCCTCCCGGGGATCGACGACGGGGCGGAGGATCTCGACGAGGCGCTGGAGATCTGCCGCGCGGCTGCATCCGACGGCATCGAGGTGCTGGCGGCGACGCCGCACGTCCGCCACGACCATCCGACGACGCCCGAGCAGATGGAGGCGGCGCTCGAGCTGGTCCGTGACGCGGCTGCCGAGACGGTGCAGCTCGTGCCCGGCGGCGAGCTCGACCTCGCCGAGCTCGGCCGCCCGGCCGAGGAGCTGCGCCGCTTCGGGCTCGGCGGCAATCCCGGCTGCCTGCTCGTCGAGACGCCGTACCACGGCTGGCCGCTCGACATCGCGCTGCGGCTCGAGCGGCTGCGCGCCGACGGCTTCACCGCGGTGCTTGCGCATCCGGAGCGGAACCCCGACGTCCAGGAGCGGCCGGGGCTGCTCGCGCCGCTGGTCGAGAGCGGCGCGCTCGTCCAGGTGACGGCCGCGTCCGTCGACGGGCGGCTCGGGCGTGCGCCGCAGCGGTGCTTTCGCCGGCTGCTCGACGAGCACCTCGTGCACCTGATCGCCAGCGATGCCCACGGGCCGAGCGTGCGGGCGATGGGGATCGGAGCGGCGGCCCGCTCGCTCGATGACGAGCGGCTCGCGCGCTGGCTCACCGACGACGTGCCGCGTGCGATCGTCGAGAGCCGGACCGTGCCGCCGCGGCCGCCAGTCGGGCGGCCGCGGCGTTGGTGGTCGGCTGGGCGTTAGTTGTTCTGGGTCATCGGGTCGCCGGGCTCGTGGTCGCCCACGTGCTTCGCCGGCGTGGTCTCGACCTGCGCGAGCGTCGACAGGCGCGGCGCGCGGACGCGGATCGTGATCCGGTCGCCGGCCTGCAGGTGCGAGGCGTCGATCACGGTCGGGACCCTCCCCTGCCAGAGCAGGAAGATCGTGTCGTCGTCGTAGGTGAACGACTGGTCGAGCGGCTGGCCGAGCATCGACTGCAGGCCGCGCCAGTTGCCGCTCGTCACGTGCAGCGCGATGTGGCCGCCGGACTGCGGGCCGGTCACCGTGCCGACGTAGAGGAAGAGCGGCCGCGAGGCAGAGCCGTTCGACGTGCCGTGGTCGGCGACGGTGCGGGCCGCGGTGGCCTCGATCGTCGAGAGCGACGAGCCGCGAGGTGCGCGGACGTTGACCTGCACGTTGTCGCCGGCCTTGAGGTCGGAGACGCTGCCGACGTGCGGCGTGCCGTGCGACCAGACGAGGATCTCGGTGGACGAAGAGATCGCGAACGTCTGATCCTGCGACTGGCCGATCAGCGCCCTGAGCGCCGGGTGGTTGCCGCCGTCGATCTGCACCTGCACGTTGGTGGAGCTCGCGTTCAGGAGCTCGCCCCTGAACTGGTACGACTGGGCCTTCGGCCCGCCGGTCGCCGTTGCGGCCACCGCGGCGCACGCCAGGGCGGCGAGCGAGAGGGCGAAGGTGAGGCGGTGCTTCATCGTGGGTTCCTCCTGCTGGGTCGAAACGGGCTGACGCGCAGAGATTTGTCCCGCTGCGCAAGCCGGCCGTTCTCGTCAGGTAAGCGGGAGGCAAAACCTCCCGTGGGCTCACCAGGGAGGCGGGTTGTGCACCCAGCGGCCGCCGACCATCGTCGCCACAACCTGGGCGTCGAGGTCGTCCCACGGGTCGCGGTCGAGCACGACCAGGTCGGCGAGCATCCCCGGGACGAGCCGGCCGCGGCGGCGCTCGTCGTGCGAAAGCCACGCCGGCGCGACGCAGGTCGCGTGGAACGCCTGGTCGACGGTCACCGCCTGCTCTCCGTGCCAGGCGGGCCGCTCGTCGATCGTGCGCCGGACGCCGGCACGGATGCCGGCGAGCGGCTCGAGCTCCTCGATCGGGGCGTCCGAGCCGTTCACGAGCCTCGCTCCGGAGTCGAGCAGCGTGCGGAACGCGTAGGCGCCGTCGGTCTTGCCGGCCCAGAAGCGGTCGGCGAGATCGCGGTCGGAGGGTGCATGCGAGAACTGCACCGACGCCGTCACGCCGAGCTCTGCGAACCGGCTCAGGTCCTCCGGCGCGAGCAGCTGCGCGTGTTCGATCCGCTGGCGCAGGCCGAGCGGCTCCCACTCGGCACGCGTCTGCTCGAAGGCGTCGAGCGCCTCGCGGTTCGCCCGGTTCCCGATCGCGTGCACGCCGACCGGGAAGCCGCACGCCGCGCCGAGTCGGACGATGTCGGCCAGCTCCGCGCCGCTGGTGATCCGCACGCCGCTGCCGTCGAGCATCCACGCCGTCTGCGAGCCGAGCGTCCCGTCCATGAACACCTTGAGGTAGCCGAGCGTGATCAGCGGGCTCCCGAGGCCGGAGCGCAGGCCGAGCTCGCGCGCGTGCGCGACGCGGTCGGCGGGGATCGACTGCCAGACGCGCAACGTCAGCGCGCCCGCCGCCTCGAGCCGCTGCCAGAGCCCGAGCGCGCCGAGCCAGCCGTCCTTGTCGTGAACCGCCGTGACGCCGCGGCTCGCCGCGAGACGGACGCCGTGCCGCATCGCCTCGACGTACTCGTCGTCGCCGAGCGTCATGTGACGCTCCTTGAAGCGCCACGCCGCCTCCTCGCGCAGCACACCGGTCGGTTCGCCCGCCTCGTCGCGCTCGACCACGCCGCCCTCGACCTCGAGGTCGCCGTTCGCGCGCGCGAGCGCGGCCGAGTTGAGCCAGAGCGAGTGGTAGTCCTTCGCGATCAACGCGGCGGGTGCATCGCCGGTGATCGCGTCGAGTTCGTGGCGCGTCGGCTCGCGTGCGGGCTGCCAGTCGCCGCTCCGCCAGCCGAAGCCGCGCAGCCAGCGGCCCGGCGCGGGCGCCGGCGTGTCCTTGATCCGCGCGAGCGCCGCGTCGAGCGACGCGCAGCCGTCCAGGCGCACCTCCGTCTGCGCGATCGCCCAGGTCGGGAAGTGGACGTGCGAGTCGGTGAAGCCCGGAACGACCGTGTAGCCGCAGAGGTCGACGACCTCGGGCGACGGCAGCGCCGTCTCGTGCACGCCGACGCCGCCGGCGACGAGCTCCCCCGCGATCGACAGCGCGCGCTGGGTCGGGATCTGCGGGTCGAGCGTGCGGACGAGCCCGTTCTCGAGGATCACTGAGGGCGAATCTACCGCCCGGCGAGCAGCAGCAGCGTCACGCCCGCGCAGGCGACGAGCGTCGCCGAGACGACGAGCGCGAACATGCGTGCCGGCACTGCCATGCTCCGGTTATCGGCAGCACCGGCTCTAGACTAGAGCGCCGTGAGTGCGCTCGATCCGCTGACCGAAGAGCAACGCGAGATCCGCGAGCTGGTGCGCACGCTGGCGCGCGACCGCATCGCGCCGCGCGCCGCCGAGATCGACAAGTCGGCGGAATTCCCCTGGGACGTGGTCGAGCTGTATCGCGAGAACGACCTCTTCGGCGTGCTGTACGACGCCGAGTACGGCGGAATCGGCGCGAGTGCGCTGATGACGCTCGTCGTGATCGAGGAGTTGTCGAACGTGTGCGCGACGAGCGGGCTGATCGTCGCCGTGCAGGAGCTCGGCTCGCTGGGGATCAAGCTCGCCGGGACGGAGGAGCAGAAGCAGCGATTCCTGCCCCGGCTCGCGTCGGGAGAGTGGCTCGCCGCCTACGCGCTGACGGAGCCGGGGTCCGGCTCGGACAGCGCGGCGATGCGGACGAGCGCCCGCCGCGACGGGGACGCTTACGTTCTCGACGGCGGCAAGCGCTTCATCACCAACGCGGGCGTTGCGCACGTCTACGTCGTGTTCGCCAAGACGGACCCCGAGGCGGGGCACGCCGGGATCTCGGCGTTCGCCGTCGAGGCGGACACGCCCGGCTTCTCGGTCGGGCGGATCGAGCCGAAGATGGGGATCAAGGGCTCGACCACCGGCGAGATCTTCTTCGACGGCTGCCGGGTGCCGGCGGCGAACCTGCTTGGCGAGGAGGGCGAAGGCTTCGCGATCGCGATGCGCATCCTCGACCGCTCGCGGCCCGGGATCGGCGCGCAGGGGCTGGGGCTTGCGCAGGGCGCGACCGACTACGCGCTCGACTACGCGCGCTCGCGTCAGACGATGGGCCGGCCGATCGCCGAGCACCAGCTGATCGCGGGCATGCTCGCCGACATGGAGACGAAGTGCGAGGCGGCGCGCGGCCTGCTCTACAAGGTCGGCGGCATGATCGACGAGGGCGAGACCGGCCCGGAGCTGACGAAGCTGTCGGCGATGGCGAAGCTCTTCTGCACCGACACTGCGATGCAGGTCACGACCGACGCCGTGCAGATCCTCGGCGGCTACGGCTACATCTCGGAGTTCCCCGTCGAGCGGATGATGCGCGACGCGAAGATCACCCAGATCTACGAGGGCACCAACCAGATCCAGCGCATCGTGATCGCCCGCGAGATGCTCCGCGAAGGCCGCTCGTCGCTGCTCGCCGGTGTCGCCTGAGCTCTACGACCCGGCGGCGCACGAGCCGCTGACGGACTCGCCTTGGGACGAGGACGCCGTGCAGCAGCACGTCGACGCGATCGTCGCGGACGCCGAGTCGGCACTCCGCGACGGCGGCTGGCCGAACCACCCGCTGGACGACGCCGTCCCCGGCGAGCCGCTGCCCGAGACGCTGTCGTGCCTCTACCTCGGCGCCGCAGGGATGATCTGGGCGCTACACGCGCTCGGCTCGCGGCTCGACCTGGCAACGCTCGCCTCGGGCGCGCTGGAGCGGTACCGCGCGCATCCGGACCTCGGCGAGAGCGTGCCGGCGCTGTGGGTGGGCGAGAGCGGGGTGCTCCTCGTCGCACGCGTCGTCGGCGCACCGGCCGACGACGAGCGTTTGCGCACGCTGATCCGTGAGAACGTGCGCAACCAGACGTGGGAGCTGATGTGGGGCTCGCCGGGCACGATCCTCGCCGCGCGATTCGCGGGCTTCGAAGCGGAGTGGCGCAACGGCTGCGACGTCCTCGTCGAGCAATGGGACGAGGAGAGCGGCCTCTGGACGCAGGACCTGTACGGGAGCGTTGTCCGCTACCTCGGGCCGGCGCACGGCTTCGCCGGGAATGTCCAAGCGCTGCGCGGCCGGCTGCCGGACGACGAGCTGCGTGCGCGCATCGGCCCGACGCTCGAACGGCTCGCCGTCGTAGACGGCGAGCTCGTCAACTGGCCTCCGATCGAGGGCGGCGAGCTGATCCGCTTGCAGTGGTGTCACGGCGCGCCCGGGCTCGTCGCAACGCTCGGCGATCTGATGCCGGCGGACCTGCTCGTCGGCGGCGCGGAGCTGACATGGCGCGCGGGGCCGCTCGTGAAGGGGCCGGGGCTGTGCCACGGCACGGCGGGCAACGGCTACGCGCTTCTGCGCGCGCACGCCGTCACCGGCGACGACCTGTGGCTCGACCGCGCGCGGTGTTTCGCGATGCACGCGCTCGAGCAGGTCGAGCGCATGCGGGCGACGCACGGCCGCGGGCGCTACACGCTGTTCACCGGCGACGTCGGGGCGGCGCTCTTCGCCCGGTCCTGCGTCGTCGCGGATGCACGCTTCCCGACCCTGGACGTCTGGTGACCGGGCACGAAGTCAACCTCACCTCCGCGGACCGCATCCTCTACCCGGAGGACGGCGTGACGAAAGGCGATCTGTTCACCTATTACGGCGACGTCGCCGACGTGCTGATTCCGCACCTGCGCAACCGCCCGTTCACCTTGAAGCGCTGGCCCCACGGCATCACGGGCGAGGCGTTCTTCCAGAAGCAGGCGCCGAAGGGAATCCCGTCATGGATCCCGACGCGGCAGTTCGTCACGCATCCTCGCGGTGCCAAGGGCGCGACCCGTCTCGTCGACTTCGTGCTCGTGAACGAGGGGGCGGCGGCGCAATGGGCGGTCCAGCAGAACTGCATCGACATGAACGCGTGGTACTCGCGCGTGGACAAGCCCGACCGCCCGGACTTCGTGCTCTTCGACCTCGACCCGCCCGACGAGCCGGGCGCGTTCTCGCTCTGCATCCGCGTCGCCCACTACGTGCGGCGCGCGCTCGAAGAGCTCGAGCTTCGCTCGTACGTGAAGACGAGCGGCTCCGACGGCATTCATGTGCTCGTGCCGATCGTGCGCCGCTCGACGTTCGACGACACCTACACGTTTGCGGAGCTGCTCTCGCGGCGGCTCGAGGCGGCTCATCCCGGCGAGGTGACGACCGAGTGGCTGAAGAAGAAGCGCTCGGGGGTGCTCGTCGACCACCGCCAGAACGGCTGGGGGAAGACGATCGCGTCGGTCTACTCCGTGCGGCCGAAGCCCGGTGCGCCCGTCTCGACGCCGCTGCACTGGGAGGAGTTGACCGAGGACGTGCGGCCGCGCGACTTCACGATGGAGGTCGCGCTCGCGCGCGTCGCGGAGCACGGCGACCTGTTCGAGCCGGTGCTGGCCGGCGGGCAGTCGCTCGGGCCGGCGCTGCGGCGGCTCACGGCCGATGCTCGCGACTGACTGGGTCAGCATCTCGGCGATCGCGACGGCAGGCGCGACGCTCGTCCTGGCGATCGCGACCTTCGCCTCGGTGCGCTCGGCGAACCGCGCCGCGCGGGCCGCCGAGCGCTCGCTGCTGGCCGGCCTCCGGCCGGTGCTGCTGCCGTCGCGGCCCGACGACCCGCCGCAGAAGGTCGGCTTCTCCGACGACCGCTGGTTCCACGTGCCGGGCAGCGGTGGCATCGCGGAGGCGACCGACGAGGCGGTCTACCTGGCGGCGTCGCTGCGCAACGTCGGCACGGGCATCGCCGTTCTGCACGGCTGGTACCTCCATCCAGAGCGGCCCACCGGTGTCACCGCGCACACGCCGCTCGAGGACTTCAACCGGCTGACGCGCGACCTCTACATCGCGCCCGGTGAGCTCGGCTTCTGGCAAGGCACCTTCCGCGACCCGTCGAGCGAGGCGTTCGTCGCAGCGCGGCGGGCGCTCGAGGAGCGGCGGCGGATCGGCATCGAGATCCTCTACGGCGACCACGAACTGGGGCGCCGCGCGATCAGCCTCTTCTCGCTCACCCCGCGCGACGACGGCGGGTGGCTGGTCACCGTCGCCCGCCACTGGAACGTCGACGGCGCCGCTCCTCGGTAGCGCACCCGAAACGCAAGTAACAGACTGTTACAAGGTCACGGTTTCGTTGCAGTTTCGGTGTCAGGCGTTCAGTGCGGCGCGCACACGCTCGCAGTTCTCGCGCCAGACGTCCTCGGGAGTCGGCGGCAGCACGTCGTCCCAGATCTCCGCGAACGAGCTCGCGAGTTGTGGCATGCGCGCCGGGCGCGCGACGAACCAGATGTGGCAGTGCTCGCCGCCTTCGCCCATGCGGAGGAGCTGCACGCGCCCGATCTCGCCGACCGCCATCACCGCATCGTGCACGCGCAACAGCATCGGCCCGAGCTCGGTGACGAGCTCCGCCGGCAGGTCGGGGAAGTCGTAGTGTGCGCGCGTCTCGAGCAGCACGACGATCGGCAGGCCGCTCGGCGGCATCGCGCGCACGATCCAGTGCTGGTCGGCCCACAACGCGTCGGCGTCGCCTTCGGCGCAGCGGCTGCAATCGACACCGCCCGCGCCGTGGCGCGGCCGCTCCGCGGACGGCGGCTCCAGTTCGCGTGGCACGACGCCGCCCTGGAACGGCCAGGTGTCCCACTCGGCGACGGACGGCGAGCGCAGCGCACCGTGCGCGCGCTCCCAGAGCTGCTCAGGCGTTTCCGGCACGGGCGGCGCGCAGCTCGGCCTTGTGTGCGCGCTTGGCGGCCTGGTACCGCTCGAGTGCTGCGGGCGAGTCGACGTCGCCGAGCGTCGGATGGCTCGGCACGAGGTCGCGCGCGACGGCGACGTCGAAGCGCTTGGCGAGCACCGAGCCGAGCCCCGTGATCTTCATCGGGCCGAAGCCCGGCAGTGCGCCGATCCGCTTCTTCAGGTCGGCCCCGTCCTTCGCGTCCGTCCAGATGCGGGACGCATCGCCGCCGTAGTCCTCCGCGACCGCCGCCGCCAGGTCGCGCACGCGCTCGGCCATCGCGCTCGGGAAGCGGTGGATCGCCGGCCGTTCGGCGAAGAGCGGCGCGAGGTCCTTCGCCGCAAGCTTCTTCGGTTCGAGCGTGCCGGCGCGCTCCCGCAGGACGTACGGCCCGGCGAAGGCTTTCTGCACCGGCACCTGCTGGTCGATCGCGAAGCCGACGAGCAGCGCGAACGGGTCGTCGGCGAGGAGCTCGCATGCCTTCGGGTCGTCAGTGAAGTAGAGCGCCTTCGGCACCTGGCGGATCCTAGTCGTCGACGCTGAGTACGATGGCGACATGACCGCGAAGAGCGACTTCGAAGAGGCGGAGTGGAACCTGCTCCTGGAGGCTCCGATGATCGCGGGGATGATCGTGATCACGGCGTCGGGCGGCGGAACGTTCCGTGAGACGTTCGCGCTCGCGAAGGCGTTCGCCGAGGCGCGGCAGGCGCACGGGCAGAGCGAGCTTTTCGACGAGATCGTCTCGACGCGGCCGAAGTACGACCGGCACGAGTTCGGATCGCCGCAGGAGCTGCACGACCAGGGGCTCGCGAAGATCGGCGAGGCGGTTGCCGTGCTGCGCTCGAAGGCGCCGGACGAGCTCGAGGGCTACGCCAAGTTCGTGCTCGCTGCGGCAGAGAAGGCGGCCGCGGCGCACAAGGAGGACGGCCAGGCCGTGAGCCCGGGCGAGCAGACGGCGCTGGACGAGATCCGCGCGCGGCTCGTGTAGCAGCCCGTCCCTGAGCGCTCAGCCGCGGTGGACGCCCATCGTGATCGAGCCGGCCCAGCCGGAGCCGTTTCGCTTCAGCGCCAGCAGCGAGCGCTTCCCGCCGTTGACGAAGATCGAGTCCTGCGCGTTCCGCACGTCCCGGTTCGGGCGCGACGAGTAGGGAGCGCGCTTGTAGACCGTGTCGGTGATCGCGTCCGAGAAGAAGAGCTGGCCCGTATGCACGACGTTGCCGCCGACGTGCACCTTCACGTGGATATGCACCGCGCGGCCCATGTACCACCCGGGATAGACCGTGACGAAGCGCGCGAGGCCGTGCGCGTCCGTCGGCTGGATCCCGCGCATGAACGTCCGGCTACCGGCGCCCGCGCCGAAGCCGGAGTACACGCCCGACGCATCCGCGTGCCAGATGTCCACCGCCGCCCCCTTGACCGGCTTGCACGTCGACGCGTCGACGACGGTGAGGCGCAACGCGAGCGGCGTACCGGAGTGGTCGTCGGTGATGTTGCGGCGCACCTTCTCGCCCGCGAGGTAGTACGGCCCCTCAGTGAGCTCGGGGGTGAGCACGCAGGACACGAGCCCCGACGAGACGGCCGCCGGCCCGTCGCCGCCCTCGGCGCGCGCGGCGGTCAGCCCACCTCCGGCGACGGCGGCGAGCAGCGTGCCGATCCGTCCTATCGAGCCGCGTCTCGTGAGGCGCTCGTCCAGGTGCATGCGGCGACGCTAACGGCGCGACCTGTGAGCCGCCTACGAGTGAGTACGCTGGCTCGAGGTGGATCCGCTCAGCGTCTTCCAGCCTGCGACGCGTTCATGGTTCGAGCGCACCTTCGCGGCGCCGACGCCGGCCCAAAAGCTCGGCTGGCCCGCGATCGCCTCCGGGGAGCACGTGTTGATCCAGGCGCCGACGGGCTCCGGGAAGACGCTCACGGCGTTCCTCTACGCCCTCGACCGTCTCGGCCCGACCGCGGGCGGGGGCCTGCGCGTCCTCTACGTGTCGCCGCTGAAGGCGCTCAACTACGACATCGAGCGGAACCTGCGCGGGCCGCTCGCCGGCCTCGAGTCGCAGGTGCGCGTCGCCGTGCGGACCGGCGACACGCCGGCGAAGGAACGCCGCGAGCTCGTCTCCGACCCGCCGGACATCCTGATCACGACGCCGGAGTCGCTCTACCTGATGCTCACCTCGCAGGCGCGAGAGTCGCTGCGTGGAGTCGAGACGCTGATCGTCGACGAGGTGCATGCAATCGCCGGCTCCAAACGCGGCTCTCATCTCGCGATCTCGCTCGAGCGTCTCGAGTCACTAGCCGAAAGCCCGATCCAACGGATCGGCCTTTCGGCGACGCAGCGGCCGCTCGAGGAGATCGGGCGCTTCGTCTCGGGCGGGCGTCCGATCCGGGTCGTCGACGCGGGGACGCGCAAGGAGCTCGACCTCGAGGTGGTGATTCCGGTCGAGGACCTGCGCGAGCTCGGGTCGACCGGCGCGCTCTCCTACCCGGCGCCCGCCGACGGGCAGGAGATGGACAGCGGAACCGAGCGCGGCGCGCGGTCGATCTGGCCGTCGATCTACCCCGAGGTCCTGCGGCTCGTCGAGCAGCACCGCTCGACGATCGTGTTCGTCAACAGCCGGCGGCTCGCTGAGCGCCTCGCGCTGCGGCTCAACGAGCTCGCGGAGCGCGAGCTCGCGCGCGCACACCACGGCTCACTCGCGCGGGAGCAGCGGGTGCTCGTCGAGGAGGACCTGAAGGCGGGGCGGATCCCGTGCCTCGTCGCGACGTCGAGCCTCGAGCTCGGCATCGACATGGGCGCCGTCGACCTCGTCATCCAGGTCGAGTCGCCGAAGTCGGTTGCACGCGGGCTGCAGCGCATCGGCCGTGCCGGGCATGAGCTGGGCCAGGTCTCGAAGGGCCGCATCTTCCCGAAGTTCCGCGCCGACCTGCTCGAGAGCGCGGTCGTGGCACGCGCGATGCGCGACGGCGAGATCGAGGAGACGCGGATCCCCCAGAATCCGCTCGACGTCCTCGCCCAGCAGGTCGTCGCGATCACAGTCGACAGCGAGATCGCCGTCGACGAGCTCCACGCGCTGCTCGGCCGTGCGTATCCGTTCCGCGACCTGTCGCGCGCGCAGCTCGAGAACGTGCTCGACATGCTCGCCGGCCGCTATCCGTCGGACGAGTTCGCCGAGCTGCGCCCGCGCATCGTCTGGGACCGCACCGGCGGCACGATCCGCGCGCGCGAGGGGAGCCGGCGGCTCGCCGTGATGAACGCGGGGACGATCCCCGACCGCGGCCTGTTCGGCGTGTTCCTCGCCGACGGCGGCGGCCGCGTGGGCGAGCTCGACGAGGAGATGGTGTACGAGGCGCGCGCGGGCCAGACGTTCCTGCTCGGAGCATCGACCTGGCGGATCGAGGAGATCACGCGCGACCGCGTGCTCGTGTCGCCTGCGCCGGGCGTCCCCGGGGCCGTGCCGTTCTGGAAGGGCGAGGGCGTCGGGCGGCCGTTCGAGCTCGGGCAGAAGATCGGCGCCGCGTCGCGCGAGCTCTCTGCTCTCCCCGAGCCGACGGCGGCCGAGCGCCTGCTCGCCGACTACCACCTCGACGAGCGCGCAGCACGCAACCTGCTCACGTTCCTGCGCGAGCAGCAGGATGCGACGGGAGCGGTCCCCTCGGACCGCACGATCGTGATCGAGCGCTTCCGCGACGAGATCGGCGACTGGCGCGTCTGCATCCTCACGCCGTTCGGCGGCCGCGTCCACGCGCCGTGGGCGATGGCGCTCGCCGCGAAGCTGCGCGAGTCGCACGGCGTGGAGGCGCAATCGATCTGGTCGGACGACGGGATCGCGCTGCACTTCGCCGAGGCCGATGCTCCTCCGCCCGTCGACGAGCTCGTGATCGACCCCGGCGAGGTCGAGGATCTCGTCGTCGCCGAGCTCGGCGATACGGCGCTGTTCGGCGCGCGGTTCCGCGAGAACGCGGCGCGCGCGCTCCTGATCCCGCGCCGGCGGCCCGGCCAGCGCACGCCGCTCTGGCAGCAGCGCCTCAAGGCGCAGTCGCTGCTGCAGGTCGCACGCCGCTACGGCTCGTTTCCGGTCGTGCTCGAGACGTTCCGCGAGTGCCTGCAGGACGTCTTCGACCTGCCGGCGCTGCGCGGCTTGCTCGCGGCGGTGCAGACGCGCGAGATCGACGTCGTCGAAGTCGAGACGCAGTCGGCGTCGCCGTATTCCGCATCGCTGCTCTTCGACTACATCGCGACCTACATGTACGAGGACGACACGCCGCCCGCGGAGCGGCGCGCGCAGGCGCTCAGCCTCGACCGTGACCTGCTGCGCGAGCTGCTCGGGCAGGAGGAGCTCCGTGATCTCCTCGACCGCGACGCGGTCGAGGAGGTGGAGCGCCAGCTCGATCGTGCACCGCGAAACGCGGACGATCTCCACGACCTGCTTCGCCTCCGCGGGCATCGTTTCGAGGGCGAATACGATCCTGCGCTCGCCGACGAGCTGCTGCGCGAGCGCCGCGCGATCGTCATCCGACTGGCCGGCCAGCAGGCACTGCTGGCCGGCGAGGACGCGGGGCGCTACCGCGACGCGCTCGGGGCGATGCCGCCGTCAGGCCTGCCCGACGCATTCCTCGAGGGAGGCCCCGACGCGCTCAGGCAGCTCGTGTTGCGCCACGCGAAGGGACGCGGGCCGTTCACCACCGCCGAGGCCGCCGAGCGCTTTGGCCGCGACGTGGCGGACGAGCTGCTCGCGCTCGAGCGCGACGAGCTGCTCGTCCGCGGTGAGCTGCGGCCGGGCGGGACCGAGCGCGAGTGGTGCGACCCGGACGTGCTCCGCCGGCTGCGGCGCGCGTCGCTCGCGGCGCTGCGCCGCGAGGTCGAGCCGGTCGAGCAGGAGGCCCTCGCGCGCTTTCTCCCCGGCTGGCACGGCATCGGCCGGCGCGCCACGCTGCGCGAGGCCCTCGTGCCGCTGCAGGCGCTGCCGCTGCCGGTCGCGCTGTGGGAGTCGCAGCTCCTGCCGCGGCGCGTTCCCGGCTACCGCCCCGAGCACCTCGACGCGCTGTGCGCGAGCGGCGAGGTCGTCTGGCTCGGCGCGGGGCCCGACCGGGTCGCGCTCTACTTCCGCGAGGACGCGGCGGCGCTCGGCCGCGTTCCGGGCGCACCGGCGCCGGCCGGGGCGGCGCACGACTCGCTGCGGTCGGCGCTCCAGCAGGCGCTCTACTGGGACGAGCTGATCGCGGCCTGCGGCCTCGACGAGGCGGAGGCGCTGCCGGCGCTCTGGGACCTCGTCTGGGCGGGCGAGGCGACGAACGACGCGTGGGCGCCGCTGCGGGCGACGCGCCGGAACGGATTGCCGGGCCAGGAGCGGCGTCCGCGGCGGTTCTCGCGCCGCCGCGCCGGCGTCACGTCGGCCACGCAGGGCCGCTGGTCATTGACCGGGCGGCTGTTCGCGGCGGCGCCGGACCGGCGGGCGCTGGCCGAGCTCCTGCTCGAACGGCACGGGATCGTCACCCGCGACGGCGTGCGCGCCGAGGGCATCCCCGGCGGCTACGGCGCCGTCTACGCGGAGCTGCGCGCGCTCGAGACGCTCGGTCTGTGCCGCCGCGGCTACTTCGTCGAGGGTCTGGGCGGCGCGCAGTTCGCGCTCGGCGGCGCGGTCGAGCGGCTGCGGGAGGTGCGTGAGCCCGGCGAGGACGAGCCAATCGTGCTCGCAGCCGCCGATCCCGCGCAGGCGTACGGCGCGGCCTTGCCGTGGCCGAAGCGGGCCGACGGCCGCGCCGCCCGCGTCGCGGGCGCGCTCGTCGTGCTCGCCGGCGGCGACCCGCTGCTCTACGTCGAGCGCGGCGGGCGCTCGCTCGTCCCGCTGCGCGATCCCGACGAGACCTGGCTGCGCCCGGCGCTCGACACGCTCGTCGCGCACGTCCGCGCCGGCGGGGCGAAGCGCCTCGCCGTCGAGCGCTTCGACAGCGACCCCGTCGCCGAGTCCGACGTGCTGCCGCTGCTCGTCGACGCCGGCTTCCTCGCCGGTCCGCGGCGTGCGGTGCTTCGGCCTTGAACTAGGACTTGGTCAGGAACGGATCGACGTAGAGATCGTCGATCCGCACCGTGCCGCCGGTGACCGAGATCTGGATCCGCATCGAGCTCGCCGCGAGCGGCGCGGTCACTGCGCTGAAGAGCGTCGACAGCTTCGGCGACGGCTGCCACGTGGCGCGCGGCGCGAAGGTCCCGCCGTCGAGGGTCGAGAGCAGCCCGAGCGGGCCGTACGAGACGATGCGGACGTGCACCACGGGCCGGCCGCTCGTCGCGGCGGCGAGGAAGCGGATCGCCGGATAGGTCAGCCCGTAGCACGCCGAGCTCGACGCGCTCGCGCCGGCCCCGAGCTGCAGCGCATGCGTCCCCCGGTCGTGCGCGACGTCGAACGGCTCGTTCCCGGCGACGACGGCCGCTGAGCCCGACAGCGTCCAGGCTGCGCCTCCGCTCTCGAAGCCGCCGTTCCGCGCGAGGTAGTAGTCGGAGGCGTCATGCCATGCGGAGAACACCGTCGCGGTGGCGCCGCACGACGGGTCGACCTTCGCGACGACCGAGGTCACCGGCGCCGTCACGGTCGAGACGATCGTCGTGACCGGGTTGGTCGTCGCCGGCGTGGGGGTGGGCGCGGTGGGGGTGGGCGCGGTGGCGACGGGAGGCGGGGTGATCGCCGACGTGACGGTCGAGACCAGCGTGGTGACGATCGGCAGGGGTAGCGGCAGCCCGCGCGCGCCTGCCGCCGGGACGACGGTGAGCGCAGCGCTCGCCGCAAGCGCAAGACCGAGACCGAAGATTCGCCGCATGGATCAGTCCTCCCGAAGTTCGCCGCAGTACAGACTGATCGTGGCGCTC
>DATBIC010000041.1:0-17793 GCA_036557145.1 Gaiellaceae bacterium
GTACCGGATCGGCGACGCGCCGCTCCTGCGGGCGCTGCGCGAGCGGCCGCCGGCGGATGCGGCGGGCGTGACGCTCTCGGGATCGGGCCCGTCGGTCGTCGTCTGGGCCGACCCCGACCGCGCCGACGCCGTCGTGCAGGAGCTCGAGTCGACGCTGCCGCTCGGGACGAAGGTGCTCGCCCTCCACGTTGCACCCGAAGGAGCGCGCGTCCAATGAGCATTTACGACCGGACACATCCCGCGAAGCGGCAGAGCGCGGCGCTGACCGACGGCGTCGACCGCGCCCCCGCGCGCGCGATGCTGAAGGGCGTCGGCTTCACCGACGACGACCTGGCGAAGCCGTTGATCGGAGTCGCGTCGATGTGGATCGAGACGATGCCGTGCAACCTGAACCACCGGCTGCTCGCGCACCACGTCAAGGAGGGGATCAGGCGCGCGGGCGGCACGCCGCTCGAGTTCAACACGATCTCCGTCTCCGACGGCGTCTCGATGGGCACAGCAGGGATGCGCGCATCGCTCGTCTCGCGTGAGGTGATCGCCGACTCGATCGAGCTCGTCGCGCGCGGCCACCTGTTCGACGGGCTGGTCGTGATCGTCGGCTGCGACAAGACGATCCCCGCCGGCGTGATCGCGCTCGCGCGGCTCGACCTGCCGGGCCTCGTGCTCTACAGCGGCTCGATCGAGCCGGGCCGCTACCGCGGCAAGGACGTGACGATCCAGGACGTCTTCGAGGTCGTCGGCGCGCACGCTGCGGGCAAGGCGTCCGCCGACGAGGTGCACGAGCTCGAGAGCCTCGCGTGCCCGGGGGCGGGGGCGTGCGGCGGCCAGTTCACCGCGAACACGATGGCGATGGTGCTCGACTTCCTCGGCATCAGCGCACCGGGCCTGAACGAGATCCCCGCGAACCATCCGGCGAAGAAGGAGGCTGCGGAGCGCGCCGGCGAGCTGGCGATGCAGCTCGTCCTCGACGACGTGAGACCGTCGAGCATCCTCACGCGCGAGGCGCTCGAGAACGCGATTGCCGCGGTCGCCGCGTCGGGAGGCTCGACCAACGGCGTGCTGCACCTGCTCGCGATCGCGGGCGAAGCGGGGGTGGAGCTCGGCATCGACGACTTCGACACGATCGCGGCGCGCACCCCGATCGTCGCGGACATCAAGCCCGGCGGACGCTTCGTCGCCACCGATCTCTACGAGGCGGGTGGCGTCGCCCTGGTCGTGCGCGAGCTGGTCGAGGGCGATCTGCTGCACGCCGAAGCGCGCACGGTCGACGGCCGCACGCTGCGCGAGGTCGGCTCGACCGTTCGGGAGCGGCCCGGCCAGCAGGTGGTGGTCTCGTGGGACGAGCCGCTCAAGCCGACGGGCGGGCTCGCGATCCTGCACGGCAACCTCGCGCCCGAGGGCTGCGTCGTCAAGCTCGCCGGCCACGAGCGGCTGCGCCACCGCGGCCCGGCGCGCGTGTTCGACTCGGAGGAGGAGTGCTTCGCCGCCGTCAAGGCGCGCTCGATCGCGCCCGGCGACGTCGTCGTCATCCGCTACGAAGGCCCGGCGGGCGGGCCGGGGATGCGCGAGATGCTGCACGTGACCGCGGCGCTCGTCGGCGAGGGGCTCGGCGACGAGATCGCGCTGATCACGGACGGCCGCTTCTCCGGCGCGACGCACGGGCTGATGGTCGGCCATATCGCGCCCGAGGCGGCCCGCGGCGGCCCGATCGCGCTCGCGCGCGACGGCGACACGATCGAGATCGACGTCGAGAGCAGGCAGCTCACGCTCGACGTCCCGGAGGACGAGCTCGCCGCGCGTGCCGCGGCGTGGAACCCGCCGTCGCCGCGCTATACGAGCGGCGTCTTCGCGAAGTACGCGGCAGCCGTCGGCTCGGCCTCGGAAGGGGCGAGGACGGAGTGAACGAGCGCACCCACGAGGAGGGAACATGGCCGTCGACACGTTGAGATGCCGCGTCTGCGAGGCGGAGTACCCGGCCGTCGCCAGCGGGACGTGCCTGCGCTGCTTCGGCCCACTCGAGCCGGTGTACGACTGGGATGACGTCGCGAGCCGCGCGACGCGCGAGCGGATCGCGGCGGGACCGCGCTCGCTTTGGCGCTACGAGGCACTGCTGCCGGTGGCGCCGCCGCGCGACGCGGAGAGCGGCCCCGGGTTCACGCCGCTCGTCGCCGCGCCACGGCTGGCGGACGCGCTCGGGATCGGCGAGGTGTGGCTGAAGCTCGACCAGACGAACCCGACGCACTCGTTCAAGGACCGCGTCGTCGCGGTCGCGGCGGCGAAGGCGGCGGAGCTTGGCACGGAGACGCTCGCGTGCGCGTCGACCGGCAATCTCGGCAACGCGGTCGCCGCGCGTGCGGCGGCGAGCGGCATGCGCTCGGTCGTCCTCTATCCGAGCACGGTCGAGCCCGAGAAGATGCTGCAGACCGCGGTGTACGGCGCGCAGATGTACGCCGTCCGCGGGAGCTACGACGACTGCTCGCGACTGATCGTCGAGCTCGCCGGTGAGCTCGACTGGGCGTTCGTGAACGTCAACCTCCGCGCGTACTACGCCGAGGGGTCGAAGACCCTCGCCTTCGAGATCGCCGAGCAGCTCGGCTGGGAGATCCCCGACGCGATCGTCGCGCCGATCGCGTCCGGCTCGCTGTTCACGAAGATCTGGCAGGGCTTCGACCAGTTCCGGCGGCTCGGCCTGGTGACGGGCGAAAGCCCGCGTTTGTACGGCGGACAGGCCGAGGGCTGCGCGCCGGTCGCGCACGCGTTCGCCGACGAGCGCCCGGTTTCGCCGGTTCGGCCGGCGACCGTCGCACAGTCGCTCGCGATCGGGGCGCCCGCGGACGGGGACCTCGCGATCGCAACGGCGCGTGCGTCGGGCGGCGCCGTCTACGCGGTGCCGGAGGGCGACGTCGGGCCGAACATGTCGCTGCTCGCGTCGACCGCCGGCGTCTTCGGCGAGACGGCGGCGGGCGTCACCGTCGGTGCGCTGCGGGCCGCGGCGTCGGCCGGCGCGATCGGTGAGAGCGACCGGGTCGTCGTGCTCGTGACCGGCACGGGACTGAAGACGCCGCAGGTGGTGGACGTGCGCGAAGGCACGGAGATCGCCGCCGACGTCGACGAGCTGCTCGCGGACCTCGGGGTGATCGTGTGACCGAGACGACGCCCGCCGTCGATCCGGTGATCAGCTCGTTCCGCGACGAGATCGTCGCGCTCGACGTCCGCCTGCTCGGGATCGTCAACGCGCGCATCCAGGCGGTCGAGAAGCTGCGCCGCTACAAGCAGCAGCGGGGAATCGAGTTCCTCGACCCGGCCCGGGAAGCGTGGCTCGCGCAGTACCTCAAGCGCATCAACACGGGACCGCTCTCCGAGGACGGCCTCGTCGAGCTCCACCGCTTCGTCCTCGACCTCGTCAAGCGCGAGCTCGACCGATGAGGGAGCTCGTCGCCTGCCTGCCCGGCGACGGGATCGGGCCGGAGGTCCTCGAGCAGGCGGTGCGCGTGCTCGAGCAGCTGCCGGTCGACGTCGAGGTCGTGCGGCTGCCGTTCGGCGGCGCCGCGATCGACGAGACCGGAGAGCCGCTCCCGCTGCGCACGCTCGACGCGTGCCGCGATGCGGCCGGCGTGCTGCTCGGCGCGGTCGGCGGGCCGCGCTGGGACGGCGGTGCCGTGCGTCCGGAGGCGGGGCTGATGGGGCTGCGGAAGGCGCTCGACGTCTACGCGAACCTCCGGCCTGCGACGTCGGCAGAGGTCGACCTCGTGATCGTGCGGGAGCTCGTCGGCGGCCTCTACTTCGGCCGTCGCGGTGTGCTCGCCGACGGCACCGTCTTCGACACGTGCGAATACCACCCGTCGCAGATCGAGCGCATCGCACGGCGTGCGTTCGAGCTCGCCCGAGCGCGCCGCGGCTCGCTCGTCTCCGTCGACAAGGCGAACGTGCTCGACACCTCGCGGCTGTGGCGTCGCGTTGTCACCGAGACGGCTGCGGGCTACCCGGACATCGAGCTGCGCCACGCGCTGGTCGACAGCGCGGCGATGGAGGTCGTCACCAGTGCCGAGCGCTTCGACGTGATCGTCACCGAGAACACCTTCGGCGACATCC
This sequence comes from Gaiellaceae bacterium, assembly GCA_036557145.1. Taxonomy (GTDB): domain Bacteria; phylum Actinomycetota; class Thermoleophilia; order Gaiellales; family Gaiellaceae; genus PALSA-600. The sequence goes on from DATBIC010000041.1 coordinate 4,093, forward strand.
TTTCCGACGTCGCCGCCGCCGTGACCGGCGGCCTCGGTCTCGCCGCGTCGGCGAGCCTCGGCGACGAGCGGCCCGGCATCTTCGAGCCCGTTCACGGATCGGCGCCCGACATCGCCGGCACCGGGAGCGCCAACCCGGCAGCGATGCTCCGGTCGCTCGCGCTGCTGCTCGAGCACGCGCTCGACCGGCGCGACCTCGCGCAGGCGGTGGAGGCGGCGGTCGACCGGGCCCTGACGACGCATCCGACACCGGATCTCGGCGGCGACGCGACGACCGCGTCCTTCGGCGACGCAGTGCTTGCGTCGCTGGACACGCTTGTGGTCGCACGATGACGGTGACGGTCGGCTACCCCGGCCCGCCCGGCAGCCACAGCGGCGCCGCGGCCGCGGTGCTCGTCCCCGATGCCGCCGAGTCGATCGGCCTGCCGAGCTTCACCGCCGTCGTCGACGCCGCGGCGGCCGCCGAGGTGACGCTCGGTGTGCTGCCGATCGAGAGCTCGCTCGTCGGCCCGATCGCCGAGACCCACGATCTGCTCTACCAGGCGCCGCTGTCGATCGTGCGCGAGGCCTCGCTACCGATCCGCCATTGCGTCGTCGGCGTCGCCGGTGCCACGCTCGAGGCGGCGACGACGCTGCGCTCGCACCCGGCCGCGTTCGACCAGTGCCGCGACCTGCTCGCCGACCTCCACGTCCGCTGCATCCCTGCGGCGACGACGGCCGACGCGGCGCGCGAGGTGGCCGAGGCCCGCGACCCGGGCCAGCTGGCGATCGCGAGCCGTGAGGCCGCGGCGGAGTACGCGCTCGAGGTGATCGCGGACGACGTCGGGGACCGGCCGGCGGCGTTCACGCGGTTCGTCGCGCTCGCGCCCTACACGCAGGTCGCGGGCGCGGAGGGCTGGCGCACCGCGCTCTCGTTCGTCACCGACCACCGCCCCGGAGCGCTCTTCCACGCGCTCGGTGCCTTCGCGCGGTACAACGTCAACCTCGTGCAGCTCGTGTCGCGCCCCCTGCCCAACTCGCCCTGGCGCTACCGGTTCGACGCCGTGCTCGACGGGCACGTGTTCGACCCTGCGGTGCGGCCGGCGCTGCGCGACCTGCGCGGCGAGACGCGTGAGCTGCGGCTGTTCGGGTCGTACCCGGCGGAGCCTGCGCAGTGAGCGCGAAGACACTGTTCCGGAAGATCTGGGACGCGCACGTCCTCGAGCAGGACGGCGACGGCCCGGCGCTCCTCTACGTCGACCTGCACCTCGTGCACGAGGTGACGAGCCCGCAGGCGTTCGAGTCGCTTCGCGTCGCCGGCCGTCCCGTGCGCCGAACCGACCTCACCGTCGCGACGATGGACCACAACGTGCCGACGGTGGACGGGCCGATCGAGGACCCGCTCGCCAAGGCGCAGCTCGAGGCGCTGCGCCGGAACTGCGACGACTTCGGCGTGCGCCTGTTCGCGACCGGAAGCGGCCGCGAGGGCATCGTCCACGTGATCGGGCCCGAGCTCGGCCTGACGCAGCCGGGGATGACGATCGTCTGCGGCGACAGCCACACGTCGACGCACGGCGCGTTCGGCGCGCTCGCCTTCGGGATCGGCACCTCCGAGGTCGAGCACGTGCTCGCGACGCAGACACTGCCGCAGGCGTTGCCGCGCACGATGAAGGTCGAGTTCACCGGCGAGCTGCCGTTCGGCCTCGCGGCGAAGGATCTCGTTCTCGCTGCGATCGGAACGCTCGGCGTCGCGGGCGGGCAGGGTCGCGTGCTCGAGTACGCGGGCGCACCGATTCGCGCGCTGTCGATGGAGGGCAGGCTCACGGTGTGCAACATGTCGATCGAAGCGGGCGCGCGGGCCGGTCTGATCGCTCCCGACGACGTCACTTTCGCCTACCTCGAGGGCCGTCCCAGCGCCCCGGCGGGCGGCGACTGGGAGCGTGCGCTCGACGCGTGGCGCGCGCTGCCGACCGACGACGGCGCCGCGTTCGACGAGACGACGACGATCGACGTCTCGCAGCTCAAGCCGCAGGTCACCTGGGGGACGAACCCGGGGATGGTGGGGCCGGTGGACGGCGTCGTCCCCGATCCGTCGGACTTCGACGATCCCGACCAGCGCGAGGCGGTCGAGCGCGCGCTGCGCTACATGGATCTCGCGCCCGGCACGCCGCTCGTCGACGTCCGCATCGACAAGGTGTTCATCGGCTCGTGCACGAACGCGCGCATCGAGGACCTGCGCACCGCTGCGCAGGTCGTCTCCGGCCGCCGCGTCGCCGACGGCGTGCACGCGATCGTCGTCCCCGGCTCCGCGCAGGTGAAGCGGCAGGCCGAGGAGGAAGGCCTGGACGAGGTCTTCCGCGCCGCCGGCTTCGAATGGCGCCGGGCCGGGTGCTCGATGTGCCTGGGCATGAACCCCGACGTGCTGCAGCCCGGCGAGCGCTGCGCGTCGACGTCGAACCGCAACTTCGAAGGCCGGCAGGGCGCGGGCGGCCGCACGCATCTCGTTTCGCCCGCGATGGCCGCCGCTGCGGCGGTCAAGGGCCGCTTCGCCGACGTGAGGGAGCTCGCGTGAAGGCCCTTCGGGCGGTCACCGGGCCTGCCGTGGTGCTCGACCGCGCCGACGTCGACACCGACCAGATCATCCCGAAGCAGTTCCTGAAGCGGATCGAGCGCACCGGCTACGGCGAGTTCCTCTTCTTCGACTGGATGCGCGACCCGGAGTTCGTGCTCAACCGCCCGGAGAGCGTCGGCGCGCCGATCCTCATCAGCGGCCGCAACTTCGGCTGCGGCTCGTCGCGCGAGCACGCCGCCTGGGCGCTCGAGGATTTCGGCTTCCGCGTCGTGATCGCCCCGTCGTTCGGCGACATCTTCCGGACGAACGCCGTCAACTCCGGGCTCGCCCCGATCGCGCTTCCGGCCGACGACGTCGCGCGGCTGCGCGAGGCCGTCGCGGCGAGCAACGAGCTGACGGTCGATCTCGAACGGCTGACGATCACGCACTCGGACGGGCTCTGGATCAGGTTTCCCTTCGACGCGCACTCGCAGGAGACGCTCGTGCACGGGCTCGACGACATCGCGCGCACGCTCAAGCGCGAGTCGGCGATCGCCGCGTTCGAAGAGACGTACGAGCCGCGGTTCGACCTCGCGCGGATCTCGTAAGGCGTGGTGCCTGGCACCTGTAAGTGCCGCCTGCGACCTCGAGGCGTCCGTCGGTCCAGGTCGAAGCGGCCTTCGGCGGGCATCCCACCTGCCGGTCGTGCGCGCCGCCGGAGCGGCGTCGAGCGAACCAACGGCTCGCGGTGTCCTCCCGACGAGTCCCGCGAGGCAGAACGTAGCGAGCATCTCACCGCGCCGACCCAGCCGCATCGTCTGTGGACAAAACGTCACGCTTCTGTCACACGCCCGATCACGGTGCCTGGCACCGTCCTCAGCCCGTGTTGCGCAGCGCGGCCGCGATCCCCGCGATCGAGCGCAGCAGCGGCAGCTGGGCCGTCTCGTCGCCCGCCCGGAAGCGGCGGAGCAGTGCGACCTGCACGGCGTTCATCGGGTCGACGTAGGGGTTGCGGAGGTCGATCGAGCGTCGCAGCACCGGCTGCCGCTCGAGCAGCCGCGAGACCCCAGCGGCAGCGAGCACGCCGGCGACCGCGCGCTCGTGTTCGCCGGCGATTTCCTCGAACGGCGCAGGGTCGTCGACGAGCGTGAGGTAGCCGCGAGCGATCGGGAGGCTCGACTTGGCGAGCGTCATCTCGAGGTTGTCGACGATCGTGCGGAAGAACGGCAGCCGCTCGTAGAGGTCGCGCAGCGCCTCGTCGCCGGCGGCCGCGAATGCCGCGCCGCAGCCGAACCACGCAGGGAGCAGGACGCGGTTCTGCGTCCACGAGAACACCCACGGGATCGCCCGCAGCGACGGGAGAAAGTCGGCGTCGTCCGGCCGCCTTGCGGGGCGCGACGCGATCTCGAGCAGCGCCAGCTCGGCCACCGGGGTGAACGCGCGGAAGAACGGGACGAAGCCGTCGTTCTCCCAGACGAACGTGCGATACGCCGTGCGCGAAACGGCGCCGAGGTGATCGAGCAGCTCGCGGTCGGCGTCGGTCGGCGGCGCCGACGTCTCCTCGGGGAACGTCGCCAACAGCGTTCCCGCGAGCGCCGCTTCGAGGTTGCGGCGGGCGAGCCCTTCGAGGCCGTACTTGAACGAGATCGTCTCGCCCTGCTCCGTCAGCTTCACGCGTCCCGGCGGATGTCCCGGGGGCTGCGAGACGATCGCCGCGTGTGTCGGGCCGCCGCCGCGCCCGGCGCTGCCGCCGCGCCCGTGGAAGATCGTGAGCTCGATGCCGGCGTCGCGCGCCACGTCAGCGAGACGCTCCTGCGCCCGGTAGATCGCCCACTGCGCGGCGAGGTAGCCGCCGTCCTTGCCGGAGTCCGAATAGCCGACCATCACCTCGGCGTCGCCACCGCGCGCAGCGACGCGCGCCGCGAACCGCTCGTCGGCGAGCAGCTCGGCGAGGATCGCCGGGGCGCGCTCGAGGTCGTCGATCGTCTCGAACAGCGGCACGACCGACAGCGGGTCTTCCGTGAGCTCGAGCGCCTGGAGGACGTCCGCCGCGCTCGCCGTCCCCGAGACGATCAACGTGTCGACGGCGCGTTGCCCGTGCGCGCGGCGCGCCTCGACCGCCGCCCCGGTCGCCTCCTCGGCCCGCGCGGTGCCGAGGTCGCGCGCGTGCACACGCACGTCGAGCGAGGCGATGTGGAATCCGAACACCTCCACCATCCGCTCGAGCCGGGCGACGCGCCCGTCGGCGATCCGCCGGCCGCCGTTCGCGGCGAGGCTCGCGCGGATCGCGGCGAGGTCGGCGAGCAGCTCCTCGGGCCGTCCGTAGCCGCCGTTGCCGAGCCGCCACCACATGAACGACAGCTTTCGCCGGTACGGCTCGAGCTCGTTGCGCGCGCCGATCTCGGCCGCGTAGCCCGGCAGTTCCGCTTCGTCGCGGGCGAGGGATGCCTCGAGCTCGGCGGAAACGGGGACGAGCGATCGTGCGGGCGCGAGCTCGACGGCGAGCGCGCGCACCTCGTCGCGGTAGCGCTGCAACGCCAGGGTGCGCGCCCGTTCGAGCGCCTCCCGGATCGACGCCTCGCCGGTCGAGGGATTGCCGTCGAGGTCGCCGCCGATCCACGTTCCGAACGAGAGCGGCGGCGGCGCGTCCGGAAGGCGCTCGCGCCACTCCCCGAAGAGGTCGGTCGCGGCGGGCATCAGGCTGTGCTCGAAGAACCAGAGCCCGTGCCTGATCTCGTCGGTGACGCGAAGCCGGTCGTGCCGGACCTCGTCGGTCTGCCAGAGCAGCGTCACCTCTTCGGCGATCCGCTGCTCGGCACCGCGCCGCTCGGACGTGGACAGCAACGAGTCGTCGAGCCGCACGAGCTCGTTCGCGATCCGGATGTGCGCGAGCAGGACGGTGCGGCGCGTCGCCTCCGTCGGGTGAGCGGTGAGGACGAGACGGATCGAGGTCCCGCGCGCGCGGCGGGCGAGCTCGTCGTCGGCGACGGGCGCGAGCTGCCGGAACGCGTCGTCGAGCGACTCGCGCGCGACCAGGCCGGCGTGGGCGTCCTCGCGGCGGCGGCGGACACGGTGGTGCTGCTCGGCGAGGTTCGCCAGCTGAAAGTAGAGGCCGAACGCGCGCAGGACGAGCGTCTGCGTGTCGGGGTCGAGTGCGTCGACGGCGCCGGTCGGCGCCACCGTCCCTCCGTGCCTCGCGTCCCGCGCGGTGCGGCGGATCTGCTCGACGAGCTCGAGGAGTTGCGGGCCTTCCTGCTCGACCAGCACCTCGCCGAGAATCGAACCGAGGAGACGGACGTCCCGGCGGAGCGGAGCGGCGGTGTCGGCCAGGGTCAGCCGCCGGCGACGGCGGGGAGGAGGAGTATGGTCGAGGCCGCCGCGACGGGCGTCTCCAGGCCCTGGAGCAGCCGCACATCGTCGCCGTCCACGAACACGTTGAGGAAGCTCGGAACACCCTCGCCGTCGAGCACCCGGCCTGCGAGCGCCGGATACTCGGCGACGAGTCGGTCCAGCGCCTCGCGGACGGTCGAGGCGTCGACCGCGACCGACCGGTTGCCGGCCGCCTCAGGACGGAGAACAGGGGGGATGCGAATCTCCGTCACGGGCTTCAAAAGATAAAGTATCGCGGTGGGTCTCGTCGTCCAGAAGTTCGGCGGGACCTCGGTCGGCGACCCGAAGCGGATCGAGAACGTCGCGCGGCGAATCGCGGCAACCGCCGAATCGGGCGACGACGTCTGCGTCGTCGTCTCGGCGATGGGCGCGACCACCGACGACCTGCTCGGCCTCGCCCGCCAGCTCTCGAGCGCGCCGAACCCGCGCGAGCTCGACGTCCTGCTCACGGCCGGTGAGCGGATCTCGATCGCACTGCTCTCGATCGCGCTCAACGAGCTCGGTCTCGCCGCCGTCTCCTTCACCGGCGACCAGGCGGGGATCGTCACCGACGGCGCCCACGGGCAGGCGCGCATCGTCGAGATCCGGGTCGAGCCGGTGCGGCAGGCCATCGGCGAGCGGAAGATCGCGATCGTCGCCGGCTTCCAGGGGGTCTCGCCCGGCCGCGACGTCACGACGCTCGGCCGTGGCGGCTCGGACGCGACCGCCGTGGCGCTCGCGGCCGCGCTTCGCGCCGACGTCTGCGAGATCTACACCGACGTCGACGGCGTGTATACCGCAGATCCGAACATCGTGCGTGACGCCCGGAAGCTGACACGGGTCGCCTACGACGAGATGCTGGAGCTCGCGAGCCTGGGCGCGAAGGTGCTCCAGACGCGTTCGGTGGAATTCGCCAAGAAGTACGGCGTCACGGTGCACGTGCGCTCGACGTTCCGCCCGGATCCGGGCACGCTCGTGATGAAGGAGGAAGCCGGCATGGAACAGGCGGTGGTCACCGGCGTGACGCACGACCGGAGCCAGGCGAAGGTCTCGATCCTGCGCGTGCCCGACCGGCCCGGCATCGCGGCGCGGGTCTTCGGGGCCATCTCGGCCAAGAACATCGTCGTCGACATGATCGTCCAGAACATCAGCCAGGACGGCTACACCGACATGTCCTTCACCCTGCCGCGCGGCGACCACGCGCGAGCGGTCGCCGATCTGTCGGAGGTCGTGCGCGAGATCGGCGCGCGCGGGATCGTGCACGACGAGCGGGTCGCCAAGGTGTCGATCGTGGGCGTCGGCATGCGCAGCCATTCCGGCGTCGCCTCGACAATGTTCGCCACCCTGGCCCGCGAGGGCATCAACATCCAGATGCTCTCGACCTCGGAGATCGCGGTGTCGTGCGTCATCGAGGACAAGTACGCGGAGCTGGCGGTGCGAAGCCTGCACGACGCGTTCGACGTCGCGAGAGGAGCCGGGCGATGAGTCACGGCAAGGCGGCGGTGTTCTTCGGGCCGGGTAAGCCGTTCGAGATCCGTGAGGTGCCGGTGCCCGACGTCGAGCCCGACGCGGTCCTGATCCGCGTCTCGCTCGCCAACGTGTGCGGCTCGGATCTGCACTTCTGGCGCGGCGACGCGCCGTTGCGCCTTCCCGAGGACGGCTGGATCTACGGTCACGAGATGACCGGACGGGTGGCCAAGCTCGGCGCGCGCGTGAAGACCGACTCGCTGGGTCGCCCTCTCAAGGAGGGCGACCGCGTCGCCTACACGTATTTCTATCCGTGCGGGCGCTGCTACGCGTGCCTGGCGAACGAGCCGGCGGCGTGCCCGGCGAAGATCGAGCGCCCGGTCGGGCCCTCGCAGTTTCCGCACTTCCACGGCGCGTTCGCCGAGTACTACTATCTGCGCCCGCGTGGCGCGATCTTCCTCGTGCCGGATTCGCTGTCCGACGAGCTGGTGTCGCCGGTCAATTGCGCCCTGTCGCAGGTCATCTTCGGTCTCGATCGGGCCGGCCTCGCCTTCGGAGGCACGGTCGTGATCCAGGGCGCGGGCGGGCTCGGCATCCAGGCGGCCGCGGTGGCCAAGGACATGGGAGCCGCGACCGTGATCGTCGTCGATCAACTCGCCGGACGCCTCGAGCTGGCACGCGCATTCGGGGCCGACCACACGATCAACGTCAAAGAGGTCACCGACCGCCGCGAGCGCGTCAACCTGGTCCGCACATGGACCGGCGGTGCGGGCGCCGACGTCGCGTGCGACTTCGTCGGATTCCCCCAGGTCATCCCCGAAGGGATCGAGATGCTCCGCTCGGGAGGCACGTATCTCGAGATCGGCACGATCAGTCGCGGAGCGAAAATCGAGCTCGAGCCGTCGCTCCTGGTGTGGGGCTCCAAGAGGATCGTGGGGGTGATCCAGTACGATCCCGGCGTCATCCCGCGCGCGCTCGATTTCCTCGTTCGCAACCGGACCCGTTTTCCGTTCGACCGGCTCATCTCGCACAAGTATCCGCTCGAGCACATCAACAAGGCGTTCGCCGACTCGGAGTGGCACGCCAAGGACACGACGACCATCACGCGCGCGGCGCTCGTCCCGTAGCGTCCGTCACCCAGCTGGAGCCGGGCGCCGGCCGGCGCTGCCAGGGCTCATCGGCTCCTCTGCGGAATCGAGACGGCGCATCGGGGCCGTCAGAATTTTTCGACTCTAGTCGCCCGTCACGCGGCGTGGGATGGTCCGTGCATGGCCCTTTACACGCGCCGCCAGGTCGTCGTGCTCCTGATTCCGCTCGCGGTCGCGGGCCTCGGCCTCGCGATCGGTCACTGGCGCCGAGCCAGCCCCGACGTCGCGAACTCACTCGAGCAGCTCGACCGCGCGCCGATGGCACCGTCGAGCCCGGTCCTGCCACGCCCGGAGGGCGGAGGGCCGGCAATGGGATCGGAATCCGATCCGCGCCGATCACGTCGCGGCAAGCCGCCAGCGGAGTCGACGCGTCCGCGAAGCGTGCCGGAGCCTTCATCCGGCGAGATCGATCTCAACCGCGCGACGCCTGACGAGCTCACCCGGCTGCCCGGCGTGGGGCCGGCGCTCGCCCGACGGATCGTCGATGCCCGCGCCTCCGACGGCCCGTTCATCCAAATCGACGAGCTCGGCCGCGTCCGGGGCATCAGCGCCCGCTCGATCGACAAGCTCCGCGCCTTCGTGACGGTTGCCCGGTGAGTCTCGAGCGCGCGCCGCTCGCCCCGGTGGCCGTCGCCTTCGGCGCGGGCATCGGTGTGGCCGCGCTCGGCGCGCTCCGGATCTTCCTGGCGGCGTGGCTGATCGCCGTCGTGGCGTGCCTGGCATTGCTGACCCTCGATCGAGTCGTGGCGGCCGCGGGGGTGCTGCTGCTCGGAGTCATCGCCGTGGGCGGGCTCCGGGGCGCTCCAGCACCGCTGCCGGCCGACCACGTCGGCCATCTGGCTTTTCCGCAGACCGTTCGCGTCGAGGGGCGTCTGGCCGCGGAGCCCCGCCGCTGGGCTCCGGATCGCGCCCGCCTCCTGCTCGACACGGACCGTGTGGCCGACGAGCCGCGCGCGGGCCTGATCCAGGTGATGGCCTACGGGGTGTTGCCGCCGCTGACCGAAGGACAGCGCATCGCCGCCCCGCTCCGGCTGAGTCGCGCGGCCGGCTTTCGCAATCCGGGGACCTACGACTACGCGGCTCACCTGGCGCGCGACGGGATCCACGTCGTGGCCACGACGCGCGCCGACGCGGTGACCTCCCTGGACGATCCGGCGCCGCCGTGGCCGGTCCGCGTCCGACGCGAGTCGGTCGCGGCCATCGGGCGCGCGCTGCCGCCCACATCAGCCGCGCTGCTCGCGGGACTCCTGCTCGGCGATCGAGGCGAGCTGCCGCGCGACATCGACGACGCCTTCCGGCGGGCCGGGGTTTATCACGTGCTCGCCGTCTCCGGCTTCAACGTGGGCATCCTCGCCGCGTCCGTCTGGGCGTTGTGCCGGCTGCTGCGCCTGCCTCACCGTCCCTCGGCCGTCACCGCGATCGTCGTGGTGATCGGGTTCGCCCTGGTGGTCGGCCCGGAGCCCTCCGTGCTCCGCGCGGTCGTCATGGCCGTGCTGGTGCTGGTCGCGTCGCTCCTGGATCGCGACGCGTCCGTGACCAACAGTCTCTCGCTGGCGGCCCTCGCGATCCTCGCGCTCCGGCCGAACGACCTCTTCGATCCGGGCTTCCAGCTCTCGTTCGCCGCCACGCTTGGCATCGTCATCATGCCGCTGCCCCGCGGCGTGATCCTCGGCGCGCTCGCGGTGAGCGCGGCCGCCCAGCTGGCGGTGCTGCCGATCTCCCTGACGCACTTCAACCAGCTCTCGACGATCGGCGTGATCGCGAATCTCGGCGTCGTGCCGCTCGCCGGGGTCGCCACGGTGGGCGGGCTCGTCGCCGTCGGCCTGTCGTTTCTCAGCGAGGCCGTCGCCGCGGTGGTGTTCGACGCCGTCTGGCCGGCGCTACTCGCGCTGCGCTGGATCGTCGCGCTGGCCGCCGGAGTGCCGGGTGCGGTGGTCTATCTGCCGGCGCCGGGCTGGCCGGCCGTGACGTGCTACGTGGCTGGTCTCGCGTCGCTGCTCGTATGGCGCGGCGTCGGCGATCGCGATGGGCGCGGACCGCGCGCGTGGCTTCTGCTCGGCGGCGCGCTGCTCGCGCTCGCGATCGGCTTCGCGGCGTGGCCGCTCGTGCGGCCGGCCGACGGCCGGCTCCGGCTGACCGTCCTCGACGTCGGCCAGGGCGATGCGATCGTGGTCGAGATGCCGGACGGCCGGACGCTCGTCGTGGACGCCGGATCGGGTGGCCCGATGCGTCTCGACTCCGGCGAGCGGGTCGTGGCGCCGTTTCTCTGGAATCGCGGCATTCTCCGGCTCGCCGGGCTGGCGGTCACCCACGATGACAGCGATCACGCCGGAGGCGCGGGATCGATCCGGCGTCTCTTCGCGATCGACGAGGAATGGGCCGCCGCGAATCCTCCGGCACCGCGCCGATTCGGGGCCGCGCACCTCGCGGCGCTGCCCTCGGCCGCGGCGGACGGCGGACCACGCAACGAAGCCGCACTGGTGCTGCGGATCGACATGGGGCTCGCCTCGTTCCTGCTCACCTCCGACATCGGCGTCCCGCGCGAGCGCGCGCTCGCCGCCTCGGGCGCGCGGCTCGATTCCATGGTCCTCAAGGTCGCCCATCACGGCTCTCGCTCCTCGACGAGCACCGAGTTCCTCCACGCGGTCAATCCGAGGGTCGCGGCCATCTCGGTCGGGGCGCGCAACGCGTACGGCCATCCCGATGCGGGCGTGGTGGCGCGGCTCTCCCAGGCGGGCGCCCAGGTCTATCGGACCGATCGTGACGGCGCGCTGATCTTCGAAACCGACGGCCGCACCCTGACCGTCACCCGGTGGGCTTCGGGATGGGTCGAGCGCGTCTGCCTCGACCCCGAACCGATCTGCTAGAATCGACCGCCATGGTCCGGATCAACGACAACTACTTGAAGCTGCGCGCCAGCTATCTCTTCAGCGAGACAGGGCGGCGAACACGGGAATACCAGGCGGCCCACCCGAGCGCCAAGCTGATCCGTCTGGGGATCGGCGATGTGACGCGGCCGTTGCCCGACACGGTGATCCGCGCGATGCACGAGGCCGTCGACGAGATGGCGAAGCCGGAGACCTTCCGCGGCTATCCGCCGGAGACCGGCTGGGATTTTCTGGTCGACGCGATCATCCGTCACGACTACGGCGAGCGCGGCATCAAGCTCACCGCCGACGAGATCGTCGTGAGTGACGGCGCCAAGAGCGATACCGGCAACATCCAGGAGATCTTCGGGCCCGAGTGCATCGTCGCGCTCAGCGACCCCGTCTACCCGGCGTACCTCGACGTCACCGTGATGGGCGGGCGCGCCGGCGAGGCCGACTCGAGCGGTCGCTACGATCGGATCGTGTACCTGCCGTGCACGGCGGAGAACGACTTCCAGCCGCGCATCCCGGATCGGCCGGTCGACCTGATCTTCCTGTGCTATCCGAACAACCCGACCGGCGCGGTGCTGACCCGCGCCGCGCTGAAGACGTGGGTCGACTTCGCGCGCGCGCGGAGCGCCGTCATCCTCTACGATGCCGCGTACGAGGCCTACATCCGCGATCCGGCCATCCCCCACTCGATCTACGAGATCGACGGGGCGCGCGAGGTCGCGATCGAGTTCCGCTCGTTCTCGAAGACCGCCGGCTTCACCGGCACGCGCTGCGCCTACACCGTCGTGCCGAAGGAGCTACAGGGACGCTCGGCCGCGGGCCAGCCCGTGAGCATCAACTCGCTCTGGGTGCGCCGCCAGTCCACCAAGTTCAACGGCGTGGCGTACGTCATCCAGCGGGCGGCGGCCGCGACCTACACGGCCGAGGGTCGCAAGCAGGTCATCGCGCTGGTGGACTACTACATGGAGAACGCGCGCATCATTCGCGAGGGGCTCGAGGCGGCCGGGCTGACGGTGTACGGCGCGCGGAACGCACCGTACATCTGGGTGAAGACGCCGGGGGGTCTCTCGTCCTGGGATTTCTTCGACAAGCTCCTGAACGAGACCCACGTCGTCGGGACGCCCGGCGCTGGCTTCGGCCCGAGCGGTGAGGGCTACTTCCGCCTCACCGCCTTCGGCGCTCGCGCCTCCACGGAAGAAGCGGTCGAGCGCATCAAGACCCGCCTCGCCCGCTAGGTTTCGTAGGCGCGCTCGTACTGCGAGCGCAGGCGCTCAAGCTCTTCCGGGTCCAGGCGCATGCCGAGCGAGAGGCTCATCTCGCCGAGGATGGTCTTGATCTCGTTCAGCGACTTCTTGCCGAAGTTCTTGGTCTTGAGCAGCTCGGCCTCGGTCTTCTGCACGAGGTCGGCGATCGTCCGGATGTTCGCCGTCTTGAGGCAGTTGGACGCGCGGACGGACAGCTCCAGCTCATCGACGTTGCGGAAGAGGTTCTCGTTCAGCTCGGTGCGCGGCCGCACGTCGTCACGTTCGGTGGTCTCCTCCTGCTGCGAAACCTCCGGGAAGTCCGTCAGCAGATCGAAGTGGTCCTCGAGAATCCGCGACGCCTCGCCGACCGCGGTGGCGGGGCTCACGCTGCCGTCGGTCCACACCTCCAGCACCAGCCGCTCGCGTCCGTCGCCGACCGGCTCGACGTGGAAGTTCACGCGCTTGACCGGTGAGAAGTCGGCGTCCAGCAGGATCGCGTTGATCGGCAGGGCCTCGGGCTCGCGCTTCTCGGCCGAGACGTACCCGCGGCCGCGCTCGACGCAGACCTCCATCTCGAACACCCCGTCCTTGTCGAGGGTGGCCAGGACGATGTCCGGCGTGAGGACCTCGATGTCGGCGTCGGTCTCGAAGTCGCTGGCCTTGACGACCGAGCTGCCCTGGGCGCGCAGTCTCAAGATCTTGGGCCGGTTCACGTGGAGGGTGAACACGACCTTGCGCAGATTCATCATGATGTCGAGCGTGTCTTCCATCACACCCGGCAGATGCGAGAACTCGTGCAGGACGTTCTCGATCTTGACCCACGTCGGCGCGGCCCCGTGGATCGCCGACAGGAGCGCCCGGCGATAGGCGATGCCGACGGTCAGCGCGAAGCCGGCCTCGCAGGGCTCGATGGACAGCTTGCCGTAGGTCTTGTCCTGGACGGTCCAGTCGTGACGGGTGGGTAGTTGCAGCTCAAGCATGGGACCCCCTAGAAGCGAGCCAGTGTGATCGGGGTAAACAGGCCACCAAGGCACCACAGTATACCAGAGCCCGGATGTTACACTG
>DATBIC010000042.1:0-14188 GCA_036557145.1 Gaiellaceae bacterium
GCTTCTTCACGAAATCGGTCGAGGTCGACGCGCTCTGGCACGAGGTGCTCGGCGACGAGTTCCTGCTGCGTCCGCGGATGTCGCGCATCTACTGGAACAAGCGCTACCTCGACTATCCGCTGCGCGGGCCGGACGTGATCAAGAAGCTCGGGCCGGTTGAGCTCACGCGGTGCATGGCCTCCTACTTCCGCGCCGCCGCGCGACCGAACAAGATCGACGAGTCGTTCGAGGACTGGGTGTCGAACCGGTTCGGGAAGCGCCTGTTCGAGCTCTTCTTCAAGTCGTACACCGAGAAGCTGTGGGGCGTGCCGACGACCGAGATCCGCGCCGAGTGGGCGGCGCAGCGCATCAAGGGGCTGTCCTTCTTCTCCGCCGCGAAGGCGGCGTTCTTCGGCAACAAAGGCAACAAGGTGAAGAGCCTGATCTCCGAGTTCCACTACCCGCGCTTCGGCCCGGGCCAGATGTGGGAGGCGATGAGCGACGCGATCGACGATGACGGCGGCGAGGTGCGGACCGACGCGCCGGTCGTGCGGCTCGAGCTCGCCGGCGACCGCATCGTCGAGGTCGAGGCCGGCGGGGTGTCGTATGCCCTTCCCGACGCGGTGATCTCGTCTCTGCCGCTGCGCACGGTCGTCGAGCTTGCGAGCCCGGCGCCGCCGCCCGACGTGCGCGAGGCCGCGCGCGGGCTCCGCTACCGTGACTTTCTCACCGTCGCGCTCGTCGTCGACGGCAAGGACCTCTTCCCCGACAACTGGATCTACATCCACGAGCCCGGCGTCAGGGTCGGCCGCATCCAGAACTACCGCTCGTGGTCGCCCTGGATGGTCCCGGACCCGGACAAGGCGTGCGTCGGGCTCGAGTACTTCTGCTTCGCCGGCGACGACCTCTGGACGATGGACGACGACGCGCTCGTCGAGCTGGCAGCGGGAGAGCTCGAGCAGCTCGGCCTCGCCGCCCGGTCGAAGGTCGAGCGCGGCTTCGTGACGCGGGTGCCCAAGGCCTACCCGATCTACGACACCGACTACGCCGCGCGGGTCGCGACGATCCGTCGCTGGCTCGACGGCGTCGAGAACCTCCAGCAAGTCGGCCGCAACGGCCTGCACCGCTACAACAACTCCGACCACTCGATGCTCACGGCGATGCGCGCCGTCGACAACCTGCTCGCCGGCGCGCATCACGACATCTGGGAGGTCAACGCGGAGAGCGTGTACCACGAGACAGACGTGGCAGACGAGCATCCGTACCGTGCCGCTCCCGAGACGCCCGAGATGCAGGCGCTCGCAGAGAGCGGCCGCGCCTTGCCCTGAGCGGCACGGCGCGGAAGCTGCTGCTCCCGGCGTCCGTCGTCGCCGGCGCTGCGCTGCTCGTCTGGCTGACGCTCCCGACGGTCTGGTGGGGACCGCTGAACGTCGACGAGGAGCTCACGCTGCGGCTGGCGCAGTTCTCGTTTGGGCACGTCTTCCACATCGTCTCGACGCAGCGCGGCGGTGGACCGCTGCACTTCTGGCTCGAGCACTTCCTGCTCCAGTGGTGGCCGGGGTTGCCGGCACTGCGGGTGCCGTCACTCGTGTTCCTGTGCCTGGCGCTGCCCGGCGCGGCGCTCGTCACCCGGCGGCTCGCCGGCGACGAGGCCGCCTCCGGCGTCGTCCTGTTGACCGCAGTCGCGCCGATTCCGGTCCTCTATGCGACCTTCGGACGTCCGCACACGCTCCTGTTCGCGTGGCTGATGTGGAGCACGGTCCTCGTGCTGCGCGCCGCGGACGGCGGCGGCACCCGCTGGTGGATCGCAGGCGGCTTCGTGCTCGGCCTCTCGGTGTTCGTGCATCCGACGGCGCCGCTGTACGCGCTCACGGCGTTCGCGGCCGCGGTCGTCTACTGCCCGCGGCCGCCGCGCGCCGTGGTGCGCGAGGCATGGCCGGGGGCTGTCGCCCTCCTCGTCGCGTTCGTGCCGTACTACGTGAAGACACTGCACGTGCTCAGCGACCGCTACGGCCTCGGCGGTGCGCAGACCGGGCGGACGTTCAGCGGCCGGCCGGTCTGGGAGGACGCGCTCCACTTCGTCGCACCGGGCACCCACGACGTCAACTACTTCACGGTGCTCGCCGCGGTCGGGATCGCTGCGCTCGCGGTGGCACGCCGCTGGCGCGTCCTCGCCTTCTGCGCGATCACCGTTGCCGCGCCGGTCCTCTTCTTCTCCGTCGTGCCGGCGAGCGGCGACTCGGCGATCTTCTTCGACCGCTACATGATCCCGGTGACGCCGGCGTTCCTGACGGTGGTGATGGTGGGCTGCCTCACGCTGGCCGCCCGCGCCGGCCGGCTTCGCTTCCCGGTGCTCGTGCTGCTCGTCGGCGGGTTGATCGCGATCGAGCTCCGCTACGACGCGCGCCACCTCGACGTCGTCCACCGCATTCACGTCGACCAGGTCGTCGACGCCGTCTCGTCCGCGCCGGCGGGGACGGTGCTGTTCGGGTCGACGGGGACCAGCGGCCAGCTCTTCTCGTCGTTCGATTACGGCCACCCGGCGAACATCCTCGACCACCTCGTCGCCCTGCGCGTGCGCAAGCTCGACCTCGTCGACGACGACTCCTGCGACCGCGCGCTCACGTTCGTGCAGGGCAGCGAGCCGCGCCCCGCGGTCTGGCTCTTCTACGCCGCCGGGGGCAACGAGGTCGCCACGGGCGAGCACGCGTTCGACGGCGTCGCGGGGGTCGAGGTGCAGCAGGTGGCTGATCACTACTTCGTCGTCCGCACGCGCTCGAAGCGCACGCCGCGGGCGCTGATCGCGCTCGGCCGGACGCTCCGCGAGCGTTGGAAGCGCGCCGTGCCGGCGAACACCCGGGTCGACGAGCTCTTGATCGCCGACCGTCAGCTGCTGCAGACGCCGCCGCACTGTGTGCCGTACGGCGTGCTCGGCGACCCCGACATCTCGCCGCACTGGCCGCCCGTCAAGACCTCGCACCAGTAGGGATCCGCCTGCCTCCCTAGTAGAGTCGACCGATGACGCGGGTGCTCATCCTCACGGCCAGCGTCGGGGAGGGACACGACCTGCCGGCGCGCACGCTCGCCGACCAGCTGCGCGCGGAAGACCCGACGGTCGACGTCGTCGTCGAGGACGGGCTGCGCGCGATGGGGCGCGGGTTCGTGCTCGTCAACGAGCGGGCGCCGGGCATCGTCTTCTTCCGTTTCCGGTGGCTCTGGGACGCCGCCTTCTGGCTCTTCGTCGGGCTCGCACCCACCCGCCGGGCGA
Source organism: Gaiellaceae bacterium (assembly GCA_036557145.1). Lineage (GTDB taxonomy): Bacteria > Actinomycetota > Thermoleophilia > Gaiellales > Gaiellaceae > PALSA-600. Next base: position 3,248 of record DATBIC010000042.1, read on the forward strand.
CGCAGGCGGTCGTCCGCAAGCTCGGCTCGAGCGGCGTCTTGAGGCTCGTGCACGAGGTTGACCCCGACATCGTCGTCTCGGTGTACCCGATGACGACCGAGGTGCTCGGGGGGCTGCGGCGGAGCGGCCGCCTCGACGTGCCGGTGGTCGCGGCGATCACCGACCTGGCGATGATGCACTACTGGGCTGCGCCGGGGATCGACCTCCACCTGATCACCCACCCGGAGTCCGCGGCCGAGGTGCAGGAGGTCGCCGGGAACGACACCGTCGTGCGCGCGGTCCACGGGCTGACACGGCCTGAGTTCGGGCAGCACCGCGAACCGGCGGAGGCGCGCCGCGCGCTCGGGTTGCCGAGCCGCGGCAAGATCGTGCTCGTCTCGGGGGGCGGGTGGGGCGTCGGCGACCTCGCCAAGGCGGTCGACGAGGCGCTGGCGGTCGACGACGTGTCGACGGTTGCCGTGCTCGCGGGCCGCAACGACGACCTGCGCGACCGCCTGCTCCGCCGTTACGGCGGCGAGCCGCGGTGCCGCGTCGTCGGCTTCACGGACGAGATGAGCGACTGGCTCGCCGCCGGCGACGCGCTCATCCACTCGACGGGCGGGCTCACGGTGCTCGAGGCGCACGTCCGCGGCTGCCCGACCATCTCCTACGGCTGGGGGCGCGGGCACATTCGCGCGAACAACGAGGCGTTTCTCCGGTACGGCATCGCCGATGTGGCGCGAACCGACCACGAGCTCCAGGTCGCGCTCCACCGGGCGCTCGCGGTGCGGCCCGCGCCCGTGCTGACGCTGGCGGCGCTCCCGTCCGCGGCGTCGACCGTGCTGGCGCTGCTCGCTTGAACGCCGGCGGCCGGCTCGCGCCGCCGCTCGCGGCCCACTCGGAGCGGCTCGCGCGGCACGCCGGGCTCGCGCTCAGGCTCGACCGCACCGACGCCGTCGCGCTCACCTTCGACGACGGGCCGCACCCGCAGGGCACGCCGGCGGTGCTCGCCGAGCTCGACCGCCGTAGCGCCCGCGCGACGTTCTTCCTCGTCGGCGAGCAGGTGCGCCGCTCACCCGCGCTCGCGCGGGCGATCATGGACGCCGGGCACGAGGTGGCGCTGCACGGCGATCGCCACACGTTGCTCCTCCGGCGGCGCGTCTCGGCGTTCGCAGCTGACCTCGACCGCGCGTCGGCGACGATCGCGGAGGCGACCGGCGTCGCGCCGGCGCTCTACCGGCCGCCGTACGGCGTCTTCGGTGCGGCGACGCTCGCGCACGTTCGGCAGCGCGGCCTCGTGCCGCTCCTGTGGTCGGCCTGGGGACGCGACTGGGAGCGCCGTGCGACGCCGGCTTCGATCGCGCGGCGCGTCACGCGGCGGCTCGCCGGAGGCGACGTCGTGCTGCTGCACGACTCCGACGCCTACAGCTCGCCGGATTCCTGGCGCAGGACGGCGGCCGCGCTGCCGTCGATCCTCGACGCGGTCGCCGCGCTCGGCCTGCCCGCCGAGTCGGTCACCCACTCGACGTAGCGGCGGACGCCTTCGGTGAACGACGTTCCCGGCTCCCAGCCGAGCTCGCGATGCGCACGCTCACCGGAGACCTTCGCGGCGCGCAGGTCGCCCGCGCGGCCGTCGACGTGCACGATCGGCACCTCACCGACGACCTCGCGGACCGTGCGCGCGATCGCGCGCACGCTCACGTCCTCGTCACGGACGAGGTTGAAGACGCGGTTCGCCCCGGCAGGCACGAGCGATGCGACGACGCCGTCCGCGAGATCCTCGACGTAGACGAATCGCCGCGACTGGGTGCCGTCGCCGGCGATCGTCAGCGGCTGCCCGTGCAGCGCCTTGTCGGTGAACGCGGCGACGACGGCGGTCGGGCGCGAGCGCGGCCCGTAGGGGATGCCGAAGCGGAGGATCGTGTGCTCGAGGTCGTACAGCTCGCCGTAGCTCGCGGTGTACATCTCGCCGGCGATCTTCGTCGCAGTGTAGAAGTGCTTCGGCAGCCCGAGCGGCGTCTCCTCGTCGACGAGGGCCGGGCTCGACGCGTCGCCGTAGACCCAGACGGTGCTCGCAAACACGAAACGCCCGATGTCGGCCTCGCGGACGGCGTCGAGCAGCGTCTGCGTCCCGCGGACGTTCACCCGGTCGGCGTGCGCCGGATCTCGCGCGACCAGGTCGACGTCCGCCACGGCAGCCAGATGCACGATCGCGTCGCAGCCGCGCACCGCCCCCCGCACGTCGTCGGGCCAGCAGAGGTCGCCGAGGACGGTCTCGACGTCGTCGGGGCTGCAGTACGGCGAGCGCACGAGATCGAAGATGCGCGGCTCGTGCCCCTCGGCCTCGAGCCGGTCGACGACGTGCGAGCCGATGAAGCCCGAGCCACCGGTGACGAGCACCTTCACGCTTCTTCCCCGGGCCGGTAGTAGAGCGGCACGCACCAGTGATTCTCGGCGACCCAGTCGCTCGCGGGCAAGTGGTCGGAGCGGCCGAGCAGCCGGTGGCACGGCTCGTCGTAGACCTTCCCGGTCGAACGCTCGATCGGCTCGAAGACGACGTACTTGTAGAGGCCGGACGTCATCCCCTCCGGCAGCTGGAGACGCGAGCCGTACAGCGGGTCGAGCTGTGCGCGCGCTGCGTCGTTCTTCCAGCGCACGATCTCGTCGAGCCGCCCGGTCTGCACGATCCCGAGTGCCGCCGTGAACTCGTTCATCCGGAAGTTGAGGCCGTGCAGCGCGTAGTCGGGCTTGCCGTAGTTGCGGAAGGCCCGCGCCAGCTCGAGCGCGTCGGCATGACGCGAGACGAGCATCCCGCCCTCGCCCGTCGAGATCGTCTTCGTCGGTGCGAACGACCAGACGCCGACGTCGCCCCACGTGCCCGCGCGCCGCCCGTTCCACTCGGCGCCGTGGGCGTGGGCGCAGTCTTCGATCAGGACGATCCCCTCGCTGCGGCAGAGCTCGGCGATGCCGTCGACCTCGAACGCGAGATGGCCGCCGATGTGCACGAGGAAGACCGCGCGCGGCCGGTGCTCGTGCACCTTCCGCTCGAGGTCGGCGAGCGACATGCAAAGGTCGTCGCGGTTGCAGTCGACGAACTCCACGCGAGCGCCCGCGTGGATCGCTGCGAGCGGCGCCGCCATGAACGTGTTGGACGGGCACAGCACCGTCTCGCCCGCGACTCCGGCCCAGGCGAGGGCTGCCAGCGCCGCACCGGTCCAGCCGTTGAACGCCACGCCCTCGACGCCGTTCCACCGCGACCACGCCTCCTCGAACTCGGCCGTGAGCGCTCCCTCGCTCCAGCGGTCGGCGTCGAAGATGCGGTCCCACAGCTCGTGCAGGCGCGCGCGGTCGCGGTGGTCGAAGCCGATCGCGAAGCGCGCGAGATCGGTGGAGACGTGGGAGCCCAGCATCGCGCGCAAGCCTATAGCGGCGGTAGGAGGGGAGGGTTTTCCACGCTTCTAGACTGGCCTCGTGAACGCGCAGGCGCTCGTCGCGCTCGAGCTGCCGGCGGTCGTCGAGCGCCTCGCGGCGCTCGCGGAGACGCCGCACGGCGAAGCCGCCGTGCGCGCGCTCGAGCCGTCGGGCGATGCGGCGGAGGTCGCGGGGCGGCAGCTGCTGACGAGCGAGGCGGTCGCGTTGCTGCAGGCCTCCGCCGAACCGAGTCTCGCCGGCGTCGACGACGTTCGCGACGCGGTCGAGCGCGCCGAGCGCGGAGGAGCGCTGCAGCCGGGCGAGCTCGCAGCGGCCGCCCGGTCGATCCGTGTGGCGCTCGACGCGCGACGAGCGCTCCGCGAGTCGGAGGCGCTCGCCTCGGCCCTGTGCGAGCTGCTCGAACCCGTGCCGGAGTCGCTCGCGTCCGTCGCCGCTGCCGTCGAGCGTGCGGTCGAGGTCGACGGCTCCGACCTGCGCGACTCGGCATCGCCGCTCCTGCGCAGGCTGCGGAGCGAGCTCCGCACCGGTGCAGCGCGGGTCCGCGAGGAGCTGGCGCGCGTTGCGCGCTCCGACGCCGTCCGTGACGCGCTGCAGGAGTCCTTTCTCTCCGAGCGCGGGGGACGGCCCGTTCTCGCGGTGCGCGCGGCCGAGCGTGCGCGCGTCCCCGGGATCGTGCACGACGCGTCCAGCTCGGGGCAGACGCTCTTCGTCGAGCCGTACGCGGTCGTGGAGCTCTCGAACCGGCTCTCCGAGGCGGCCGCCGCTGCGCGCGAAGAAGTCGACAGGATCCTCGCCGAGCTCTCCGCGCTCGTCGCAGGAAACGGGAGAGCGCTCCGGCTGCTCGTCGAAGCGACTGCCGCCGTCGATGTCGCGCTCGCGTGCGGCTCGCTCTCGCATCGCTGGCGCGGCACCGAGGTCGAGGTCGCCGACGAGGTGCAGCTGCTCCGCGCCCGCCACCCGCTGCTCGACGCCGCGACGGCGGTGCCGATCGACCTCGATCTCGGCAGCCTGCGCGCGCTCGTGATCAGCGGCCCGAACACCGGCGGCAAGACGGTCGCGCTGAAGACGCTCGGGCTCGCCGCACTGCTCCACCAGTGCGGGCTCCGGCCGCCGGCGGACGCGGCGACGCTCCCGGTGTTCGACGACGTGCTCGCCGACATCGGCGACCCGCAGTCGATCGCGATGAGCCTCTCCACCTTCTCGGGGCACGTGCGGAGCATCGTCGGGATCCTGGCGGCCGCGGGGCCGCGCTCGCTCGTGCTGCTCGACGAGCTGGCAGGCGGCACCGACCCCGACGAGGGCGCGGCACTCGCCCAGGCGCTCGTCCTGCGGCTGCAGCGCCAGGCGCGCCTGACCGTGGTCACGACGCACTACGCGTCGTTGAAGGAGTGGGCGAGCGGAGCCGAGGGCGCCGCGAACGCGGCCACGAGCCTCGACCTCGAGACCGACGAGCCGCTCTATTCGCTCGCGCTCGGGCGGGCCGGCATCTCCCACGCGCTGCGGACGGCGGAACGGCTCGGCGTCGATGCCGAGGTCGTGGCCGACGCGCGTGCGCGAATCGACCCGGCGCGGCGCAGAGCCGCGGAGCTGCTCGCCGAGGCGGAGGCCGCCGAGCGCGTCGCGGCCGATCGACGGGCGCAGCTCGAGCGGTCGCTCGCGGCGGCCGCGGCCCGCGAAAGCGAGTTGGAGCGCGAGGTCGAGTCGGTGCGCGCGTCGCGCGACCGTGCCCGCGCCGAGGCGCGGGCAGAGGCCGAGTCCGAACTCGCCGCAGCGCGAGACGAGCTCCGCCGGCTGCGCGACGACCTGCGCGCCGCCCGCCGGCACGAGCGCGAGCGGGTGCGGGAGGCGACGGCTGCCGAGCGTGAGCGCGACCGTGCGCTCGGGCGGGCCGCGGACCGAGCGACCCGCGCCGAGCACGAGCTCCGCGCGCTGACGGATCCGCTCCCGCAGCTGGCGCCGCTCGCGATCGGCGATCCGGTCGAGGCCCGGGCGCTCGGCGTCAGAGGGACGATCGTCGCGATCCGCGGCGACGAGGCCGAGGTGGCGGGTGTCGCCGGGCAGCGCATCCGGATCCCGCTCGCCGGCCTCGCGCCGTCGGCCGAGCCGGAGAGCCGGCCGGTGCCGCCGGTCCGGGTGAACGCGACCGCGGCCGGCCGGGACGCGCCGGACGAGCTGGACGTGCGCGGGCTCGACTCGGCCGAGTCGCGCGTGCGCGTGCGGGCGTTCGTCGACGACGCGGCGCTCGCAGGCCTCCGCGCCGTCCGGATCGTGCACGGGCGCGGCACGGGAGCCCTTCGTGCCGCCGTGCGGGCCGAGCTCGCCGCGCATCCGCTCGTCGGTGGGAGCGAGCCCGACTCGAACGACGGCGCGACCGTCGTCAACCTGTCCTGAGCGGACAGAGAAGTGCGACAAACCCGTGCCGAACGTGTGCCGACTCGCCGCGGGACACTGTCGCTTCCTCGGCAAGCGCGGTACCAGTGGACGACCACGTCCCCCACGGATCGGAGTCGCCCATGCATCGAGCCCGCCTGCTCCTCGCCGTCGCCGCCGCCGCGGCGCTGACCCTCGTCCCGCTCGCCCGCGCCGGCTCGCCCGACGCGGTCATCAGCCAGGTCTACGCCGGTGGAGGCAACGCCGGCGCCACGTACACGAACGACTTCGTCGAGCTCTTCAACCGCGGCGGCACCGCCGTCGACCTCACGGGCTGGACGATCCAGTACGCCTCCGCCGCAAGCACGTCGTGGCAGTCGACCGCCCTCGCGGGCACGATCGCCCCCGGCCGCCACTACCTCGTCCAGCTCGGGTCGACCGCCGCGGTCGGCGCCGCGCTGCCGGCGCCCGACGCAACCGGCACGACGAACCTCGCCGCCTCGGGCGGCAAGGTGGCGCTCGTCCGCGACGCGACGGCGCTCGGCTGTGGCGCGTCTGCGGGCAGCTGCTCCTCCGCCTCGATCGCCGACCTCGTCGGGTACGGGTCGGCCGCCGACTACGAGGGGGCGGGGGCCGCCCCGGCGCTCGACAGCACCACGGCCGCCGTTCGCGCCGACGGCGGCTGCACCGACACGGACGCCAACGCTGCGGACTTCGCTGCCGTCGCGCCCGCGCCGAAGAGCTCGGCGGCCGCGGCGGCCGCCTGCGCGGGAGCGCCGGTGCAGTCCGGCGGCGGTGCACAGAGCGCAGCGGTCGACCTCGACGTCGAGCCCGTACTCTCGCTCGCGCTCGAGCGCACCAGCGTGAGCTTCGGCCAGGTCCTCACCGGGGCCACGCCGAGCCCGGTGTCCGAGCACGTCACCGTCACCAGCAACGACGGCGCCGGCTACACGCTCACCGTGCACCGCACGGCCTTCGCCCCCGGCGACCTGCCGCTCGGCGTAGGGGCGTCCGCTCCCTCCGGCACGCAGCTCGGCTCGGGCCTCGGCTCCGGCCTCGTCCCGGTCCCCGTCGCGCCCGCCGCCGACCTGCTCGTCGGCAGCGCCGCTCGCGCGACCGCGTCCGGCGGCGACGTCTGGCCCGCGAGCCTCGGCTTCGTCTCGCCGCTGCCGAGCGTCGCCTCCGGCCGATACGCCGCCACGGTCACCTTCACGGCGATCCCGCGGTGACCGCAGCAGCCGTCCTGCTCGCAGCCTCGGCCCTCGCGTCCGCTCCGGCGGGCGCGGCGGCCGGGCGGCCGCCGCTCGCGCTCTCGGCCTCGCCCACCCGGGTCGAGGTCAGGGCGGGCGCGTGGACGAGCGTCCGCGTCAGGAACCCGGGGCGGTCGGCCGTCGTCGTCGACGTGGCGACGGCCGGCTTCGCGCTCGATCCTCGCGGCCGGCCGCGGATCGCTTCGGCGCAGGGCGCCGGGCGCTGGCTCGCTCTGGCGCCGCGGCGGCTCAGCCTGGCCGCAGGGCGGTCGGCCGCGGTGACCGTCACGGCGCTGGTGCCGAGGTGGGCCGCGCCCGGCGAGCACGACGCGCTCGTGTTGCTGCGCACACGGCCGCAGGCAGGCTCGCCGGTCCCGATCGTGATGCAGGTGGGAGTCGTCGTGGCCGTCCGCGTTCGCGGGCGTGTCGTCCGCAGCATCGACGTCCGCGGGCTGCGCGTGGTCCGCCGCCGGCGGCTGCGGACGATCGTCCTCACCGTCCGAAATCGCGGAAACGTCTCCGAGGTGCTGCCGCGCCGGCGCGTGCGCATCGTCCTGCGACGCAAGGCCCGCATCCTCGCGACGTTGCTGCCTCCGCGGCGGCGCATCTTGCCGCACGGGCTCGCCGTGATGACGCTCCCGTACCGTGGCGGAGCGCGCGGCATCGTCCGTGCGGTCGTGTCGATCAGCAGTCCGCGGCCGGGCGTCGCCGTCCTGCGGCGGAGCTTCCGTCTCCGCCTATGAGGCGGGGCCGGAGCCGGGTAGCCTGCGCTGGTGGCGCTCGCAACCGCTCTCGTGAAGCCGCGGCTCCGCGGCGTCTTCCACGAGCTCGGGTTCTACGCGGCGCTCGGCCTCGGAGTGCCGCTCGCGTTGACGGCGGAGCCCGGCCGCGCGCGTCTGTCGGCCATCGTCTTCGCGTCGTGCGTCGCCGTCTGTTTCGGGGCGAGCGCGCTCTACCACCGGCCGACCTGGTCGCCGCGCGTGCGGCCGCGCCTTGCGCGGCTCGACCACGCCGGCGTGTTCCTGCTCATCGCGGGCACGTACACCCCCTTCGGCCTGCTCGTGCTGTCGACGGGGTGGGCGGTCCCGGTGCTGACGATCGTCTGGACCGCGGTCGCCACTGCGATCCTGCTCAGGGTCTTCTGGTCGGCGCAGCCGAAGAAGCTGTCGGCGGCGATCGCCGTCACGATCGGCTGGGTCGGCGTCGTGTCGTTCTCCCAGCTGCTGAAGCTGCCGGTCGCCGGCGTGCTGCTGGTCGTCCTCGGCGGCGTCGCCTACACCCTCGGTGCGGCGACCTACGCCTTCCGTCGCCCGAACCCGTTCCCGCGCGTGCTCGGGTACCACGAGGTCTTCCACGTGCTGACGCTGGTCGCAGTCGGCTGCCAGTACGCAGCGATCGCGTTCTACGTGCTCCCGCGTGCTTGACGAACGGCGCGATGATCTACACTTGCAGGCGAATTGAGCGAGTCTGGATGGTGCCGGTTTGCGCCTTCTTGCCGTTCATGAGCATGGCGAGGAGGTGGAAAGAGATATGGCAACCGGAACCGTGAAATGGTTCAACGCGGACAAGGGATACGGGTTCATCACCCCCGACGAGGGCGGCAAGGACCTGTTCGTGCACTTCAGCGCGATCCAGGGCAGCGGCTACAGGTCGCTGGCCGAGGGCTCGAAGGTCGAGTACGAGGCCCAGCAGGGCGAGAAGGGCCCCCAGGCCGCGAACGTCAACATCGTCGCATAGGACGGCGAGCTTGCACGGGCGGCGGGCATTGCGCCCGCCGCATCGTCCCGTCGAGAAGAGCGAGAGGAGGTCACCATCCCGCAGAAGGAAGAGAAGGTCGAAATGACCGGTGAGATCGTCGAGGCGCTCAGGAACGGCATGTTCCGGATCGCCCTCGACAACGGTCACGAGACCCTTGGGTACACCGCCGGCAAGATGCGCCGGTTCCGGATTCGGATGAACCCGGGCGATCGTGTGCGGATCGAGCTGTCCGCGTACGACCTCGACCGCGGCCGCATCGTCTACCGGCTCCGCCCGGGCGACGAGCGCGAGTAACGCGTTCGAGTGAATTCCGCGGCCGGGCGGGCCGCCGCGCGCTACCGTCGCCGGAGTGGTCCGGGTCGCCGCCCTCACCGCCACCTGCATCCTGCTCGCCGCGCGCGCCGTTCCGGCCGCGCCGAGTGGTGGCGTGGTGTCGTGGCGCACCGTCGGCTCGGTGACGGCGGCCGCGCTGCCCGCGGGGCGCCTGCTGCCGCAGAGCTCGTTCTCGGGCACGGCGACCGGTGCGGAGGGGCCTGCACCGTGGCGCGTCTCCGTCTTCTCGTCGTCACGTGAGGTCGCGCGCGCGCTGCCGCAGCTCGCGCCGCCGCTGCGGCAGGCGGTCGCCCGCGCTCGAGCCTCGACGAACTTCGGCTATCGCCGCCTGCTGCTCGTCGCGACCGCTACGCGCGCCGGATGCTGCCCCGTCGCGGTGGCCGCGCTCCAGGTCGCCGGCGCAACGGTCGACCTGACGCTTCGGCAGGTCTCGTGCGGGTCGTGCACGGCGCCCGGCGGCAGCGAGGTTCTGCTCCTATCGGTTCCGCGCACGACGTTCCCGCTCCCGTCGCGGCTCGCCGTCCAGTTGCAGCCGCCGCCGTCGTGCCCCGCGGGCTACAGCTACGGCGGCTTCGTCAGCGCGCCGGCGGCGGACCTGACGGCGACGCTCACGATGGAGCGGCTGCCCGGCCTGGTCAGCCCGATGGACCACGCACTCGCGTACGCGTCGATCGTCGCGCGCGATGCGAACCAGGTTCCGCGCGAGTGGCTGCAGGTCGGCGTCGGCCGGGGAGCGATCGGCACCTACCCGGACGATGGGCGTGCGTGGGTGTACGTCGAGGCCCAGACGCTGGGCGGCTACCAGCTGACCGAGCTCGAGCCCGTCGCAGTTGGTGCGCCCGTGGTCGTCGCGTTCAACGGCACCGGCGCGAGCTGGACGGTGAGCATCGACGGGAAGCAGGCCTACGCAGCCGACCTGGGAGTCCCCGCGACCGGCACCTCGGCCGCGGTCGAGGTCTACCGCGCGACCGACGGGAACACGTGCCCGTCCGTCGACTTCGCGCTCAGCGGCGTCGTCCCGAGGGGCGACCAGCGGGGCCTGCTCCCCGTGCTCGACGAGACGGGCGACGGCTGGCGGGTCCGCCTTGGCTAGCGGTCGGGCCCGCCGGTCAGCGCGAGCCGAACTCCCGCTCCGAGCAGGCGCGGCAGTAGAACGCCAGCGCGGGCGGTTCGTTCGTCTCCGGGTCGTCGGTGCGGTAGGCGCGCCAGCCGCGCCAGTACAGGCCGCTCGAGCGGCCGCACTCGCGGCACGCGACGACGTTGCCCGGCCGCTGGCCGCGGCTTCCGGTGCTGCGTGGCCTCTCCCCGGCTCCCACTCGATGAGGATTGCACGACGCGCTCGGTCCGGCCACTGGCTCTTTTGGCGGCCCTGCATGGACTACCGGCTAGTGCCGGTGAATGCGATGATGCGCTCCGGACGGCCCCGGACGAAGGAGCGTTCCCCGTGAAGGGCGCGGACAAGCAGAAGAAGCTGCAGAAGAAGGCTGCGCAGAAGACGCTGAAGGAGAAGCGCAGCGAGCGGAAGGCGAAAGAGGCCCAGCGCGACCATTCCTAGCGGCCGCGCGCCCTGAAGGCGCGCGGCCCGGGTCTCGTCCCGAATCAGGCGGCGCGCAGCGCGGCGAGCAGCTCCTGGTGGCGCCGCTCCTCGTCGCTCGGCGCCGCCTCCTCGGCGTCGCGGCCCGACCGCCGGGCGCGCATCGCGTCGACCGGCTTGACGATGAAGAAGAAGACCGCCAGCGCGATCATCAGGAACGTGATCGCAGCGGTGATGAACGAGCCGTAGAAGAACCGGGAGTTGTGAATCGTGAACGTGAGACCG
>DATBIC010000043.1:0-5003 GCA_036557145.1 Gaiellaceae bacterium
CGAGAGACGGGAGCGACGGGACTCGAACCCGCGACCTCCGGCGTGACAGGCCGGCGTTCTAACCAACTGAACTACGCCCCCGGTTCGCGCCGGAGTGTAGCGGCGGCAGGGAAGCGGAGGTGCTCGCCTAACCCTGCAGGGTGAACCGCGTCGACTGGATCGCGCTCGCAGTGATCGCGCTCGCGGCGCTCGCGGGCTTGCGGCGCGGGCTCATCGCATCGGCGCTGTCGCTCGGCGGCCTTGCGCTCGGTGCGGTTATCGGCTCGCGGCTCGGCCCGCACGTCCTCCACGACGGCTCGAGCTCGCCGTACGCATCGTTCGCCGCGCTCGCCGGCGCGCTCGTCGGCGCGCTCGTGCTCCAGTCGGTCGCGTCTCTGGGCGGCCGGGTCGCCCGCGGCGGCGTGTCGATCCTCCCGCCTCTGCGCATGCTCGACTCGCTCGGCGGCCTCCTCGTCGGCGCCGCCATCGGCCTCTGCCTGGTTTGGGTCGCCGCGGCGGCGCTGCTGCAGGTGCCGGGCCAGCGCAGCCTGCGCTCGGACGTCCAGCAGTCGCGCATCGTGACGCGCCTGGACACGATCGTGTCGCCGACCACGCTCTTCGGCCGGCTCGCGCGGTTCAGCCCGTTCGAGTTGATCAGCGGCCCGTCCGTGCCCGCCGCCGCGACCGATCCGTCGATCGTCTATGCGCCGGGGGTCACGCGCGCCCGCCTCGCCGTCGTGCGGATCCATGCCGCCGCGTGCGGCCTCGAGGTCGAGGGATCCGGCTGGGTCGCGAAGCCGCACGTCGTCGTCACGGCCGCCCACGTCGTCGTCGGCGCCACGGCGATCACCGCGAACGGCTTTCCCGCCGTGCCGCTGTCCATCGACCGCACGCAGGACGTCGCCGTCCTGCGCGTCGACGGGCTCCGCACCGCCACGCTGCCGCTCGCCGATCCGAAGCCGGGAGCCGCCGTCGCGATCCTCGGCTTCCCGGGCGACGGCGGGCTCGACGTGGAGCCCGGAGTCGTCGGTGACACGGGCGACGTGCTCTCGGACGGATCGCTGCGCCGGGTGACCGCCCTCGGCGGGCTGATCCGGCACGGCAACTCCGGCGGCCCGGCGGTCGACGCGTCGGGCCACGTCGAGGCGACCGTCTTCGCGGCGCACGTCGGCGGGCTCGGAGGCTACGGCGTCCCCGACGGTCCCGTCCGCGCGGCGCTCGCCCGTGCGCGCGCCCCGGTCTCGACCGGCAGCTGCTGAGTCAGAACAGCTCGAGCGCGGCTTCCGGTCGCCGGAACGGCGGGATCACGTAGACGCCGGCGGCGAGCGAGCGCGCGCCGGCGACCAGCTCCTTCGCGAGCTCGCGGCCGACAGCCGGCGCGTCCTTGCCGGCGTCGCGTAGCCGCGCCTGCACCCGCTCGGGGACGACGATCCCCGGCACCTCGTTGTGCAGCCGGAGCGCGAGCTGGTGGCTGCGCACGTAGAAGACGCCGACGAGCAGCGGGATCGGGCTCCGGCCGCCGAGCGCGGCGAGCATCCGCTCCAGGTAGGAGAGGTCGAACAGCGCCTGCGTCATGGCGAAGCGCGCGCCCGCCGCCACCTTCTCCGCGAACCGTGCCAGCTCCGCGTCAAGGTCATCCGCCGCCGGGTTGACCGCGACACCGGTGAAGAACGACGTCGGCGCGTCGATCTCGCGGCCGTTCGCGTCGGTGCCGTCGTTCAGATGGGCGATCACGCGCGCGAGACCGATCGAGTCGACCTCGTAGACGCCGTTCGCGCCCGGGTAGTCGCCGACCTCCGGCGGGTCGCCGGTCACCGCGAGCACGTTCCGCACTCCCTCGGCATGGGCGCCGAGCAGCGCCGACTGCAGCCCCATCACGCTGGTGTCGCGCGGCGTCACGTGCGGGATCGTCTCGATGCCACACTCCCGCTCGATCGCCACGGCGGCCATCAGCGCGTTCATCCGCGCGCGCGCCATCGGGTTGTCGTTGATGTCGAGGACGTGGACGTCGCTCGAGGCGGCGAGCGTGCGCGCGACGGCGAGCATGCTCTCGGCGTTTCCGCCGCGCGGCGGGTCGAGCTCGACCGAGACGACGAACTGCTGCTCGCGGAGCATGCGGCCGAGCGTCGTCTCGGTCGGCTCGGCGACGTGGACGGCCCGCGGCTCGCGCGGGCGCACGACGATCGGGGCGCTCGGTTCCCGGTGCTCGGCGACGGCGCCGTGGATCGCGGCGATCTCGGTCGGCGTCGTGCCGCAGCAGCCGCCGATCAGCTTCGCGCCGAGCCGGACCGCGTGTGCGGCGAAGTCGGCGAAGTACTCCGGCGTCGCATGCGGATAGACGACGCGACCGGCCGAGATCGACGCGAGCCCGATGTTCGGCAGCGCGGCGAGCGGTGTGTCGCCGGGCCCCATCGCCTCGAGCGCACGCAGCGCGGCCTGGAGGCCGGCGCCGTGATTCGCGCCGATCGCCGCCAGCCCGAGCGGTCGCAGTCGCGCGGCCGCGTCGGCGGCGCCGACGCCGGCGAGCGTGACCGCGTCCTCGTCGAACGTCAGCAGCGCCACGATCGGGAGCGACGAGACGCTGCGCACGGCCTCGACGGCGGTCAGCAGCTCGTCGAGGTCGAAGAACGTCTCGACCATGAAGAGGTCGACGCCCCGGCCCTCGAGCAGCTCCGCCTGCTCGGCGAAGATCGCCCGCCGGTCGTCGTCGCGGCGCGCCGTGTCGCCGAGCGGCCCGATCGAGCCGCCGATGTAGACGTCGCGGCCCGAGATCTCGCGCGCCTCGCGCGCCAGCTTGACCGCCGCACGGTTGATCGACTCGAGCTCTCCTTCGAGGAAGTGCGACCGGAGCTTGGCCCGGTTCGCCCCGAAGGTATTGGTCTCGATCAGCTCGGCTCCGGCGCGGATGAAGCCGAGGTGGAGCGAGATCACGCTCTCCGGAGCCCGCAGGTTGGCCTCCTCGGGCGCGCGCAGGCCGGGCACGGCGGCGGAGAGCAGCACCCCCGTGCCGCCATCGCCGATCAGGGGTGGGCCGTCGCGCAGCCGGTCGGCGAAGCGGGTTGCCATCGCCGCCGAGCGTAGTCAAGTGGAGCAGTCAACTACGAAAGGGTGATGGATCAAGCGGCTTCGCGGGAGCACAGTGCGATCGTCATTCGCGGGCCCGATGCGGCGGGGCCCACGGAGGCGAAAAACCCCTCAAGTCGGCTGCTGCTCCTGCCGATAGGAGGAGCAGATCTCTCCCCCGGGGCTGACGGCAATCACCCTGCGGCGAGACGTCGGACGGCCGGCCTTGCGCCGGCCGTTCCGCTTTCCGGGCTTCGTCAGCGCAGCTTGACGCGGCCCACGTAGATCACCCAGCCGTGCGCGTTCGCCACGCGGAGCGTCAGCCCGCCGGCACGCGTCGCGCGCCAGGTGATCTCGCGCCCGTGCGCCGAGGCGGTCACGCGCCGGCCGACGACGGCCACGGTCACCTTCGTCGGCGTGAACCCGAGCTCGGCCCGGATCGTCGCGCCGCGCCGGACGACCACCGCCTTCGACGAGGAGGCGATCGGCGCGCCGCACTTGAGACCCCAGCACCACGACGAGATCGCGAGCGGGACCTTCGCCGACCCGGTCGTCACGTACGCGCCGGGCGGACGGGCGAGGCCGATCATCGCGAGCGCGAGCACGACGCTCATTGTTCGAGCCTACGGAACACGGCGGCGGTTGGTGAACAACCTGAGAAAATTCGATCCCGATCCGGTGAATCCTTGTGTAGAGTCAGGCGCGTCAGAGGGTGAGCCGGAGCGTCCCCACGTCCCGGCTCAAACGTTGGTTGTTTCCCCGTCAACCGCGTCAAGGCCGGAGGTCGTGCTCAGGTGCTCACTGTCGACATTGCTCTTCCAGAGGTAGAGGAGCTCCAGAAGCTCGTCGAGTCGGGCAAGGAGAAAGGGTTCCTCACCTACGACGAGATCGTCAAGGGGCTCGACGAGGTCGAGCTCACGAAAGAGCAGGTCGAGGACTTCACCACCTATCTGATCGACCACGGCGTCGAGCTCGTCGAGGGCGAGGAGCACAAGCGCCTGCCGCACGAGCAGCCGCTCGTCGAGGAAGAGCCGAAGAACGCGCCGAAGCTCGACCTCACCGTCGAGCCGTCGCTCGACTCGCTGCGGCTGTACCTGCGCGAGATCGGCAAGGTGCCGCTGCTGACCGCCGACCAGGAGGTGTACCTGGCGAAGCGGATCGAGCGCGGCGACATGATCGCGAAGACGCAGATGATCGAGGCCAACCTGCGCCTGGTCGTCTCGATCGCCAAGGGCTACCTGGGCCGCGGGCTGTCGTTCCTCGACCTGATCCAGGAGGGCTCGCTGGGGCTGATTCGCGCGGTGGAGAAGTTCGACTACCGCAAGGGCTACAAGTTCTCGACGTACGCGACCTGGTGGATCCGGCAGGCCGTGACCCGCGCGATCGCCGACAAGGCGCGCACGATCCGCATCCCGGTGCACATGGTCGAGAAGCTGAACAAGGTCGTCCACATCGAGCGCCAGCTCGTCCAGCGCCTCGGGCGCGAGCCGCGCCCGGAGGAGATCGCCGAGGAGCTCGAGATCACCACCGACGAGGTGCGCGAGATCCTGCGCATGGCGCAGCATCCCGTCTCGCTCGAGAAGCCGATCGGCGAGGAGGAGGACTCCGAGCTCGGCGACTTCGTCGAGGACGAGAACACCGAGACGCCCGACGAGGCCGCGTCGCTGACGCTGCGCCGCTCCGACATCGAGCACGCGCTGAACGCGCTGCCCGAGCGCGAGCGGCAGGTGATCGAGCTCCGGTTCGGCCTCACCGGCGGCCAGCCGTGCACGCTCGAGGAGGTCGGCAAGGCGTTCGGCGTGACGCGCGAGCGCATCCGGCAGATCGAGAACAACACGCTGAAGAAGCTCGAAGGGCTCCCCGAGGCGCAGGCGCTTCGCGACTGCGTCTGACGATGTTCAGGCGTCGGTGCGCTCTGCCGGCACGAACAGCCGGCAGTGCGGGCACTTGAAGCCGCGGTA
>DATBIC010000044.1:0-5690 GCA_036557145.1 Gaiellaceae bacterium
GCGCCCGCTGGCCTGGCGCTCGTGGGGCCGCGGCTACCGCGGTCACGGGCGGTGGTGACCGGAGCTCAGCTCACGACACGCCGAGTAAAGCCTGAGCCGTAGCGCGGTCGCCGCGGAACCCCTGCGTCGTCGCCCGGTACGCGATCTCGCCCTTGCTCATGATCGCGACGCGGTCCGCGAGCGCGACCGCGACGTGGAGGTTCTGCTCGACCACGATCGCCGACAGACCGCGCTCGCGCAGGCCGCCGATCGTTCTGGTGACGAGGTCGACGAGCAACGGCGCGAGCCCTTCGGACGGCTCGTCGAAGAGGAAGACGCGCGGGTTCGCGAGGAGCGCGCGGCCGATCGCGAGCATCTGCTGCTCGCCGCCCGACAGGTGGTTGCCGCGGTGCCGCCGCCGCTCTCGGAGCCGCGGCAGCAGGTCGTAGACGTCGTCGAGCGCCCACTCGGCCCGGCGGTCGCTCGACGCGCGCCGCGCGAGCTTGAGGTTCTCCTCGACGGTGAGCCGCGCGAAGATCCGCCGGCCCTGCGGGACGATCGCGATCCCGGCCCGGGCGATCTCGTGCGCGCCGGAGCCGGCGAGCTCGCGGCCGTCGAGGCTGATCGAGCCGGAGCGCAGGGGCACGAGCCCGACGATCGCGTTCAGGAGCGTCGTCTTCCCGACGCCGTTGCGCCCCAGGAGCGCGACGACCTCGCCTTCTTCGAGCTCGAGGTCGACGCCGTGGAGAACGTCGCCGCTGTCGTAGCCGGCGAAGACATCGCGGATCGCGAGCAGCGCCCTCATGCGGTGAACAGCTGCTCCATCCGGTCGCCCGGGCCGAGGTAGGCCTCCTGCACGGCGGCGGAGCCGCGGCTGTCCTCCGGCGGCCCGCTCGCGATCAGGCGGCCGGCGTCGAGCACGGAGATCACGGTCGCGAGCCCGAACACGATGTCCATGTCGTGCTCGACGATCATCAGGGTCAGCTCCTGCGGCAGCGAGCCGATCAGGCCCATGAAGCGGTGCGCTTCGTCGCGCGACATGCCCGCCGTCGGCTCGTCCAGGAGGAGCAGGCGCGGCTCGGTGGCGAGCGCGAGCGCGATCTCGAGCTGGCGCTGGTGGCCGTACGAGAGGGAGCCGGCGTCGACGTCGCCGAAGTCGGCGAGGCCGACGAGCTCGAGCAGCTGCTCCGAGCGGGCGTCGACGTCGCGGAACCGGCCGGTCGGAAGCACCGGGTTCGGCGCGTGACCGAGCTTGCGCTGCACCGCGATCGCGACGTTCTCACGCGCGGTGAGGCCGTCGAACAGGCTTGAGTGCTGGAAGGTGCGTCCCATGCCGAGCTGCGTCCGCCGGTGCGCCGAGGTCCGCGTGACGGTGGTGCCGAAGAAGCGGATCCGTCCGGACGTCGGCCGCACGGCCCCGGAGATGACGTGGAAGAGCGTCGACTTGCCGGCGCCGTTGGGGCCGATCAGCGCGTGGCGCGACGACGGCTCCACCGCGAGCGTCACCGAGTCGACGGCGCGCAGCTCACCGTAACGGCGGCCGACGTTCTCCAGCTCGAGCGCCGGCGTCATCGCGCGAATCTCCGCTGCAGCCGCCGCGCGCCGCCGACGAGACCGTCCGGCAGCAGGTAGACGACGAGCACGAACACGAGGCCGAGCGCCAGCTCCCAGTGCGACGAGAGCAGGTCCGAGAGCTGGTCGCGCACGACGTAGTAGAACGCCGAGCCGAGCACCGCGCCGATCAGCGTCCGCTGCCCGCCGATGACGATGGCGACGATCGCGACGGCGGAGACGTCGAACGACATCCCGTCGGGCGAGAAGTACTTCGGCTGCTGGCACGCGAGCGCTCCGGCGTACCCGGCGATCGAGCACGCGATCGTGAACGCGGCCAGCTTGTAGAGCGGCACGTTGTAGCCGAGCGAGCCCATGCGCGCCTCGTTCTCACGGATGCCCGCGAGCGCGCGTCCGAACGGCGACAGGACGACGAGCTTGAGCAGCGCGTACCCGACGAGGAAGCTGCACAGCGTGTACCAGTAGAAGTGGTCGCCCGCGGCGAGCCAGCGCGAGCTGCCCGCCAGCGTCGCCACCGGAATCCCGAAGATCCCGTTCGAGCCGCCCGTGAGCGACGACCAGTTGAGCGCGAGCACCCAGAGCAGCTGCCCGAACGCGAGCGTGAGCATCAGGAAGTACACGCCGCGCGAGCGGACGGCGAACACGCCGGTGACGATCGCGAACCCGGCCGCGACGCCGGTGGCGACGAGGATCTGGGCGAACGCGTTCGTGGTCGCGTGCAGCGCGAGCAGTCCAGCCGCGTACGCGCCGACCCCGAAGTAGCCGCCGTGCCCGAGCGACGGAAGCCCGGAGTAGCCGAGCAGGAGGTCGAGGCTCGCCGCGAACAGCCCGAAGATCAGGATCTCGGTCAGGAGGAATGTCCGGTACGTGTCGAGCACGACCGGCGCCGCGACGAGCAGCGCGAGCGCCGCGAGCCGGACGGCGATGCCGGTGCGGGTCACTTCCCGAACAGCCCCGCGGGTCGCGCGATGAGGATCAGGGCCATCGCCCCGAACAGCGCGAACGGCGCCGCCTGCGGCAAGCCGTACTGCTGGCCGAGGGCGACTCCGAGCGACTCCGCCTGTCCGATGATCAGCGAGGCGACGAACGCGCCGGGGATCGAGCCGAGCCCGCCGACCACGACGACGATCAGCGCCAGCAGCAGCACGTCGTTGCCGACTCCGGGCGTTACCTGCTCGATGGGCCCGCCGATCACGCCGGCGAACGTCGCGAGCGCCGCTCCGGCGAGCAGCACCCACAGCATCACGGCGTTCACGTTGTAGCCGAGCGCGCCGACCATCGCCCTGTCCTCGACGGCCGCACGCAGGATCGCCCCGAGCTGCGTCCGCTCGAACACGAGGTACGTCACGAGCGCGATCACGAGCCCGATCACGATCACGGCGAGCCGATACGACGGGTAGTAGTGGCCGAGGATCTGCTTGCTCTGGAGCAGGAAGCCGGGCGGCGTGATCGTGTGGAAGTCGCGGCCCCAGATGATCGTGACCAGGTCCGCGACGATGAAGAACAGCCCGAGCGTCAACAGCACCTGGTCGAGGTGTCCGCGGTCGCGGATCGGCCACACCGCGAGCGCGAGCACGAAGCCGAGCCCCATGCCGAACACGATCGA
This sequence comes from Gaiellaceae bacterium, assembly GCA_036557145.1. Taxonomy (GTDB): domain Bacteria; phylum Actinomycetota; class Thermoleophilia; order Gaiellales; family Gaiellaceae; genus PALSA-600. Next base: position 3,158 of record DATBIC010000044.1, read on the forward strand.
GATCGCGGCCGCCGCGATGAACGGCACGCCGTGGTGCTCGACCAGCGAGTAGCCGAGGTAAGTGCCCAGCAGGTACAGGCTCCCGTGCGCGAGGTTGAGCACGTCGAGCAGGCCGAAGATCAGCGACAGCCCGATCGCGAGGATGAAGATGAGCATCCCCAACGCGACGCCGTTGAGGATGCTCGAGAAGTTCTGGTCGAAGAAGTTGGCAGCGAGGACCGCAGCAGCCGTCATGCGTCAATTGTCGAGGCGGCGCATGACGCCGCGACCAACTCCCCGGTCAGGCGCCGGGCTCCTTGTAGACGCCGAGCGTCGAGATGAGCGGCTGGTTGTAGCCGGAGCCCGTCTTCACGACGTTCCGGAGATAGACCGGCTCGATCAGGTTGTGCGTGGTCGGATCCATGCGCACCTTGCCGCCCGGCGACTGCCACGCGCCGACACTCGCCATCGCCTTGATGAAGCGCGCCTTGTTCGTCGTGTCGCCGTGCACCTTGCGCAGGGCGAGGTCGAGGACCTGCGCTGCGACGTAGCCGAGCTCGGCGAATGCCGACGGCTCGCCGATGCCGTACTTGTCGTACTGCTTCAGGAAGAGCACGTTCTCCTTGTTCTTCAGCGTCGGCGCCCAGTTCGCCGTCGTGCGGATGCCGAGCGCCGCGTCGGCCTCGGAGTCCAGCACGCTCTGGGGGTCGGTCATGTTGTTGCTGCCGAAGAGCTGGAACTGCTTGTCGAACCCGAACTGCTTGTACGTCTTGACGAACTTGATCGCCTCGCCGCCGCCCGCCGTGAACGCCCACACGCCCTTCGCGCCGCGGTCGGCCGCCTGCTGCAGGTACGGCTGGTAGTCGGGCGTCACCGGGAACGGCGTGAAGATGATCCCGCCGGAGAGCGAGCCGCCCGCCTTCTCGTACGCGTCCTTGAATGCCGCAGCGGACTCCTGGCCGGCCGCGTAGTTCGCCGAGATGACGGCGACGCCGCTCTTGCCGATCTTCTGCGCCGCCCACGGTCCGAGCGGGACCCCGAGCTGATAGTTCGAATACGACGTGCGCCAGATGTAGTCCGACTTTCGGTCGCGCGAAAGCGCGTTCGCCGCGGCGTTCGCGACGACCGTCGGCACCTTCAACTGGTCGATCGTGTCGCGGACGCCGAGCAGGACGCTCGAGAAGAAGATGCCCTCGATCACGTCGACCTGGTTCTCGTTGACGAGCTTCTGGACCTGCTGGATCGCCGTCGCCGGGTTGTTCCCGTCGTCGGCGTCGAAGAACTGCACCCTGCGTCCGCCGAGCCGGTGGCCGTGCGCCAGGACATACGCAACGAACCCGCGCTTGACGTCGATCGGAGGCGCCGAGTTCGGCCCGCTCAGCGTGAGCAGGTTGCCGATCCGCAGCGGCTTCGTCGCGGTCTTCCTCGTCAGGCCTGCCCAGCTCCGCGATGCAGTCGCGAGCGGAAGGCTCGCCACTGCGACCCCGGCCCCGGCCCGCTTTAGAAACTCTCGGCGGTCCAAGGACCCGCTTGTACCGTCGTCGCTCACCTCTCCTCCTTCTGTCGCCAGCCCGCCGCGACCGTACAACGTCCCTGCATTAGCGTCAAGATCCGCCCCAAGATCGTCGCGGATCTTGTTGACGACATCCGCCTCTCTCGCCTAGCCTCTCGACGACGTGACGACCCGATCCGCCACGGACGCGAACGGCTCCCAGCACGCCTACGAGTCGCTGCGGGCGGCAATCGTGAGCGGCCAGCTGCAGCCGAACGAGCGACTCGTCGAGGCCGACCTGATGCAGATGCTGGAGGCTCGCCGCTCGGCGGTGCGCACCGCCCTCGTCCGGCTCGTGCAGGAGGGCCTCGTCGAGCACGAGCGGAACCGCGGCGCGAAGGTGCGGCTGATCGACGAGCAGGAGGCCGCCGAGATCCTCGAGTCGCGCATGGTGCTCGAGGGCCTCGCGGCGCGCTACGCGGCGCAGAAGGCGACGAAGGCGAACGTCGCCGAGCTGTCGGCGCTCCTGAAGGAGATGCGGGCGCTCCTCGATGCCGGCGACCTCGTCGCGGTCTCCGAGTTGAACGCCAAGCTGCACGCGCGCCTGGTCGAGATCGCCGGGATCCGGACCGTGTCGCGGCTCGTCGCGACCCTGAGCTCCCAGCTCGTCCGCTTCCAGTACAGGACGGTCCTGCTACCCGGACGGGCCGAGCAGTCCCATACGGAGCACCGCGCGATCGTCGATGCGATCGCGACGGGCGACCCGGACGCCGCCGAGCAGGCCGTCCGCGACCACCTCGCCCACGTCGTCGACGCGCTGCGGGCGCAGCCGCCGCTGCCGACGGCGGGCGTCTAGCAGTTCGGCAAGGACGAATCTCCTTGCAAACACTTAAGGACGCGCTGACGAACGCCACCTAGCGTCGAGGGTGGTGGCAAGACAGCTCGGCACCCTCGTCCTCGGACTCGTCGTGGTGCTCGTGCTCGCGGCTCAGCTCGGGCGCGCCGCCCGTCCGGCGCCGTCCCCGCCCGACGATACGGACGTCTGGTGGTCGTGGGACGCGC
>DATBIC010000045.1:0-2595 GCA_036557145.1 Gaiellaceae bacterium
CATCGTCGCCTTCATGCTCTCGGGCGCGTACGGCGGCGTCGCGGGCGCGCTGTACGCCGGGATGATCCACTACGTCAGCCCGGACACCTACAGCCTCGCGATCATGTTCCTGCTGCTCGCGATGGTGATCGCCGGCGGGCGCGACAGCATCTACGGCGCGGCGCTCGGTGCGGTGGTGCTGATCTTCGTTCGCCAGCAGTTCGAGAGCTTCCAGCGCTACCAGCAGATCGCGTACGGCGCGCTGATCGTGGCGATGGTGCTGTTCGCGCCGTCGGGGCTGGCGGGGCTCGCGACCTCGCTGTGGCGCCGGCTGTTTTCGAGGCCCCCCGCCGTGCTCGACGAGGACGAGGTCGAAGGGCTCGGCGTCGACGACGAGCGGCCGGTCCTGCGCGAGCTCGACGAGGCGCGGGCGGAGCGCCGGCCGGTGCTCGAGATCCGCGACGTCACGAAGCGGTTCAAGGGCCTCGTGGCGCTGCGCGGCGTGTCGTTCGACGTCGCCGCCGGCTCCATCCACGGCATCGTCGGCCCCAACGGCTCCGGCAAGACGACCCTGTTCAACATCGTCACCGGCGTCTACGGCGCCAGCTCGGGCTCGGTGCGGATGGCCGGGAGGCGGGTGTCCGGACGGCGCGCGTACCGCGTGGCGCGGCAGGGCGTCGGCCGGACGTTCCAGACCGTGCGGCTGTTCCGCTCGCTGACGGTGCGCGAGAACGTCATGGTGGCGCTCGACGACAGCCGTCCGCACTCGATCTGGCGCTACCTGCTCGCGCCGTGGCTCGTGCTGCTGCGCGAGCGGGAGCTGCGTCGGCTCGCCGACCGGCACCTGCGCCGCTACCAGCTCGCGTCGGTGGCGGACTTCCTCGGCACGAACCTGCCCTACGGCCAGCAGCGACTCGTCGAGATCGCACGCGCGATGGCGACCGAGCCGAAGCTCCTGCTGCTCGACGAGCCGGCCGCGGGGCTGAACTCGACCGAGCAGCGCGACCTCGGCGAGCTGATCCGGCGCATCCGCGCGGACGGGACGACGGTGCTCCTGATCGAGCACAACATGGCGCTCGTGATGTCGGTGTGCGAGCGCGTCACCGTCCTCTCGAGCGGCGCCGTGCTCGCCGAGGGCGCGCCCGAGGAGATCGCCCGAGACCGTCGCGTGATCGAGGCCTACCTCGGCACGGCGCTGCTCCCCGACGTCGAGGAGAGCCTCGCGTGAGCCGTCGCTTGCGACGGCGACTTCAGGCCGTGCCGGCTTTGCCGGCGCGGCCGTCTGAAATGACCGGTCGACACCTCGTCTGTCAGGCGGCCGGCGCATGAGCGCCCTCCTGGACGTCCGCGGCCTCGACGTCTCGTACGGCCACATCCGCGCCGTCCACGGCCTCAGCTTCAGCGTCTCCGCGGGCTCGGGGTTCGGGATCATCGGCGCGAACGGCGCGGGCAAGACGTCGACCCTGCGCGCGCTGCTGGGACTCATCCGGTACCGCGCCGAGTCGATCGAGTTCGACGGCCACCGGCTCGACCGCACGAAGGCGCACCGGATCGTCGAGCTGGGTGTCGGCTACGTCCCGGAAGGCCGGCACGTCTTCTCGGGCCTCACTGTGCGGAAGAACCTGCTGCTCGGCGCGTACCGGCAGCGCTGGAACGCCGAGGTCGAGAGCAGCCTGCGCCGCGTCTACGAGCTGTTCCCGGTGCTGGAGGAGTTCGAGAAGCGCCTCGCCGGAGCGCTGAGCGGCGGCCAGCAGCAGATGCTCGCCATCGGCCGGGCCCTGATGAGCAGGCCGAAGCTGCTCGTCCTGGACGAGCCCTCGATGGGGCTCGGCCCGGTGGTGGTGAACGAGATCTCGAGCCGGCTGGCGGAGCTGCGCGCGCAGGGGTTGGCGCTGCTCCTCGTCGAGCAGAACGCCCAGGTGACGTTCTCGCTCGCCGAGGAGTGCATCGTGCTCGAGAACGGGCGAGGCGTGAAGCAGGGCAGCTCGGCGACCCTCCGCGAGGATCCCGAGGTGCGGCGGATTTATCTCGGCATCTGAGCGTGGCGACGTAGGATCGGAGGGGAATGTCGACTCGGCAAGCGACGGCGACGAAGCGGCAGCGCGACCCCGAGCGGACGCGCGCGGAGATCCTCGAGGTCGCCGCCCGCGAGTTCGCCGACCACGGCTTCGACGGCGGCCGCGTCGACGAGATCGCCGCCCGCACCCGCACGACGAAGCGGATGATCTACTACTACTTCGGCAGCAAGGAGGGCCTCTACATCGCCGTCCTCCAGCAGGCCTACGCGGCGATCCGGACGGCCGAGCAGCAGCTCGACGTCGACCACACGGACCCCGTCGCGGCGATCCGCCGGCTGGCCGAGCTGACCTTCGACCACCACGAGGCGCATCCCGACTTCATCCGTCTCGTGAGCGTCGAGAACATCGCCCGCGCCGAGCACATGGCGAAGTCGCCGAGCTTCGGCGAGCTGAACAGCCCCGCGATCGAGCTGATCGAGAAGATCCTCGAGCGCGGCTACGCGAAGCGCGCGTTCCGGCGGCGCATCGACCCGGTCGACCTCCACGTGATGATCAGCTCCTTCTGCTTCTTCCGCGTCGCGAACCGCTACACGTTCGC
>DATBIC010000046.1:0-3154 GCA_036557145.1 Gaiellaceae bacterium
GAGCGTCTTGCGCGCGACCGCGTACAGCCACGGGAGCGGCGGCGACGGCACGTCGTCGATCCGGCGCAGGCACACGAGGAACACCTCGGCGACCACGTCTTCGACCACGTCCGGGGCGATCCGACGTCGCACGTACGCGTCGACCGCGTCGCGGTGGGAGGTGTAGATCTGCTCGAACCGCTGCATCTGACCACGTCTGTGTTGCGACCGGCCCGATCGTTACACCGTGCCGGCCGAATCGCTTCAGTCCTGCGCTCTCCGCGCCGACATCTCAGTCGATGGGCTGGCGCGAGCGTGACTGGGCAAAGTTCAGCAACGAGGAGTGGCAAGCCTACGTCGGAGCCGACGGACGACCTCCGCTCCGCGCGCGACCCGCGCTCGACCGGCGAAATCGGCCGACAGCGAGGGGGCGACAGGCTCTCGCAGGTTGGACGCTTGCGATCCTCGGCGTCGCCGGCGCAGCGATCGTTGCCACCGGGCATCTGCCGTCGGGAAAGACGACGGCGCAGCCAACGATCAACTTTTCCCCCTTGCCCCATCCGGATCGCCCGACCGTGAAGACAGTGCTCAGGAGCCCGCCTCCGACCGTGATTGCGATTCGCTGGCGATCGGCCGATCTCGCTCCGGCGGCCCATGCGGGTCGGATCTGCGTCACCGACGCGCGGCATGGTCGAATCTGTGCGAGCTATGTGACCGGCGAGCGCCCCGCCGACACGCTCACTCGCGAGATCGAGGCGAAGGGGTTAACCGTCCAGAGCAGCGGCTGAAACGGGCGCCCGCTGAGGATGTCGGGCGACGCTCCGCCGATCGAAGTCGGCGAGGCCCACCGCCGAAGGAGACTACGCTCTGTTCGTGGAGCGCTGGGAGTACCGGGCGGTGTCGTTCGCCGAAGGCCAGTACACCGCGATGCTGAACCAGTACGGCGCCGAAGGCTGGGAGCTCGTCGGCGTCGTCCCGGACATCCGGACGGTTCCGGAGCGGCGAGACGAGGGCGGTCTTCCGGTGCCGGGATTCGGGAAGCTCGGCCAGGCGGCGCAGGCCGTGTCGAAGCTGGGCGAGCCCGACGACGCCGGTGCGCCGCAGCCGGGCGCGATCACGACGACGTTCCTCTGGGTGCTGCGCCGTCCGCTCGAGGACGACTGACCGTCGCTAGCGCGCGATCTGCACGGGCAGCGAGCGGCCGATCGTCTTCCCGCTCGCGTCGAGCGCCTCCGCTTCGTACACGGCGCTGCCGCCCGGGACCGGGATCGCCGTCTCGAAGCCGGTCGTCGGAGCGGCGCCGACCGGCCGCAGGCTCGTCGCGCTCGGCCCGGCGAGCACCTGCCAGGCCGCGAGCGCGGTCGAGCCGTTCCAGCTCGCGTAGACCGTGGTCTTCGTGCCGGACCTCCTGACCACCGCGAGCGGCGGATCGGCCGGCGTCCCCGACCAGGGCTGCAGGCGCGCGCGGTACGTCAGGTCCGGGGACGGGAAGGTGGCGTCGAGCAGCAGCTTGCCGGCGCGCGAGTACTCCGAGAAGTACGGCTCCGCGCCCCAGCCGACGAAGACGTTGCCGTTCGCGAGCGACTGGACGCTGCCCATGTAGGCGGCGTCGAAGTCGTCGCCGTGGGTGTACTGGCGGACGAAGCTCGCCGTCCCCCGCGCCCGGTCCAGCCGGAGCACGAGCGCGCGCGACGGCCCGTCGGCCGACAGGTACGTCCCGGCGCCGGTGATCTCGCAGCACTCGTCGTCGAAGAGCGTCACCTGCGAGCCGTGCACGCTCACGTCGTGCTGCCACTCGAACGAGGCGCTCTTCCCGAACGTGAACGTCGAGTGCTTGCCGCCGAGCGTCCACTCGATGCGGCCGGTGCGTGCAGCGACCTGGTAGGCGGCCCACGTGTCCCTCATCGAGACGAGGAACGTCCCGTCCGGCTCGACGTCGATCGAGTTGACGTGATACGCGTCCCACGGGAAGCCGTTCGGCGGCGGCGGGCTCTGCGAGTCCGAGAGCGGGATGTGATCGAGCGCGTCCCAGCTGTACAGCAGCCTGCCGGTCTTCAGGCTGTACTCCTGGACGGCTGAGTCGACGAGCGCGCCGTTCTTCGCGCCGCCGTACCTCGTCAGGTTCATGGAGACGTTCCTGTTCGCGGTCACCCACGCGTGGTCTCCGACGATCTCGAACGAGTGCAGCGTGAGGATCCAGCCGTCCGCGCCTCTGATCGTCGCAACGCGGCGATAGTGGTCGTCGACGACGACGTACTCGCCGGTCTCGGTCTGGCCCGTGCTCGTGATCGTTCCCTGCCACCAGGCGAGCGCGGGCTTTCCCTCGACGGTCTGCACGCTCAGGTTCGACGCGACGACGTCCTTCGGCACCGGCCTGAACCAGACCGGCCGCAATTGGTTGTCGAGGATGAGCGGCCCGCTCTGCCCCGCGATCGGCCCCGACGTCAAGTCGTAGAAGTTGGCGAGCATGATGTAGCCGGGCGCGAGCGAGCCGTCGTCGATCGGAGCGGCGGCGGTGATCTTCGGCGGGTGCAGCGCTGGCGCGCTCACGAAGCTCCACGTGCCCTTCGTCGTGTACGAGCCGATCGGCGCGCCCGGGCCGCCGGCGAACGCGAAGTCGACGACTGCGAAGCAGGCGAGGATCGCGACGAGGCCGATGCGGAGCCGCCGCTGCGAGCCTGCGGCAGACGCGCGGGGCAGGCGGGCGAGCGCGACGACCGCCGCAGCCGCGCACAACCCGGCTCCGATCGCGTAGGCGAGGCGGAAGCCGTCGGTGAGCGCGCTCGCGACGGCCGCCCCGTCGCCGATCAGGTTGCTGGTGCGTTCCGAGGCGAGCGAGACGAGCAGCGCGATCCCGATCGCGCCGCCGATCTGGCGCGACGTGTTCACCAGCCCCGAGGAGAGTCCGGCCTGCTCGGGCCGTGCGCCCTGGACGGCGGCGATCGTCGACGACACGACCGAGAGCCCGATGCCGAGCGCGACGAGCAGTCCGGGGACGACGACGTACCAGAAGGCGCTCCCGCTCGAGCCGATCCGCGTGAGCAGCAGCATTCCTCCGGTCATGAGCACGAGCCCGCCGCCGAGGATCGAGCGCGCGCCGTAGCGGCTCACGAGCGCGCCGGTGCGGCGGGCGGTCAGCATGATCGTCAGCGCCATCGGCAGGAACACGAGCCCG
>DATBIC010000047.1:0-2086 GCA_036557145.1 Gaiellaceae bacterium
GACGACGACGTGTTCGTCATGGGCGAGGACATCGGCGAGATGGGCGGCTCGATGGGCGTCACCCAGGGGCTGCTCGACGAGTTCGGGCCGGAGCGCGTCCGCAACACGCCGATCTCCGAGATGGCGATCGTCGGCGCGGGCATCGGCGCGGCGATGGCCGGCATGCGGCCCGTCGTCGAGATCATGTACGAGGACTTCCTGACGCTCTCGCTCGAGCAGATCGTCAACCAGGCGGCGAAGCACCGCTACATGTCGGGTGGGCAGCTGAAGATCCCGCTGACGATCAGGACGCAGGGCGGTGCGGGCTGGTCGCCGGGCGCGCAGCACGCGCAGCAGCTCGAGGCGTGGCTCGTGCACATCCCGGGGCTCAAGGTGCTGTTCCCGTCGACGCCCGAGGACGTCCGCGGGCTGCTCTGGTCGGCGATCTACGACGACAACCCGGTGATCGTGTTCGAGCACCGGCTGCTCTATCCCGTGAAGGGCGAGGTTCCCGAGGAGCTCGAGCCGATCCCGATCGGCAAGGCGCGCGTCCTGCGCGAGGGCACCGACGTCACCGTGATCGCGACCGGCCCGCTCGTGCACCACGCGCTCAAGGCGGCGGAGCAGGCGGAAGGCGACGGCATCTCGGTCGAGGTGATCGACCCGCGTTCGCTGCAGCCGCTCGACGAGGAAGCGCTCGTCGCGAGCGTCAAGAAGACGAACCGCGCCGTCGTCGCCCACGAGGCGGTGACGCGCATGGGCTTCGGCGCCGAGGTCGCCTCGGTGCTGCAGTACCAGGCGTTCGACTGGCTCGACGCGCCGATCGAGCGCGTGGGCTCGAAGTTCGCGCCGCTCGCATTCGCGCCCGTGATGGAGCAGTTCGTCGTGCCGCAGGTCGACGACGTGCTCGCCGCGATCAGACGAACCGTCGGGAAGTAAGCTCCAAGCCGTGGCGAACGAGGTCAAGCTCCCGCGGCTCGGCCAGGGCATGGAAGCCGGCACGGTCACGCGCTGGCTCAAGTCCGAGGGCGATGCCGTTGCCAAGGGCGAGCCGCTCTACGAGATCGACACCGACAAGGTGACGCAGGAGGTCGAGTCCGATTTCGAGGGCGTCCTGCTGAAGATCACGCTGCCGGAGGGCGAGGCGCCCGTCGGCCAGACGATCGCCTGGATCGGCGAAGCGGGAGAAGAGGTCGCCGCGCCTGCCCCGGCGGCGGCTGCACCTGAAACCCAGGTGCCTGGCACCAAGGTGCCAGGCACCAGTTCTACGCCCCAAGCCAGGGTGCCAGGCATCAGTTCTGCCAACGGGGGCCGCGTCAAGGCCTCGCCGCTCGCGCGCCGGCTCGCGCGCGAGCGCGGCATCGACCTGGGGACGCTGCGCGGCACCGGCCCCGACGGGCGCATCGTCGCCGAAGACGTCGAGCGCGGCGCCGCGGCCGCGCCTGCGACACCGACACCCACCGTGCCGGCGCCGACGGGTGAAGTCGAGTCGATCCCACTGACCAACGTCCGCAAGACGATCGCGCGCCGGCTCACGGCCGCCTGGCAGGCGCCCGTGTTCCAGCTCACGGTGAGCGCCGACATGACGCGCGCGAACGAGCTGGTCGCGAAGGCGCGCGCCCTCGAGCCCGACGTCCGGATCACCGTCACCGACGTGCTCGCGAAAGTCTGCGCGGCTGCGCTCCGGCGCCACCGCGACGTCAACGTCGCGTTCGCCGATGATGCGCTGCTCAGGTTCCCGACCGCCAACATCGGCATCGCGGTCGCCGCGCCGCAGGGGCTCGTCGTCCCGGTGATCGCGAGCGTCGAGACGCGGTCGCTGGCCGACGTCGCACGCGCCCGCGGCGAGGTCGTCGAGCGCGCGCGTGCGAACAAGCTGACCGCGGCCGATCTCGACGGCGGCACGTTCACGATCTCGAACCTCGGCATGTACGGCGTCGAGCACTTCGTCGCGGTGCTCAACCCGCCGCAGGCGGCGATCCTCGCGGTCGGCGCCACCGAGGACCGGCCCGTGGTCGTCGAGGGCGAGGTCGTCGTGCGGCCGATGATGACGATGACGCTGACCGTCGATCACCGTGCGGTCGACGGCGCCGAGGGTGCCGGCTTC
>DATBIC010000048.1:0-2030 GCA_036557145.1 Gaiellaceae bacterium
GCCCGTCGAGCACGAGCGCGGATCCGACTCCGTTCGACAGCTTCACGTACACGAAGTCGTCGATCCCGCGCGCCGCGCCGAAGACCAGCTCGCCGACCGCCTCGAGGTTCGCGTCGTTGTCGACGTTGACGTCCAGGTCGAGCTGCGCCGAGAGCCGCTCCGCGACCGGCACGTCGGCCCAGCCGGGGAGGATGACCGGCGCGGCCACGACGCCCGACGTGCGGTCGAGCGGCGCGGGGACGGCGGCCGTGCAGCCGACCAGCCGCTCGCGCTCGACCCCGGCCGCCGAGATCGCGGCGTCGACGAGCTCGGCAGCCACCGCGAACGCGGCGTCGGCGGCGCCGTTCGCCACGTCGAGGTCGCGCTGTCGCTCGGCGAGGACGGTGGACGAGAGGTCGGCCACGGCGACGCGGACGTCGGAGTGGCTGAACGCGACGCCGAGGGCCGCGCCGGCCGCGACGTCCAGCCGCACGAGCACGGGCGGCCGTCCGCGCCCGGCCTGGACCGGGACGTCCTCCGCCTGCTCGACGACGAAGCCGCGTTCCTGGAGGTCGGAGACGACTGTCGAGACCGTCGTCCGCGACAGACCGGTGGCGCGCGCCAGGTCGCTCCGGCTCGCGGTCCCGACGCGCCGCAGGGCGTCGATTACGCGCTGCCGGTTGAACTCGCGCAGGTCGCCGAGCGCACCCATGCGGCTCATTCTCACCGCCTGTTCAAGGCGGGGGTAGGGCTCGGCACGCACCCGTGCGAACGCTTCGGCGGGATCGCTCCCGACGGCGACGGGCATCTGCCGGTCGGGACTCGCCTGGCCGAACAGCACATCCGCGGTCGAGTTGCGGTGGTGGCCGGGATGGCCGGACTCTCACGGACCGTGGCGACTTTGTCAACGCAACGGTGGAAAGCCTCACGTCTTCCGGCCTCTTAACGACGGCAGACGGCGAAATCAGCCGACTGCCACCAGCGACACGCCCGCGAGCGCGACCACGACGCCGACCGCCTGCACGGGCGCGAGCCGCTCGTGCAGCACCCGGTTGGCGAGCACGACCGTCGTCACCGGGTACAGCGACGCGAGCAGCGACACGATCGCGAGCAGCCCGCGCTCGGCCGCGAAGCCGTAGAGCGCGTTCGCGACCGTCCCGAGCAGGCCGACGAAGAGGACGACGGCGAGCACGCGGCCGCCCGGGAACGGCGGGCGGTTCGCGAGCGACGCCACCCAGATGCCGACCACGACCGAGGCCGCGAACCGGACGCCGACGAGCGCCGAGAAGGTGCCGCCCGCGTCGGCTGCGCGGCCCAGCACGTACAGCAGGACACCGAACGCGAGTGCGGTGGCGAGCGCGAGGAGGATCGACAGTCGGCTCGTCCCGCCCGCGCGATGCTCCTGGAACGACGCGAGCACCGCCCCGCACAGGGCCAGCAGCGCGCCGGCCAGGCGGAGCGGCGAGGGCCGCTCGCCGAACGCCAGCGCAAGCCCGAGCGACACCACCGCCCCGCACGCGGAGATCGGCGCCACCACGCTCATCGTGCCGGCGGCGAGCGCGGCGTAGTAGGTGGTCGCGCCGACGCCCGAGAAGAACCCCGCGAGCGCCCCGAGGCCGATCCCGATCCCGCTCGGCCCGCCTGCGATGGCCAGCGCCACCGCCGCACCGGCCAGCCCGGCGAGCTGCGTGAGCAGCGTCACCGGCGCGACCGAGTAGCGGCGCGAATAGAGGCCGCCCAGGAAGTCGGCACAGCCCCAGGCGATGCTCGCCGAGAGCGCGAGCACGACGGCGGTCAACTCATGCGCTCGAGCGGAGCCGCTCGCCTTCCTCGCCGAAGATCAGCTCGAGGATCCGGTGCTTCAGGGCGAGGAAGTCCGGGCTCGCCGTGTCCTCGAGCGAGCGCGGCCTCGGCAGCTCGACCGGGATCGTGGCGCGCAGCCGGCCGGGGCGCGGCGTCATCACGAAGATCGTGTCGCCGAGGAAGATCGCCTCGTCGATGTCGTGCGTCACGAAGCAGATCGTGCGCCGGTGCTGCTCCCAGATCTCGGT
>DATBIC010000049.1:0-15802 GCA_036557145.1 Gaiellaceae bacterium
AGGTTCCGCGGAACCGCGGGCGCCCAGCGCTCGGCCTGATCTGATGCGGGCATGCAACCGCGCGCAGTCCTGCTCGTCGAAGGCACGAGTGACCGCCTCGCCGTCGAGACGCTCGCGCGCCGCCGCGACCGCGATCTACGAGCCGAGGGCGTCGCCGTCGTGCCGATGGGCGGCTACGGGAACCTGCCACGCCTGCTCGGGCAGCACCGCGACGTGCGGCTCGCGGGGCTCTACGACGTCGGGGAGGAGCGGCATTTCTTGCGTGCATTACGGTGCGACGATCGGGCCGGGCTGGAGCAAATCGGGTTCTACGCCTGCATGCGCGACCTCGAAGACGAGCTGACGCGGGCAGTCGGTCCGGATGGAGTGCAGCGCGTGCTGGCCGAACAAGGCGAGTTGCGCGCATTCCGGACGTACCAGAAGCAGCCCGCGCATCGCGCGTGCCCCCTCGAGGAGCAGCTGCACGGCTTCATGTGGAACCGTAAGCAGCGGTACGCGGTGCTCCTCGTCGAGGCGCTCGACCTCGAGCGCGTCCCGCGACCGCTCGACGGCGTCCTGGCGTACGTCGAGCTCAGACCAGGGCAGTGACGGCCGGCACCGGTGCAGGCCGCCCGAAGTAGAAGCCCTGCGCGCCGTGGCAGCCGAGCTCGCCGACGATGCGGCGCTGGTGCTCGGTCTCGATCCCCTCCGCGACGAGCGTCAGGCCGAGCGCGTTCCCGAGGTCGACGATGCCCTTGAGCAGCACGAGGTCGCTGTCGTTCCCGTCGATCGCCGCGGTGAAGCTGCGGTCGATCTTCACGATGTCCACCGGCAGACGGCGGAGGTACGCGAGCGACGCGTAGCCCGTTCCGAAGTCGTCGAGCGCGAGCGAGATGCCCATCTCCTTGAGCGCGCGGAGCTGCTGCTCGACGCTGTCGCCGGACGAGAGCAGCACCGTCTCGGTGAGCTCGAGCGTAAGGCAGGCGGGCGAGAAGCCGGACGCGCGAAGCGCGTGCTCGACGTGGCCGACGAAGTCGGGATGCTGCAGCTGTCGCGCCGACACGTTCACCGACATCCGCACCGCGCGGCCGAGCTCGGCGTGGAGGTTCGTGCCGCGCCGGCATGCCTCCTCGAGCACCCACTTGCCGAGCGGGACGATCAACCCCGTCTCCTCGGCGAGCGGAATGAAATCGAGCGGGCCGACCTGCCCGAGCTCCGGATGCTGCCAGCGCAGCAGCGCCTCGTAACCGGAGATCGCGCCGCCGCCGAGATCGACGACCGGCTGGAAGTCGAGCGTGAACTCGCCCGCATCGACCGCGCGCCGCAGCTCGGCCGCGCGCCGCGAGCGCTCGACGGCAGAGCTGTCGAGAGCGGGGTCGAAGAACGCGAAGCCCGCTTCGCGCTCCGCCTTCGCGCGGTACATCGCCGCGTCGGCCTCCTTGAACAGGAGCTCCGGATCGTCGCCGAGCGCAATGCCGATGCTCGCGGTGACGGTGACGAACGACGGCCCGAGGCCGATCGGCTCGACGATCCGCTGCAGCAGGCGCTCGGCCGCGCGCGCGGCCTCCGCGGGCTCGCTCACGACGGCGAGCACGATCGCGAACTCGTCGCCGCCGAGCCGCGCCGCGCCGTCGCCGGCGCGCACCGTGTTCTGGATGCGCCGGCCGAGGCGCGCGAGCACCGCGTCGCCGACGTCGTGCCCGAAGCGGTCGTTGACCTCCTTGAAGTGGTTCAGGTCGACGAACAGCAGCGCCGTCTGCTCGCCGTCGTCCTTGCGCAGGGCGGCGGCGTGCTGGAGCTGCTCGTGGAAGAACGCGCGGTTCGCGAGGCCGGTCAGCGTGTCGTACAGGGCCATCTGGCGGAGCTGCGCCTGGGCCTCCCGCTCGGCCGTGACGTCGAGGAGGTAGCCCTGGAGATAGAGAGGCTCGCCGTTGTCGCCGAGCACGACGACGCCCTCGTCGCGCACCCAGACGACGCCCCCGTCGCGGGCGAGCAGGCGGTACTCGACCGAGAGCGGCTCGTGCGTCGCGTGCGTCTTCGCGTGAGCGGTGAGGACGCGGTCGCGGTCCTCCGGATGGAGCGTGCGCACGAACAGCGTCGCGTCGGACGCCCACTCGTCGACGGTGTAGCCGAGGAGGGGCTCGATCTGCGGACTGGTGAAGAGGTTCGAGCTCGCGGCGTCGAGCGCGTCGATGTAGACGACCAGCGGCAGCTGCTCGACGAGCGTCCGGTAGCGGCGGACGACGTCGTCGTAGACCGGAGGCTCCGGCGGGCGCGTGTTCCCCTCCCTGGCAGGCTGCACCGAATCGGCATCGGCATGCGGAAGGCAGCGCCCCGTCCCCCGCCCGGGGGACGCCGCGAACGCCTACGAGGTGCCGAACGCGACCGAGAACGAGCGGCCGGTCGAGTCGACCGCCGTCGGCGTCGCCGTCCCGGCGGTCCCGAAGCCGCCGAAGTGGCCGCGTGCGTCCGGCACGAGATCGATCGCCGTCGCCGCCCATGTCGGGTCGGTGACGACGCCCGGGTGCGTGTTGGCGATCGCCGCGATGCGCGTGAACGGCACCGTTCCGAAGTTCGCGAGCGGGAGCGTGCGGCAGCGGCTCAGGTCCTCGTTGCAGGTCGACGGCGCCTCGGCGATCCACTCCGCCGAGGTGAAGTCGGTCAACGCCGGGGTCGGCAGGAGCTTGGTGAAGTTCGTCTTCCGAGTGCGGTTCTTCACCTGGACGAGGATCCCGTTCGGCTCGACGTTCACCGAGGCCGAGATGAGATCGCCCGGCATCACCTTCAGCTTCACCGTCACCGACGGTGCGGGCACGAGCTCGTACCAGGCGGTGTAGACCGCCTTGCCGGCGGCCGAGCAGTTCGCCTGCGTGCCGACCTGCTCCAGCGCCCGCGAGTCGCTCGCGAGCCCGCCGAGGCCGACCCAGAACGCCGAGTACGACTCGGTGCCGGCCTCGCACGACACGCGCGGCTGCACCCAGGTGGCGGTCGTGCTCGAGAACGAGAGCGTCGTCGTCGAGTCGGTGATCGGGGCGCCGGCGATCGTCGACGGGTCCGAGATCGCCCAGCCGGCCCAGTTCGAGCTCGTCTCGTCGCCGGAGGCGGCCGCGGCGATGCCCGGCAGTGCAGCGACCGCGGCAATCGCCGCGGTCGCCAGCACGAGGATCCTGCCCAGCTTCAGCTTCACGAAGTGGTCGAGCGCGTTCCCAAGGTCACGGACACGGTACGCGATTGTCCGCCGCGGACGACGCCGAGTTTCAGCGTGTCGCCGGGCTGGTGGGCATCGACGGTCGCCCGGAGCTGCTCGGCGGTCGTGACCGCCGTGCCGTCGACGCTCGTGATCACGTCGCCACCGGTCGGGTACTGGACCCCGGCGATCGTCACCGATCCCGTCCCGGCCTTCAGGCCCGCCGACGCGGCGCCGGTGCCCGACTCGAGGGTCTTCACGGCTACGCCGGCGGCGTCGCCGATCGTCGTCGCGAGGCTGGCCGGGATCGTCTGGGGCGTGATCCCGAGCAGCGCGTGCTTCGCGGTTCCGGTCTGGATCAGCTCCGACGTCACCTGCTGGACGGTGTTCGACGGGATCGCGAAGCCGATCCCCTCGTTGCCGCCGCCCTGGCTCTGGATCTGCGCCGTGATGCCGATCACCTTGCCGTCGAGGTCGAACAGCGGCCCGCCGGAGTTGCCGTGGTTGATCGCGGCGTCGGTCTGGATCGCGTTGACGATCAGCAGGTTGTTCGGCGAGGTGATCTCGCGGCCGACCGCGCTGACGATCCCGCTCGTCACGGTGTCGTCGAGCTGGTACGGATCGCCGATCGCGACGACGCCGTCACCGACGGCGACGTTGCTCGAGTCGCCGAACTGCAGCGGGTGCAGGACGCTCGCCGGAGCGTTCACCTTGAGGACGGCGATGTCGGTCGACTCGTCGCTGCCGACCACGGTTGCCTTGTAGGTCGCCGCGTCGTCGAACGTCACCGTGATCGAGCTCGCTCCCTGGATCACGTGCTCGTTGGTGACGATGTGGCCAGCGGTGTCGATCACGAATCCTGTTCCCTCGGCCTCCGAGGTGCCGCTGCCGCTGCCGCCGCCCCCGCCGAACGGGAACGGCTGCGTGCCCGAGCCGTTGCCCGAGCTGGAGGTGGTCGAGTCGATTTCGACCACGCCGGGCGAGGCGTCCTTCGCGATCTGACCCACGGTGAGCGTCCCGCTCGTGTTGGCGGTGCGCGTCGTCGTGACGGCGGCCTTGGTCGTCGCGCCGGTCGAGACGGCGCTCGTCGTGGACGCACGGTGCGCGCCCAGGCCGTAGGCAACGGCGGCGGCTCCGGCTCCGACGAGCACGACGACCGCGACAAGAGCCGCTGCGCGCCGTCTGCGAGAACTGAGCATGTCGTTCATCCCTTCTTCGAGTTCATGGTCACACCCTGGAGGGAACCGGCGGCGGCTCGGAGGCGGCTTCGAGGCTCCTGTGGAGGACCTAAGAACGGTGCCACAACCGCCATGACCGGCAGAGTTGGCGCTCGTGCCCCCCTCCGGCCCCGCGCGCCGCCGCCTGCCCCCGGCGCTCCACCACCGCGACTTCCGCCGCCTGTGGGGCGGCTTCCTCGCGTCCGGGTTCGCCTCGCAGATGGTCGTCGTCGCGGTCGGCTGGCAGGTGTACGCGATCCACCGGAGCGCGTTCGACCTCGGCCTGATCGGGCTGGCAGAGTTCGTGCCCCTCCCCCTGCTGGCGCTGCCCGCCGGCCAGTTCGCCGACCGGGTGCCGCGGGTGCGGCTCTTCGCGGCGTCGATCGTCGCCGAGGCGGTCGTCGTCGCACTGCTGCTGGTCGTCACGATCGAAGGCGCGCACGAGCTGTGGCCGTTCGTCGTCCTCGCCGCGCTCACGGGCGTCACCCAGGCGTTCGCGGCGCCGTCGGGACGCTCGTTGACGCCGGACATCGTGCCGCTCGAGCTGCTTGCGGGCGCGCTGGCGCTGCGCTCCGTCGCCGGGCAGCTCGCCACCGTCGCCGGGCCGGCCGTCGGCGGGCTGCTGTTCGCGATCCGGCCGGAGGCGGTCTACGCGGTCGCCGCTGCGATGCTCGTCGCGTCGGTCGGCTGGGTGCTGCTGGTGCCGGACCCCGGCTCGACCGCGCTGACCGGGGAGCGCGCTCCGGGCCGCGAGAGCCTGCTCGGCGGCATCCGCCTGATCCGGGCGACGCCGATCCTGCTCGGCGCGATCACGCTCGACCTGTTCGCCGTCCTCTTCGGCGGCGCGGTGGCGCTGCTGCCGCTGTTCGCGCGCTCCGTGCTCCACACGGGCCCGTTCGGCCTCGGCCTCCTCCGCAGCGCCCCCGCCGTCGGCGCGCTGTTCGCGGGGCTGCGGCTCGCGCGCCGCCCGCTCGGCGGCCGTGCCGGCCGGACGCTGCTGCTCGTCGTCGGCGCGTTCGGCGCGAGCATGGTGGTGTTCGGGCTCTCGCGCTGGTTCTGGGTCTCGGCGGCCGCGCTGGCGGTGAGCGGCTTCGTCGACATGTTCTCGATGAACATCCGCTCGACGATCGCCGCGCTGGCGACGCCGAGCGCGCTGCGCGGGCGCGTCAACGCGGTCGAGAACGTGTTCATCAGCGCGTCGAACGAGCTGGGCGCGTTCGAGTCGGGCGCGGCGGCGGCGGTGTTCGGAGCGGTGCCGGCCGTCGTCGGCGGCGGGATCGTGACGATCGGGCTCGCGGTCGTGTGGCGCCGCGCCTTCCCCGCGCTCGCCCGCGTCGACCGGCTCGAGGAGATCGAGCCGGCGGAGCCCGTCGTCAGCGATCGCGTCGATGCGCTTCGGCGACCAGCCGTCGATCGGTCCCGTTGAAAACGTCACTCGCCGTCACGAGCGGGGCGTGGACGGGCATGTGACAGCCGCGCCCACCGCACTCGCAGACGAAGGGGACGGGCGTGGACGTCGGGTCGCCGGCGCCGGGAACGCGCGCGAAGTAACTGGAGACCTGCCGGTGGACCTGCAGGTTGTGCTGCCGCCGAAGCTTCCGGCGCGCGGGGCGGCTCGAGGCGCGAGGCCCTGCTGCGATCGTCGCCGCGAAGAGCTTCTCGACGGCCCCGGCGATCTCGTGAGCCGTCCGCGAGCCGTCGACGTCGAGGACGTGGAAGCCGCGCTCGAGAGCGTCGCGCCTGATGAGCGCGCCGACCTCGAGCTCCCGTCGCATGCGGTTCTCGAGCGCCCGGGGCGGATCGGACGTTCGCTCGAAGGTGAGCCGCGGACGCTCCAGCAGGCGCGCGCGCTGGAACGCCGGCGACGGGACGAGGAAGACCGCGTGGTCGGGATCGGCGATCCGGTCGGCGACGAGCCACGGAAAGAGCGGCGTTCCTTCGGCGACGATCAGCGGCGACGTCGGCAACGCCTCGAGGTCCTCGAGCATCAACCGAGACCGCTCGGCGTTCGCTTCCAGCGTGTGCGCGACGATCGTGTCGAGATCCGCGAGCCAGATCTCGTCGGGCGTCGCGGTTTGCCAGTAGGTCGCATCCGCGTAGCCGCGCTCGACGGCCTTGTCGTGATGCTCCCAGGTGTGAACGTCGGCGTTGTAGCCGCGCAGGTCGTGCCGGCCCGCGAGCAGCCCGGCCACGGTGGTCTTGCCCGAGCACGGCGGCCCTCCGATCCACAGGACGTGCGCGAGAACGCCACTCACGGTCGTGCGCGACGGTAGCGCCGGCCGGTCCCGCTGGCAGGCGCAGCGGAGCGCGTTAGGATTCGTCGGAGAGGGTTCTCGGCCGGGTGAGCGCCGCCGACGCCCAGAGCGCGGCCACGACGACGAACCCGATGCGGCCGTCGCCCGGCAGCGAGAACGCGAGCCCGAGCAACGGCGTCCCGAAGAGGATCGTCGCGGCCGCCGCCATGTTCACCGCGCCGGTCGCTGCCGCCGGCGCATCGGGCCGCAGGCGCTGCGCGCCGGCGAACGACGGCGCGAAGGGGATCCCGGCGGCGAGGCCGATCACCGCGCATGCGACGACGCCGGCCGGAAGCGTCGCCACGACCGCGAGCAGCGCGACCGCCGCGCTGCCTGCGACGAAGCTCGCCTGCACGACCCGCGGCCGGTCGATGTAGCGCCCGCCGAGCGGGCGGGTGATCACGCCGAGCAGCAGCACGAGCCCGCCGGCGAGCCCCGCGACGTGCTCCGACACGCTGCCGGCGCGCTCGAGCAGCGTCACCACCCAGTTGCCCACGATCACCGAGAGCCCAAAGGACGCGGAGTGCCACACCGCCAGCGGCCGCAGACGCTTGTCGTTGAACACGCGCCGCGTGTCGTGGCGCGGGCCCGGCGCCGCGTGCGGCGCGACGGCGACGAGCACGACGCCCGCGGCGGCGATCAGCGCGGCCGCGGCGAACGGCGCGCGCCACGTCGCCCACAACGGCACGAGCGCGAGCGCGAGCCCGCCGCCGGCCATGCTCACGGCGCCGTACGCGCCCTGCGCGACCGGCGTGCCGATCGTCGAGCGGACGTAGTCGCTGCCCGCGACGAACGCGGCCGCCGTTCCGACGCCGGCGACGAGCCGCATCGAGATCGCGAAACCGACCTCGCGCCACGAGACCGCGGCGGCCGAGGCGACCGCGACGATGCCGAGCCCGAGCGCACCGACGATGCGCGCGCCGAAGCGGTCGCACAGCCGCCCCATCGGAACCTGGCACGCCGCGTGTGTGACGAACAAGGCCGTCGTGAAGAGCCCGACGACCGCCAGGCCGACGCCGTAGGCGTGTGCCGTGCGGTCGGCTACGGCGCCGACGTTGGCGGCGTTGAAACCGGGCGTGAACGCGAGTGCGAGTCCGCCGAGCGCGGCCCGCGCCCTCAACCGCCGGCCTTGCGGCGCCGGTAGGCGCGCGTCTTCTTCCGGTTGCCGCAGAGCTGCATCGAGCACCAGGTTGCCGAACGGTTCGGCGAGTAGTCGTAGAACGACCAGCGGCAGTTGCGGCAGGCCTTCAGCCGCTCCCAGCTCCCGTCGAGCATCGCGCCGAACACGACCGCGAGGATACGGTCGAGCTCGCTGCCGTCGGCGCGCACGCCGATTCGGCCGCGCGGGTCGAGCTCGAGGGACAGCCGGGCGGCGGCGTCGTTGACGACGGCGACGGCGGCGGCATCGAGCGGCGCCACGTTGTTCGCGAGCGCCAGGGCGCGCAGCGCCTCCCGCAGCTCGCGCGCCCGCTCGAGCTCTCCGCCCAGGGAGTACCGTTCGAGCCAGTCGGGCAGCCAGTCGACGCCGTTCTCGACGTCGGCGCTGTTGATGAACTGCTGGACGGCCCGGAGCGGCTCGGGCGCGGCCTTCGGCACGTCGTAGCGGGCCACGGTTGCCCCGGATTCTAGACACCGGTACGATCCGACTACCGGTGTCGCTGCGACGAATCGCCTTCCCGCTCCGGCTCGTGGGTGCCCGGCTCGGGTCGGGCGGCGGGCGCGCGCTCCTGATCGCGCTCGGCGTCGCTGCGGGGGCGGCGGTGCTCGCGGCCGTGCTCGGGGGGCGGCTCGTGATGCAGGACCGCTCGCTCGCGCTCGCGACGGCACAGCTGCAGCCGTCCGACCGCGAGGTGGCCGTGAGCTGGAGCGGGGACGTCGACAGCTTCCCGCGCCTGAACGCCGAGGTCGCGCCGCAGCTCCGCAAGGTGACCGGCGCGTCCCCCGCCGCCGCGATGCTGTTCCGCGAGTCGTCGATCCAGGGCCGGCTCGTCAACCTGCGCGCCGCCGACGACCTCGGCCGCTACGTGCGCCTCGTGTCGGGCCGGCTGCCGAGGACCTGCGTGCCGTCGCACTGCGAAGTGCTGCGGCTGGAGGGCGCGGGATCGATCCCTTCGACGCCGACGCTCCGCCTGGCCGTCGTCGGCCGCGCGGTGCTGAAGGCGGACGCGCCGATCGCGCCGTTCGTGCTGCCGGCGCCCCCGAGCGTCATGATCGCCGAGGCCGTTCGCTACCACACGCCGCAGCCGTCGCCGATCGTGATCGCCAACGGGATCGCCGGGCTCTCACGGACGACCGAGCTCGAGACCTTCTACCGCTCCTACGCCTGGTTCGTGCCGATCCGCGCCGGCGACATCCATCCGTGGTCGGTCGGCGCGTTCGCGGCGCGCGTGCAGCGCATCGCGGCGCAGCTGGAGGCGAGCCCCGACGAGTTCGAGGTGACGGCGCCCACCGACACGCTGACCGCGGCGACGTCGTCGTCGACCGCCGCCTCGCGCCGGCTGCTGCTGCTCGGCGGGGAAGGCGCAGCGCTGCTGCTCGCGTTCACCGTCCTCGCGGCCGGATCGCTCCGGCGCGACGTCGCCGACGCGCGGCGGCGCCTGACCTGGTTCGGCGCGACGCGCTGGCAGGTCGAGCTGTTCACGCTCGCCGAAGCCGCGGCCCTGGCGGTCGGAGGCACGGTGCTCGGCTGGCTCTTCGGCGGCGGTGTCGCCGCCTTCGTCGCGAACCGCGCCGGGTCGCCCGCGGGCCAGGTCGTCGCCCACGCGCTGCTCTCGTGGCACGGCCTGCTGGCGGCGGTCGCGATCGCCGGGATCGCCGCACTGCTGCTCTACCTGACGGTCCGCGCGCCGGGCGTTCAGCTCGGCCGCCTCGCGTTCACACCGCTCGACGCGGCCGCGGTCGCGGCGGTCGCGATCGTGCTGATCGGCTGGGCGCGCGGCTCGATCGACGCGCCCGCGCTCGCGTCGAGCTCGGGCACGAGCGCGTACCTGCTGCTCGTACCGGCCTTGATCGTCTTCGCAACGGCCGTGCTCGCGGCGCGCCTGCTCGCCCCCACGCTGCGCGTGCTCGGCCGCGTCGGCCGGCGCGGGCCGCTCTCGCTGCGGCTCGCCGCTGCGTCGCTCGCACGCAACCCCGGCCATGCGGCGATCGCCGCGACCTTCCTCGTCGCCAGCGTCGGGCTCGCGCTGTTCGCGCTCGTCTACCGCGCGACGCTGATCGAGGGACAGCACGACGAGGCCTCCTACGCCGTCCCCGCATCGTTCGTGCTCGCCGAAGACCTGACGCAGCTGATCCCCGTGCTCCACGGCGCGCCCGCCTCCGCCTACCCGGCGAAACCGGCGCGCGTGCTGCGCCTCACCGGCAACGTCCCGAGTGGCGCAACGTTCACCATGCTCGGCCTGCCGACGCCCGGCCTGGCGAGCGTCGACGGCTGGCGGCGCGACTTCGCCGCCCAGCCGCTGAGCACGCTCGGCCGCCGCATCGCGCCGACGAGCGGCATGGCACTGCGGACGCAGGCGCTGCCGCCGGGGCGGCGCTTCACGCTGCCGGTGTCCGTGCGCGGCGACGACATCGGCGTGATCGCGATCTTCCGTTCGCCGCTCGACGACTACGAGCCGGTGTCGCTCGGCCACTCCAAGGGCGGGAAGGTCGTCGTCCTGCACGGCCGCATCCCGTTCCTGCACGCCACGCTCGCGCAACTGCAGTTCACGCTGACCGCGAACAACCTGCACGGCTCCGCCAACGGCGGCATCGGCCTGCAGCCGAGCGCGAAGGGCGTGGCGACGTTCGGGGCGCCGCGGGTCAACGGCACGGCGGTGCTGGGAGCGCTCCGTAGCTTCGCCGGCACGGGGGCGCTGAGCGGCGCGCCGCCGCGGGTCGGCTACCTGATCACGCCAGACCGCTCGGCCGTGCTGCGCCCGCGCCAGCCGACCGACGGCCGCGCCCTGCCGGTGCTTGCGACGCGCGACGTCGCCGCCGAGGCCGGCCCGAACGGGATCATCCCGCTGCAGGTCGAGGGCGAGCAGGTGGCCGCGCGCGTAGTCGGCGTGCTCAGGCGCTTCCCCTCCGTCGTCGGAGGCGCGGTGATCGCCGACCGTCAGGCGATGTCGACGCTCTTCGACACGCGTTCGCCGGGGCTCGGCACGACCGACGAGCTGTGGCTCGACGTGCCGCGCACGCAGGAGGCGGCGACGGCCGCGCGCCTCGAGCGCGCGCCGTTCACCGCGCTCACCGTCACGTCGCGGCCGGCGACGCTGCACACACTCGAGACCGATCCGCTCGCCCGGGGCGCGCTGCTCACGCTGGCGGGCACCGCGGCGGTGGCGCTGCTGCTCGCGCTCGTCGGGCTCGTGCTGGCGATCGTCTCCGACGTGCGCGACGACCGCGGCGAGCTCTTCGACCTGGAGGCGCAGGGCGCCGCGCCGTCGACGATCCGCGCCCACCTCCGCCTGCGCGCGGCGCTCGTCGCCGCGTTCGGGATCACCGGCGGCATCGTGCTCGGCGCGATCCTGTCCGCGCTCGTGATCTCGCTCGTCTCCGTGACCGCCGCCGCCGCGGAGCCCGAGCCGCCGCTCCGGCTCGCGGTCGACTGGGGGCTGCTCGCGGTGGCAGCGGTCGCATACGTGCTGCTCGCGGCGCTCCTCGTCGGCGCGGTCACGAGCCTGCGCGGCCGGGCACCGTCGCGCGCGGCGGAGGCGGCGGCATGAACGCCGCAGCGCCGGCGATCGAGCTACGCGACGTCTTCCGCGTCCACTCGACGCCGGAGGGCGACGCGGCCGCGCTGCAGGGCCTCTCGCTCCGCGTGGCCGACGGCGAGGTGCTGACCGTGCTCGGCCCAAGCGGGTCGGGCAAGTCGACGCTGCTGCGGATCCTCGCCGGGCTCGACCGGCCGTCCGCCGGCGTCGTGCGCGTCTACGGCGAGGAGATCGGGAAGCTGCCGAACCGGCAGCTCGCGCGCTACCGCTCGTCGCTGCTCGGCTACGCCGACCAGCACTACACGCGCGCGCTGTCGCCGGAGCTGACCGCCCGCGAGCTCGTCGCGCTGCAGCTCGGGCTGCGCGGGGCCGCCGGGTCGAAGCGGCTCGCGCGCGCGGACGAGCTGCTCGAGCGGGTCGGCCTCGCTACGAAGCGTGACCGCTTGCCGGCGCAGCTCTCCGGCGGCGAGCAGCAGCGGGTCGCGCTCTGCGCCGCGCTCGCCCACCGGCCACGGGTGTTCCTCGCCGACGAGCCGACGGGCGAGCTCGATGCGGCGACCGCCGACCAGGTGTACGCGACGCTGGCCGAGCTCGTGCGCGAGCACGGCTGCACCACGGTGCTCGTCAGTCACGATCCCGAGTCGACGCGGATCGCGGATCGCATCGTGCGCATCCGCGACGGCCGCGTCTCGGAGGAGTGGGCGCGCGACGGGGCGGAGAGCGACACGATCGTCGTCGGCCGCGGCGGCTGGCTCCGCCTGCCGGAGGAGCTGCTGCTGCGCGCCGGCATCGGCACCCACGCGACGGCGCGCTTCGAGGCAGGAGGCGTCGTCGTCGAGCCGCTCGCCGGGAGCACGGTCGCCGCGAGCCCGGTGCCGGGCACCGAGGTGCCTGGCACCGTCACCGCGCAGGCAGGCGGCGTGGTCGTCGCGGCGCATGGGCTGGCGAAGCGGTTCGGGGAGACGCGCGTGCTCGACGACCTCTCGCTCGAGCTCCGCGGCGGGCTGCTGCACGCGGTCACGGGGCCGTCGGGCTCCGGCAAGACGACGCTGCTGCACCTGCTGGCAGGTCTCGAGGTGCCGGACGGCGGCTCGATCGAGGTCGACGGTGTCGAGCTCACCGGCCTCGACCGGTCAGGGCGCGCTGCGCTTCGCCGCGCGAAGATCGCCTACGTCGGGCAGCAGGTCGGGCTCGTATCGCATCTCTCGGCGCTCGAGAACGTCGAGCTTGCGCTCGCGGTTCGCGGCATCGAGGACCGGCCGGCCGCGCTGTCCGCGCTCGAATCGGTCGGACTGACGGAGCGGGCGACGCAGCGCGTGTCACGGCTGTCGCAGGGCGAGCGAGCGCGCACCGCGATCGCCCGCGCGATCGCCCCGCGGCCCGCACTGCTGCTCGCCGACGAGCCCACGTCGCGACTCGACGGCGCGAATGCCGTCTCGGTGGCGGTCCTGCTCGGCCGGTTGGCGCGCGCGACCGGTGCAGCCGTGGTCTGCGCGACGCACGATCCGCTCGTGATCGAGCAGGCCGATCAGACCGTGGCGCTGACTTCCTCGCCGTAGGCGGCCGCCGCACGGCGTCGCCAGTGCGACCAGCCGCCCTCGAAGGAGCGGACGCCGCCGTGTGACACCTCGAGGATGCGGTCGGCGATGCGGTCGAGGAAGTAGCGGTCGTGCGAGACGAACACGGCAGTGCCCTCGAAGGATTCGAGCGCCGACTCGAGCATCTCGACCGACTCGATGTCGAGATGGTTCGTCGGCTCGTCGAGCAGCAGGCAGTTCGCCCCCTCGAGCATCAACAGCAGAAGCTGCAGCCGTGTCCACTCGCCGCCCGACAGGCTGCTGAGCGGCCGCCGCACCTGCTCGTACGAGAACAGGAACTTCATCAGCCGCGAGACCGCCTCACCCTCTGAGATCGGCGCCGCGCGGCGCACGAGCTCGAGCGGCGTCGCGTTCGGGTCCTCCGGGCGCCGGTCCTGGGCGAGCCGGCCGAACCGGATCGACGGGCCGGCCTTGCGCTCTCCGTCGGTCGGTGCCAGCTCACCGCCGAGGACGCGCAGCAGCACCGACTTGCCGGCGCCGTTCTCGCCGACGACGCCGACACGCTCGCCGCGCAGCACCGCGAGGTCGACACCGGCGAGGATCGGCGTTCGGCCGAGCTCGACGGCGACGTCGACCAGCTCGACGACGCGTTCGCCGCCGCGGGCGTGCGGGCGCAGCTCGAGTGCGATCTTGCGCCGCTCGAGCACGGGCCGGTCGACCTTCTCCATGCGGTCGATCTGGCGCTGCTTGTTCCGCGCCTGCTTGATGTGGCGCTCGTCGACGACGCGCCGCGCCCAGTCTTCGAAACGGCGGATCGCCTCCTCGAGCCGGGCGATCTCCTTCTGTTGCGTGACGTAGAGCTGCTGCTGGCGCTGGAGCTCGAGCTCGCGCGCGACGGTGTACGCGGAGTAGTTGCCCGGCCACATGCGAATGCGGCCGCCGGCGAGCTCGGCGATCTGCGAGACCGTCTCGTCGAGCAGGTAGCGGTCGTGCGAAACGGCGACGACCGCGCCGTCGAACGCATCGATCGACGACTCGAGGTGCTCGCGAGCTTCGACGTCGAGATGCGCCTCCGGCTCATCGAGGAGCAGCACGTCGGGGTCGTGCAGGAGCGCGACGGCAAGCGTGACGAGCTTGCGCTGCCCGCCCGAGAGCAGCCGCGTCGGCTTCGCCAGGTCGTCGTCGGTCAGCCCGACGTCGATCAGCAGCGCGCGTGCGCGTCCCTCGAACCCGGGGCCGCCCGCTGCCGTCCAGCGCTCGACGAGCTCCTCCTGGCGGCGCAGGAGCCGCGTCATGCGTGCGAGGTCGGCGTAGGCGTCGCCGAGCTGCACCTCGACCCCCGCGAGCTCGCGCTCGAGCTCCTGCAGGTCGGCGCGCGCGGCACGCGCAGTCTCGAATGCGTCGCGCCCGTCGCCCTCCGGCTGCTGGGGCACGAACGCGACGACGAGCCCACGTCGTTGCGTCAGCTCGCCCGCGTCGGCCGTCTCGAGCCCGGCGAGGATGCGGAGCATCGTCGACTTGCCGCCGCCGTTCGGGCCGATCACACCCACGCGCGCGCCCGGCTCGACGTCGAAGTCGAGGCCGTCGAGGATCAACCGCGAGCCGAAGCTCTTCGCGGCACCGCGCAGCGACAGGAGGGCCATGGCGAACGCCACCGTAGCCACGAACCTCCTGCGCGTCGTCGTCCGCGAGGAGGAGGTCGGCGGCGAACCGCTGGGGTCAGGAGGAGGTCGGCGGCGAACCGCTGGGGTCAGACCCGGGTCTGACCCCAGTGCCGACCACCACCACAAGAAAGGCCCGCTTACGCGCAGTCTCGGCGGCCAACAGGACACGCCCGCAGTTGCCGTGGGGCGAAACCCGTGGGGTCAGACCCGGGTCAGACCCCGAACGGGAAGCGGAACGCGAGCTCGCCGAGGCGGCGGTAGCCGGCGATCGAGGGGTGGTCGCCGTCGGCATGCGTCCACTCCGCCTTCATCCGCCCGGCGTGCTCGGGATCCTCGAGCGTGTCGTGGAACGGCAGCACGGGGACGCCGAGCGCGTGGATCGACGCGTTCAGCTCGCGAATCGGCCGCTCTGTCCTCGGCCAGCCGTTGTTCCACGGCAGCACGTCGCACACCGCGACTGGGATCCCCAGCTCGAGGCCCCGCTCGACCATCGCCTCGAGCGCGGCCGCCGCGTCGGCGACGGGCCTGCCCTGCGCGATGTCGTTGATCCCGCCCTGCAACACGAGCGCGTCGGCCTGCTCGACCGACTCGTCGAACCGCGCGGCGATCTCGTCGGTGCGCTGCCCCCAGATGCCGAAGTTGCGGAGCTCGTGCTCCGGGTAGCGAAGCGCTGCCCAGTGCTCCCACTGCCCCATCGGATTGCCGATGCGATGGCGCGAGTCCCAGTACGGAGAGCCCTCGGTGATCGAGTCGCCGAGGCACGCAACGACGACCGTGCTCATTGCGGCAGCGGGAGCGCGCCTGCGCGGTAATAGCTGCGCGCCTGCGCCTTGAAGTACCCACCGTCGTCGTCGGCGGAAACGGAGGGACGCGTGTTGCCGCCGATCGGCGATGGGTTCGTGACGCCGTCCTTCGCCGCGTCGCAGGCGCAGGTGGTGCCGTCCGCCCCGCCGCCGAAGAGGAAACCCGCGAACCCGGCTGCCACGTACTGCCGCAGACGCGCCCGCGAGCCGTCCCCGAGCAGCCACTGGACGCGGTTGTCCTGGAAGTGATGCCACGTGTTGTTCTCGGCGCGCATCAGCGTGTTGCCGAGCGGGATCTGCCACGCGACCATGCGCACGCCCGCGAGCCGCACGAATGTCTGCGCGTACAGGAGATGACGATGGAAGTCCGCGGGTTTGAACCACGTCTTCGGGTTGCCTTCGATCTTCGCGTAGAAGCCTGCATCG
>DATBIC010000050.1:0-10438 GCA_036557145.1 Gaiellaceae bacterium
CGCGCTCCTCGACGGGACGGCGCGGGTCCTCGTAGGGGTCGAGCCGCCCATTGCCGTTCAGGTCGCGGTAGTCCATGCGCACGCGATCCTACGGTGACGACGCCCGTTTGACGGGCTGCTCGATCGTTCCTACGCTGGCCGCGATGGCTGGAACCGAGGCGTTCCGTGCCGCGCGCGACCTGCTGCTCGAGCATCGCGCCGATCACGAGTCGGCGTCGCGGTCGTTCAGCTGGCCGCAGCTCGACGAGTTCAACTGGGCACTCGACTGGTTCGACACGATCGGGGGCGACCGGCCGGCGCTGTGGATCGTCGGGGACGACGCCCGGGAGTCGAAGCTCACGTTTGCGGAGCTGACGACGCGCTCGAACCGCGTCGCCAACTGGCTGCGGTCGCAGGGCGTCGGCCGCGGCGACCGCTTGATCCTGATGCTCGGCAACCAGGTCGAGCTGTGGGAGACGATCCTGGCGGCGATCAAGCTCGGCGCGGTGATCATCCCTGCGACGACGCTGCTCGGGCCGGCCGACCTCGTCGACCGCGTCGAGCGCGGCAAGGCGAAGCACGTCGTCGCCGGCGCGGCGGAGGCGGCGAAGTTCGACGGCGTGCCGGGCGCCTACACGCGGATCGCTGTGGGCACACCGGTCGGCGGCTGGCTCGCGTACGCGGACGCGGACGATGCGTCGGCCGCGTTCGCGCCCGACGGGTCGACGCGCGCGGGCGACCCGATGCTCCTCTACTTCACGTCGGGCACGACGGCGCGGCCGAAGCTCGTCGTGCACACGCACGCGTCGTATCCCGTGGGGCATCTCTCGACCATGTACTGGATCGGCCTGCAGCCCGGGGACGTGCACCTGAACATCTCGTCGCCCGGGTGGGCGAAGCACGCGTGGAGCAACGTCTTCGCCCCGTGGAACGCCGAGGCCACCGTCTTCATCCGCAACTACGAGCGGTTCGACGCGCGTGCGCTGCTCGGCGAGATGGTGCGCTGCGGGGTCGACACGTTCTGCGCGCCGCCGACGGTGTGGCGGATGCTGATCCAGGAGGAGCTCGCGGCCTGGCCGGTGCCGCTGCGCGAGGCGGTCGCCGCCGGGGAGCCGCTCAACCCGGAGGTGATCGAGCAGGTTCGCCGGGCGTGGGGGCTGACCGTGCGCGACGGTTACGGGCAGACGGAGACGACGGCGCAGATCGGCAACCCGCCGGGCATGCAGGTGAAGGAGGGCTCGATGGGCCGCCCGCTGCCCGGCTACGAGATCGAGCTCGTCGACCCGGTGAGCGGCGAGGTCGCCGACGAGGGCGAGATCACGATTCCGCTCGCGCGCCGGCCGCCGGCGCTGATGGCGGGCTACCTCGGTGCCGACGAGAGTGTCGCGGGGGCGATGCGCGACGGCCGCTACCACACCGGTGACGTCGCGCGGCGCGACGCCGACGGCTACGTCACCTACATCGGCCGCTCCGACGACGTGTTCAAGTCGTCGGACTACCGCATCTCGCCGTTCGAGCTGGAGAGCGTGCTGATCGAGCATCCCGCCGTCGCCGAGGCGGCGGTCGTGCCGGCGCCGGATCCGCTGCGCCTGTCGGTGCCGAAGGCGTACATCGCGCTCGCGCCTGGCCACGAGCCGACCCGCGAGACGGCGCTCGCGATCCTCGGTTTCGCACGCGAGCAGCTCGCCCCCTACAAGCGCGTGCGGCGGCTCGAGTTCGCAGAGCTGCCGAAGACGATCTCGGGGAAGATCCGCCGTGTCGAGCTGCGCAACCAGGAGGAGGAGCGCGCGGCCCGCTCGGAGCGTGTCGACGGCGAGTTCCGCGACGACGAGCTGAAGGCGCAGGCTCGCTGAGTGGACCTGCGCGATCTCGTCGCGCTGCTCCATCGCGGCGGCCGCGACCTGCGGACGGTGCGGCTGGTCGGCACGACCCGCACCGACCACGAGGCGGTCGCAAACGCGATGGAGCGCTGGCGGCGGGAACGTCACGACAATGCGGTCGTGATGCGCGCCTACGCGCGCGACCCCGCGATCGAGCGGCCCCGCTTCGAGGAGCAACAGACCCGGCTGTGGGTCGAGCGACCCGACAAGGCGCGCGAGGAAGTCGCCGGCCGGGATGCGCGCTATGGCGTGGCCGTCGGCAGCACGTGGTGGCTCTGGGTCGAGGGGCAAGGTGCGATGACGAACAACGGCGCGGCGAACCATCACGCGGGCATCGGTGACGGGTTCCGGCTCTTCCTCGAGCCGGCACCGCTGCTTCCGGGTTTCGACTTCGAGGTGCTCGGCGAGGTGGAGCAGGCCGGCCGCCGCGCGGCCCGGGTTCGCGCGCGTGCCAGGCCGTCCGGAGACGAGGGCCGGCTGTTCGGGCGGCTCCCCGCCGGTTGCGAGGAGTGCGAGCTTGCCGTGGACGTGGAGCACGGAACGCTACTGCGACTCGTCGCGTTGCTCGACGGCGAGCCCGGCGTCGACACGCGGATCGAGGAGATCGCGTACGACGAGCCGATTCCGCCCGAGACGTTCGAGTTCGTCGCGCCGCCCGGCGAGGAGATCGAGGACGTCACCCTACGGCGCGACCTGCGGCTGCCGATCGACGTGGTCGCCGAGCGCGCCTCGTTCACCGTCTTCGTCGCAGATGGGCTCGACGGCGAATGGCGTTTGCACGCGCGGCACCTTCCGCAGCGGCGCGGGCAACCGCACGAGCACGTCCACCTCCACTACCACCGCGCGGACGCGACCCACAACTTCGGAATCAACGAGCAGCCGGCCGACGCGGAGCCGTTCTTCACGACGGGCCGCGAGCCGGAGACGGTCGAGCGGGGCGGCCGCACGCTGAAGGTGGTGCGCCCGACCGAGTCGTTTCCGCTCGGCAGCGTCCGGCTGACCGTGGAGGGCACGTCGATCGAGGTCACCTCGGACAACCTGCCGGTCGAGCGGCTGCTCGAGCTCGCCGACGGCCTCAAGCCGCTGCCGTAGCTCAGGCGAGGAAGCGGAGCGCGGCGCGGCTCATGGTGTCGATCGCCACCGGCAACGCGTCCTCGTCGAACGCGAAGCGCGGATGGTGGTGCGGGAAGGCGCCCAGGTGGCCGGCGCCGACGAAGAAGAAGCAGCCGGGCGCGTCGCGTAGGTATGCCGAGAAGTCCTCGCCGGCCATGAGCGGCTCGAAGTCGACGAGCCGGTCGGCGTCGGCGACCTCGCGCACGATCGCCGCGACGCGCGGGTCGTTGACGACGGGGTCGTAGCCGCGCGTGTAGTCGAACGCGTAGCCGGCGTCGTGCGCCGCGGCGACGCCGGCGATGACGCGCTCGATCGCAGCCTCCGTCCGCTCGCGGATCTCGGGCCGGTACGTGCGCACGGTGCCGCCGAGCTCGACGGACTCGGGGATGATGTTGTCGGCGGTGCCGCCGCTGATGCGCGTGACGGAGACGACCGCGCTGTCGAGTGGCGGCGTGTTCCTCGACACGACGTGCTGGAGGTTGACGACCGCTTGGGCGGCGATCGCGACCGGGTCGACGGCTTCGTGCGGGAAGGCGGCGTGCCCGCCGCGCCCGGTGATCGTGATCGCGAACGTGTCGGCGGCGGCCGTGCAGGGGCCGTCGACCACGCCGAGCTTGCCGGTGTCGAGCGTCGACATCAGGTGCGCGCCGATCACCGCGTCGACGCCTTCGAGCATCCCCGCCGCCACCAGCTCGGCGGCGCCGCCCGGCGGCAGCTCCTCGGCATGCTGGAACAGGAAGCGCACCTCGCCGGCGAGCTCCTCGCGCCGCTCGAGGAGCGTGCGCGCGACCGCGAGCAGCGCCGCCGTGTGCCCGTCGTGGCCGCACGCGTGCATGACCCCGTCGGCGCGGGACGCGAAGGCGAGGCCGCTCGCCTCCTGGATCGGAAGCGCGTCCATGTCCGCCCGGAGGGCGAGTGTGGGTCCCGGCCGCCCTGCCCGGAGCCGTGCGACCACGCTCGTCGCCGTCGGCTGCTCGACCTCGAGCCCGCCGAACGACTCGAGCACCCCGCGGACGTAGCGCGCCGTCTCGTGCTCGTGGAAGGAAAGCTCGGGGTGCGCGTGAAGGTGACGGCGCCATGCGATCGCCTCTGCGACGAGTGCCGTCTCGGTCATCTGCGCAGCCTACGAAATCCCGTACGGCCGCCTCATACGGCCCGTACAGATCGCGCGTACGTTCCGGTCGATGAAGAAGGTGCTCGCGCTCGGTGTGGCGGTGCTGGCGGCGTGTGCCGTCGGCGGGTCTGCCCGTGCCGGGTTCACGCCGGCGTGGAGCTACCTCTCGCAGCCGCTGCGCGCGAAGCTGGCGGCCCAGAGCGGAGGCACCCTCTTCCTGCCGGCGCGGACGCCCCTCTTCTACCGCTACCGGTCGGGCGCCGCCGTCTCGAACGGCAGGCTCTCCGTCCCCTTCACCAACCGCGTGCGGGTCCGCCAGGGGCTCTGGCGTTGGACGAAGGCGACGTTCGTATGGCACGTCCAGCGGCTCCCGGCCGGTACCGCGTGCAACGCGTGGTTGACCCCGGACAAGACGCTCCAGGTCGACGGCAACAAGGTGTACTGGTCGGCAGGCGGTGCCGGCGGCACCGCCTGGCGGTGCGTGACCGACAAGCGCGGCCGGCAACTCGTGCTCAGCGCGTCTTCGACCAACAACCTCGCCGACGTCGGCCTCGCGATCGTCGTCGCCAGCGGCCTCGACGTCAGCGCACGCACGAGCGGCGTGAACAAGGCGCTCGCTGTCACGCCCTCGACCGTGCGGCGCGGGCGCACGGTGCTGATTCGCGGCGTCGCCGGCGGCTGCACCTCGGGGGACGCGGTGACGATCATCTCGCACGCGTTTCCGGCGACGCGCTCGTTCGCGGGCGTGCCGGCGGTGTTCGCGCAGGTCGGCTCCGCCGGTCGCTTCTCGGCCGTCACCCGTATCCCGGTGACGCGCGCGCCCGGCGCGTACACGATCACGGCACGCTGCGGCGGCGGCAATCTCGGGATCGTCGCGCACCTGAAGGTCACGCGCTAGAACTAAGGCGGCGCTTAGCTGGAGCCGGTACCACTGGTGCCATGAAGATCCTCTCCCGCCCCGATTTCAGAGTTCTGCTGTTCGTCCTGCTCGGCCTTCCCGTGATCGGCGCCAGCGCGGCGCTCGCGTACGCGCGCATCAAGGTGAAGCCGATCGGTACCGGGATCGTCGTCATCGACACGAACCTCGGCTACCAGGACGGCGCGGCCGCGGGCAGCGGGATGGTGCTGACCTCCTCGGGAACGGTGCTTACGAACAACCACGTGATCGCCGGCGCGACGACGATCAAGGTCGTCGTCCCGGGCACGGGCCACCGCTACACGGCGCAGGTCGTCGGCTACGACCGGACGGCCGACGTTGCGGTGCTCCGGCTCAAGGGCGCGTCGAACCTGAAGACGATCTCCGTCGATACCTCGACTCCGTCCGTCGGCGAGGCGGTCAAGGCAGTCGGCAACGCCGGCGGCACGGGCAGCCTGACGACGGCGCCCGGATCCGTGATCGGCCTCAACCGCTCGATCGTCGCGAGCGACGAGCAGGGCAGCTCCGAGCAGCTGGTCGGCTTGATCGAGACGAACGCCGCGGTGCAGCCGGGCGACTCGGGCGGGCCGCTCCTGACGCGCGCCGGGCGGGTCATCGGCATGGACACCGCCGCCTCGGCCAACTCCCAGTTCGCGGCGAACGCGTCCGACGCGTACGCGATCCCGATCGGCAAGGCGCTCACGATCGCCGGCAAGATCGTCACCGGGCACTCCTCGTCGACGATCCACATCGGCGCCACCGCGTTCCTCGGCATCGAGGTCGAGAGCGCCGACGGGTACGGCTACGGCTCGGAGACGAGTGGTGCGCTGGTGGCGGGCGTCGTTTCCAACGGGCCGGCTGCCAAGGCCGGGCTCGGCGAGGGCGACGTGATCACCGCTCTCGCCGGACGTGCGATCACCTCGCCGTCGCAGATCAGCGCGGTCATCCTGCAGAAGAAGCCCGGGCAGAACATCAAGGTCGCCTACGTCGACCAGTACGGCAGCGGATACACGACGACCGTGACGCTCGGCAGCGGCCCGGCGCAGTAGCGCTCAGGTCTTCGCGTACACGGACACGTGCGAGCGGCTGAGCGCGGTGAACGGCTCGCGGCGCCAGCCCGCCCAGCGGTCGCGAAGCCGCAGTCCGGCGATGCGCGCCATCAGGTCGAGCTCGGCCGGCCACGCGTAGCGGAACTCGAACGGGTGGGCCTCGACGCCGGACTCGGAGAACGTGTAGTGCTGCGAGCTGAAGCGCTGCGTGACGACGTCGTAGACGTCGAACGACACTCCCTTCGAATCGGCGCGGAACGGCACGATCCTCTGCCCGAGCGGGAGCAGCTGCAGGTCCGGAACCATCGTCTCGATCACGAAGCATCCACCGCTCCCGAGGTGCGCCGCCGCGTTCTCGAAGCACGCGACCTGTGCGTCCTGCGTGACGAGGTTGAAGATCGTGTTGAACACGAGATAGGCGAGCGAGAACTCGCCGTCGACCCGCGCGTGCGCGAAGTCGCCGATCGCGACGTCGATGGCCTCGCTGCCCGGCTTCGCGCGCAGCCGCGCGATCATCGCCTCGGAGCTGTCGATGCCGGCGACCCGCACGCCGCGAGCTGCGAGGGGCAGCGCGAGGCGGCCGGTGCCGATGCCGAGCTCGAGCGCGGCGCCGTCGCCGGCGAGCTCGGCGAGGAGGTCGACCGCCGGCTCCACGGCCGCCGGGTCGAACATCCCCGCCAGGTTCTCGTCGTAGACCGCGGCGATCCGCTCGCCGAAGAATCCCTCGTCCGCCGTCACGGGCGGAGTGTGCCAAGCTCGCGTACCCTTGCGGCATGGTCGAGCCGATCGACGGCATGGCCCGGGGGACGCTCGGCTTCCGGCTGTCCGGCCGGATCACCCGCGACGAGTACTTTCAGATCCTCGACCCGATCAAGGCGCAGCTCGAGCGGGGCGAGAAGGTCAGCTTCCTGATCGACGCCGGCGAGGACTTCCACGGGCTCGACGTCGGTGCGCTGTGGGAGGACGTGAAGGTCGCGGGGTCGGTCGGGCTCAAGTACCGCGAATCCTGGGAGCGGCTCGCCGTGGTGACGGACAAGGACTGGATGCGCCACGGGATCGCCGCCTTCGGCTGGGTGATCCCCGGCGAGATTCGCGTCTTCGAGCCGGGTGAGCTCGAGGCCGCGAAGGCCTGGACCGGCGGCGGATAGGCCGGTTCAGCGGCGCTTGCGCTTCCGCGAGGCCGAGCCGCCGCCCGTCGGGCGCCCGCCGCGCGACTGCCGCTCGATCCGGCGGCGCTCCTGGCGGCCGATCGAGTCGAGCCCGCCCTCGCCCTGCTGCTCGCGCGCCGCATCCATGTAGGCGCGCCGCTCCGCCGGCGTGAGCCGGCTCATCGCCTTCTGCATCGCCTGCGGGTTCGGGTTGGCGGCGACGGTGTTGATCTTCTTGAGCGCGCTCGCGAGCTCCGGGTTCTGACGCTCGATCGCCGCGGTGCTCATGCGCTGGAACATGCGGCGGACGAAGCCGATCTTCGAGAGCTGGACGATGATCGGGCGCAGCAGGGCGCCGTGCCGGAACCGGCCCAGGAAGACGAGCAGCCCGAAGACGATCAGGATCGCAGCGAGAACGATCAGCGGGATCCACAGCCACCACACGGCGTCGGATCGTACCTCGTCTCTCCGAGCCTAGTGCCGCGACGCCAGGTAGACGCCGGCGGCCGCGACGACCGCCAGCGCGACCACGATGCAGATCCAGATCGTGAGCGAGCCCTCGGGCGGCGGGACCGCAGGAGCGGGGCGGAGGGAGGCGAGGGAGGCCACGCGACCACTGTTCCGGCGCGGGATGAGCCCACGGTCGGTCGCGTGTAAACATTCCGGAAGGCCTTGACCGCTCCGGCGCCGCGGTTAGAGCATGGGGAGGGACGGGAAGGCGACGCTCATGACCCAGGATCCGATCGGGCTCTTGCTCGAGCACGGGGACGACCACGGGTGCGTGCATCTGACGGAGTTGCACGAGCTCGCGCAGAAGCTCGAGCTGGAAGACGAAGACGTCGAGGCGCTGCGCGAACGGCTCGAGTCGCGCGGGATCGAGCTCACGGACGACTGCTCGCGCGCGCTCGACGAACCGGTCCCGTACACGAACGACCAGATCGCGTCGGCGACGACCGACTCGCTGCAGCTCTTCCTGAACGAGGCGGGCCGCTACCCGCTGCTCACCGCGGCGCAGGAGGTCGAGCTCGCGAAGCGGATCGAGCGCGGCGACAAGGAGGCGAAGGACCTGCTCGTCAACTCGAACCTGCGCCTCGTCGTCTCGATCGCGAAGAAGTATCAGGGGCACGGGCTCGTGCTGCTCGACTTGATCCAGGAGGGGATCATCGGATTGATCCGCGCCGCCGAGAAGTTCGACTGGCGCAAGGGGTTCAAGTTCTCGACGTACGCGACGTGGTGGATCCGGCAGGCCGTGCAGCGAGGCGTCGCGAACAAGGCGCGGACGATCCGCATCCCGGTGCACATCGCCGACCGCGAGCAGCGGATCGCGCGTGTCGAGCGCGAGCTCGTCGCCGAGCTGGAGCGCAGCCCGACGGACCGGGAGATCGCCGAGCGGTCGAAGCTGCCGCTCAAGCAGGTGCGCGAGGTGCACGCTGCGGCGCGCGCGGTCGCGTCGCTGGACAAGCCGATCGGCGACGAGGGCTCGAGCTCGTTCGGGGAGCTGTTCGCCAGCGCCGAGGCGACGCCCGACGAGCAGGTCGAGCTCGAGCTGACGGAGCAGGCGCTCCATCGCGCGGTCGAGGACCTGCCCGCGCGCGAGCGGCAGATCCTCCGCATGCGTTACGGCCTCGGCGAGAGCGCCGAGCCGAAGTCGCTCGAGGAGATCGGACGGGCGCTCGGGCTCACGCGTGAGCGTGTCCGCCAGCTCGAGTCGCACGCGCTGCGCCAGCTCGCCGAGCGGCGCGAGATCGCGGCGCTCGTGCCGGCCTGAGCTCGTGCCGGCCTGAGCGTTACCGCTACGAGCCGACGACCTTGCAGACCCAACGCCGTGGGCGCGAGCGGTCGAGCTCGATGAAGATGACCCGCTGCCACTGACCGAGGCAGAGCTCGCCGTCGGCGACCGGCACCGATTCCCCCGCCGACCCGAGCAGCATCGACATGCAGTGCGCGTGCCCGTTGCCGACCTCCATGTCCTCCTCGCAGAGGTTCTCGGTGCGCCGGTCCCAGTCGTCGTGGGCGTAGTAAGTCTCGTGCGGGATCAGGCGGCGGAGCAGGGCGCCGAAGTCCTCGAACATCCCGCGCTCGTACTCGTTGACGCGAACACAGCAGGTCGTGTGCGGCGAGTAGACGCAGCAGATCCCGTCGGCAACTCCCGACTCGCGCACGATCTCGGCGACCTCTTCGGTGATGTCGGTGACGTGAAGGCCCCCGGTCGTCCGGAAGTGCCGCTCGGCCTGGAAGACCTTCATCGAACGGGAGTCTAACGGCGCCGCGTCCGGCGACTGCGCCGGTCTTCGATAAGGTCGACGCGCCGTCCGGCCCCGGAACGGAGAGCCGGATCACAGCGCAGGGTCATCCGAGGTCGATCTTCGAGCGAGCGCTCGAACGGGGCAACCTGACGGTCGCGGAGGTCACGCTCCGCACCGAGATCCCCAGGCCGACGCTCGGCGACCTGCTCGAGTTGACCGCGCTGATCGCGCTCAAGGACGAGGGCCGCCGGGCGAGGGTCACCGCGCGCTGGCTGCAGCGCTGGCTCGAGGCGAACGACGACGCAACGATCGGGGAGGTCGTGCTCGCCGCCACCGCGCTGCAGGCGCTCGGCGGCCGGCACCACCAGCCGGCGCTGTCGACGCTGCGGGCGCTGGCAGCGCAGGTGAGACGCGGTAGCCGCGCCGACTAGGCTGGATCCGGCGCGGGCCCGTAGCTCAGCGGTTAGAGCAGCGAACTCATAATTCGTTGGTCCCTGGTTCGAATCCAGGCGGGCCCTTAAAACCCGTGTGGCCGACCGGGTTTTGGCTTGGCTGCACGGCCGCATATGTCGTCGGCAACCCGGCCTGCACGGATGGTGCAGACCCCGGTGCTACCCCGGAAAGCTGGTGCGTCCGCCGCCATGACCGGCTCGAGAAGCCGTCAGCGGACCAACGAGAGACACGACCGCACGGCACCATTTGAGGCCTCCGGGGTTGCGCGCCCGTAAGCAGATGATGCGCCGTCTCTCACCCATCCCCAGATCTCCATGAAGGACCCCCGTCCGTGGGCGCGCAAGCGCCGGGCAGGCCGAGTCGAATCGCTGGTAACGCACGACCTGGGCAGCGTCAGAGACCCGGAGCCGAGGCCACACCGTCACGCGACAGCAGACGGCAGGATCGGCGTGCTGCTCCCCACCTAGGGGGCAGTGCGCCTCGAGCCGCCCGTTCCGCTCAAGCTCCGGCAGTGACAGGCGGATCTAGTCCGACCCAAAA
>DATBIC010000051.1:0-26793 GCA_036557145.1 Gaiellaceae bacterium
GTGCCCGAGGAGGTGCTGGTCGCGATGCTCGGCCGCGCCGCCGGCCGGCAGCTGCACGCGCTGTCCCTGGGGCTCGACCCGCGGCCGGTGCAGCGCGGACGGCGGCGGGGCTCGATCGGCTCGCAGCGCGCACGCCGGCACGTCCCGTGGTCGCCCGCCGTCGCGGACGCCGACCTGCTCGCGCTGGTCGACCGGGTCACCCGCCGCATGCGGACGGCGAGCCGCGTCGGCCGCACCGTCGTGCTGCGACTCCGGTTCGACGACTTCACGCGCGCAACGCGCTCGCACACGCTCGTGCAGCCGACCGCGAGCACCGAGACGATCCTCCGCGCCGCACGCGGGCTCCTGGTCGAGGCGACGCCGACGATCGAAGCGCGCGGGCTGACGCTCCTCGGGATCTCGGTGGCGAACCTCGGCGACGCACGCTGCGTCCAGCTCGCGTTGTCGTTCGACGGCAGCGATCGCGAGGCGCTCGACGCCGCCGTCGACCTCGTCAGGGAGCGGTACGGACCGGACGCCGTCACGCGCGCGGTGCTGCTCGGCCGCCGCGACCTGACGATGCCGCTGCTTCCCG
The DNA here is from genome assembly GCA_036557145.1 of Gaiellaceae bacterium. Taxonomy (GTDB): domain Bacteria; phylum Actinomycetota; class Thermoleophilia; order Gaiellales; family Gaiellaceae; genus PALSA-600. The sequence goes on from DATBIC010000051.1 coordinate 575, forward strand.
ACTAAACCTTCGACCGATCTCGAACCCGCATCAATTAGCGCAGGTTGATCACAATGCCTCCGGATAGCATGAATCCGCGATCTCTGAAAGGAAGCGAATCCATGCGTAGGAGCCCCTCGTCCGTCGTCCGCGTGTCCATGCTCGCGGGCGCGGCACTTGTCCTTGTCCTTGCGGCCGCCGCCTGCGGCGGCTCCTCGAAGTCCTCGAGCGGCCAGACGACCGGCACGACGACGACCGCCAAGGCCCCGGCGTCGACGAGCCAGACGCTGCAGATCGCGAGTGCGTCGACCGACGTCGACTACAGCGATCCGGCGCTTGCGTACGGCGTCCTTTCGTGGGAGATCGAGTACTCGACCTGCTCGAAGCTCGTCAACTACAGCGACGTCGGCGGCGTCGCGAGCAACGTGCTCTCACCGGATGCGGCCGAAGGCCTGCCGGTGATCTCGAGCGACGGCAAGACGTACACGTTCACGATCCGGTCGGGCATCAAGTTCTCGAACGGCGCCCCGCTGACCGCCAACAGCTTCAAGGCGGCGATGGACCGTGACGCCAACCCGAAGATGAACTCCCCCGTCGACGCGTTCATGACCGACGTCGTCGGCTGGAACGACGTCGTCAACAAGAAGGCGACGACGATCAAGGGCGTCACCGTCAACGGCAACAAGCTGACGATCAAGCTGACGGAGAAGGACGGCGGTCTGATCGACAAGCTGGCGATGCCGTTCTTCTGCGCGATCGATCCGAAGACGACGCCGGTCGATCCGCAGGGCGTGAAGACGCCGGCAGGCTCGGGCCCGTACTACATCGCGGCACGCACGGTCGGCAAGCAGCTCGTGATGAAGCGGAACCCGTACTACAAGGGCAACCGGCCGCATCGCGCCGCGCAGATCGTGTTCACGATGAACACCGATCCGCAGCAGACGTACCTGCAGATCTCGAAGGGCACCTATGTGACCGACCCGAACGGGCTCGACAACCCGGCGCAGGCGGCGACCCTGGCGAAGAAGTACGGCGTCAACAAGACGCGCTTCTTCATCCACCCGACCCCGGAGACCGACTACGTCGCGCTCAACACCACGCGTCCGGCGTTCGGCTCGGCGAACGCGCGGAAGGCGGCCAATTACGCGATCGACCGCCCGGCGCTGCTGCGCGTGTTCGGCTTCGGCGGCGGCAAGCTGACGACGGCGATCCTGCCCCCGTCCCTCACGGGCGGCGTGGACGTCAGCAATCCCTATCCGTTGAAGGCCGTCGACCTCAAGAAGGCGAAGGCTCTCCTCGGCGGGAAGCCGTGCGGGAACGTCGACCTCTGGTACCAGACGGGGCCGGTCGGGACGCCGCAGGCGGGCATCTTCGCCTACGACCTCAAGCAGCTCGGCTGCAACGTCACGCAGAAGCCGTACCAGGGGTACGCGATGTACACCGCCGCCGGCGTCAAGGGAGCGCCGTTCGACGCGGCGATGTCCGGGTGGTACCAGGACTACGCCGACGGCTACGACTTCTTCCACATCCTGCTCGACGGCCGGGCGATCGCAGGCTCGAACAACAACAACCTCGCCTACTTCAACGAGCCGAGCGTGAACGCGAAGATCGACGCGGCGAACGAGCTCACCGGGACCGCGCGCTCGCAGGCGTGGGGCAATCTCGACAACTACACGATGAGCAACTACGCGCCGTGGGCGTCGATGGACAACCGCAACGTCCGCGACTACGTCGGGCCGAACGTGGCCGGCTACCTGTTCCTGCCGGCGTACGGCGCGATGGACCTCAGCACGCTCTACCTGAACAAGTAGTGAATCGCAGTCTCGTTCGTCGTCAGCGCGACATCGCGCTGGCGACGAACGAGGCAATCGCCTCGGTGAACGCGTGTCGGCTTTCTTCCCACGCGTAGAACATGTGCCCGCCGCCGAAGTGCCGCACCGTGAGGCGGTCGACCATCGCCGGATCGAGCCGCATCAGGTTGCGTAGCCTGTCGCTCGAGTAGTACGGCGTGACCATGTCGTACCGCCCGTGCGTGATGAACGCTTTCATGTGCGGGTTCAGCGACATGCCGTACCGGAAGTCGTCGGTCGCGCCGACGGGCAGGTTGAAGAAGTGCGCGTCGGTGTCCTCCTTCCAGTCCCGGTTGACCTCGAAGCTGAGCAGCTGGTACTCGCGGTCGGTCTCGACCCCGATCTCCGATCGCAGCTGACGGTTGATCGCGGTCGTGTACGCGGGGTTGATCCCGGAAAGCGTCGGGTCGGGGCCCGTAAAGGGCTCGCGGTCGGGGAACGGGTCGATCGTCGTGATCGTCGCGTCGTAGAGACCGAGCACCTTCCGCTCGTCGCGCAGCAGCTCGCGCGCGAACTGGTGCGGCCTGATGCGGCCTTCCGCGCGCGAGACGAAGTCGACCGGCAGGCCGATCAGGTCGGCGGCCCGCCCGAGGACGCGCTCGCGCTCGTCCTGCGGCATCGACGCGCCGCGCGTGAGGAACGACGCGTACTCGCCGGTCGCGAATGCCTCGGCTTCGCGCAGGACGTCGTCGAGCGCGGCGCCGGAGGCGAACGCGCGCGAGCGGCCGTGGTGGACCGCCGCCGCGGCCATCGTCGGCAGCAGGTCGACCCACGCGAGCACGTCGTAGTCGCTCGGGATGAGCGACGTGAGCTCGAGCGCGGGTGAGATCAGGATGGCGCCGTTGAGCCCCACTCCGGCCGTCTCCTGGAGCATGCGCACCAGCCGGCCGACGCGATAGCCGCCGTAGCTCTCGCCCGCGATGAACACCGGCGAGCCCCAGCGGCCGTGCGCGGACAGCCACCGGCCCATGAGCTCGCAGAGCGATTCGAGGTCGCGCCGCTGGCCGAAGTACTCCTTGGGGTCGGCGTCGTCGTCGGGCTTCCCCTCCTTGCCGTCGCCCTCCTTCGGCTTCGGCTTCTTCTCGATCACGCGGCTGAAGCCGGTGCCGACCGGGTCGACGAAGACGAGATCGGCGAAGGCGAGCCACGACGACTCGTTCTGGACGAGCCGCGGCGGCATCTCCGGGAGCGTCCCGTCGGGCGGGAACGCGACGCGCTGCGGCCCGACGGCGCCGAGGTGGAGGTACGCAGACGACGCGCCGGGACCGCCGTTGAAGACGAACATCACGGGCCGGTCGGCGTCGTCCCCTGCGGCGACGTAGGAGACGGAGAAGATCTCCGCGGCCGGCTTCTCCTTCTTCCGCAGCACGAACCACTTCGCGGTCGCCGTGTAGTCGATCGGCCGCGAGCCGCCCGTCCACGTCGCGGTCGTCGCCGCCGGCGCCGGCGGCTCGTGATCCCGCTCCTTCGCCTTCTCGTCCTGCTTCGGCTCGTCGCTCATCGCGGAGACGCTACACCGCCGCGGGCCGTCTCAATGCTGCCGGCGCGACGAGCCGAGCGTGATGCGCGGGTCGAGCCGCGCCGCGCCGAGGTCGGCGAGCAGGCTGAGCACGGTCACCAACACCGCGACGACGAGCACGATCGCCGCCACCGTCGGCAGGTCGTAGCCCTGCTCGCCGCCGGAACCGAGCGCCTGGACGGCGAGCCTGCCGAGCCCGGGGACGCTGTAGGCGGACTCCACGTAGATCGCTGCGGTGACCGCCGTCCCCACGTCGAGCGCGAGCATCGCGAGCGTGGTGGCGAACACGATCCGGAGCAGGTGGCGGGCGAGGATCCGCCGCTCGGACGCGCCCTTCGCGCGCGCGACCGTCACATAGGGCTCGTTGTAGTTCTCGATCAGCCGCGTGCGCAGGATGCGGACGTAGAACGGCAGCAGGAAAAGGGCGAACGTCACCCACGGGAGCACCATGTGCTGGAACCAGAGCCACGGCCACGGCTCGCCGCGGCAGGTTCCGGCGCCGCCGTGGGCGCCCGACGCGGCCTCGGCGAGCTCGAACGGCGGAAGAGGCGGGCCGGGCGGCGGATGAAACTTGGCGGCGCGGTGCATCGGGCAGTAGCCGCCGTACGGCAAGAAGTGCAGGTGGGTGCCGAAGACGTCCTTGAGGATCACCGCGACGACGAACGGGTGCAGCGCGATTCCGAGGATCGACACGACGAGGATCCCGCGGTCGATCGCCGTGCCCGCATGGCGGGCGGACGCGATTGCGAGCGGGAGCGCGATCGCCAGCATCAGCAGCGCTCCGCCGGCGACCAGGAGGGCGGTGACGGGGATCGTGCTCGCCATCAGGCCGTTGAGGCTCTCGCCGGTGAACGTCCGGCCGAGGCTGCCGTGCGCGAGCCGGCCGAGAAAGTGCCAGTACTGGACCGGGAGCGACTGGTCGACGCCGAGCTGGTGATCGGCTGCCTGAAGCTGGGCCGGCGTCGGCGTCGGCCCCACGATGATGTGGCCGGCGTTGTACGGGATCAGCCGGAACACGGCGAACGTGACGAAGGTGAGCGCAAACACCACGATCACACCGGCACCGAGGCGCTTGACGACGTAGCGGGTCATCGGGCAACCACGACTTGCCCGATGATTTTCCGCTCCAGCACCGGCAAAGCCGGCACTTCCGCTCCTGATGAGCCTCCGTCGAGCCTACGGCTCATGCGGACTCCGGAGCGTCGATCGCGCGGCGGAGGCCCTCGCCGAGCAGCGCGAAGGCGACGACGGTCGTGAGCAGCGCGGCTGCCGGGATCACCTGCGTCCAGGCGCTGACCTCGAGCGGAATGCTGCCGACGCCGATGCCCTTGCTCGGCCCGGACCGGAACAGCAGCGTCCCGTAGTTGTTGGAGAGCATCGTTCCCCAGTCGGGGGTGTCCTGCTGGAGCCCGACGTTCAGCGCGGAGAGCGCCGCCTCGAGCACGATGTTCGTCGCGAGGACGAGGGAGCCGTACACCGCAAGCGTGCCGCCGATGTGCGCCAGCAGGTGCTTGCGGATGATCCAGGTGCCGCGGGAGCCCATCATGCGCGCCGCCTCCACGAACTCCTGCTCGCGCAGGCTGAGGATCTGCGAGCGGACGATTCGCGCCGGGTACGCCCACGTGAAGAGGCCGATCACGATCGCCAGCGAGAGGACGCCGCGCTGCATGAACCCGAGCGTCACGTTGTTCACCCGGGCGCCGATCGTGTAGCCGACCGCGATCACGAACAGCAGGAACGGAAAGGCTGCGACGAACTCGGTCGCCCGCGAGAACAGCCCGTCGAGTGCCCCGCCGTAGTAGCCGCCGATCGCGCCGAACACCAGTGCGAACAGGATCGAGATGAACGTCGCGCCGAAGGCGATCTCGAGCGTCGTCTGCCCCCCGTACAGGAGCTGCAGGAACTCATCGTGGCCGAGCTGCCCGTCGGCGCCGAGGATGAACAGCGTCCGCGGCGACTTCGCGGTCGGCGTCGGGACCGGGCTCGCCTGGTCGGGAACCCACGTCCACGGACCGACCGGCTTCTGCTCGTTGTTCGTCGCATAGGCGAAGTACTGCAGCGGCCCGTGCCCGAGCAGCCGGTGCGCGACCGGTGCGCCGACGAAGACAGCGAGAACGAGCACGACGATGAAGCCCGCCGCAGCGAGCGTGATCCGGTCGCGGCGTAGCCGCGCCCAGACCAACGATCGACCCCTCCGGGCTTCAGGCGCCTCCGCAGCCGCCGCCACGTTCCGATTCTGTCAGCCGTCGATCGGCGGTGCAGCGCCGTACTCGTCGTCCGTGACGTGCTCGCCCCACGTCGCGGCGTTGCCCTCGTCGTCGACCTGCATCAGCGCGAGGTGGATCATGAAGCGCGTCGCTGCCGCGCCGTGCCAGTGCTCTTCACCCGGCTCGAAGAAGACGCGGTCGCCGGGATGGATCATCTCGACCGGCCCGCCGCGCCGCTGACACAGGCCGACGCCCTCGGTGACCCAGATCGTCTGACCGTTCGGGTGCGCGTGCCACGCCGTGCGCGCACCGGGCGCGAAGTGGACGCTGGCCGCGCTGACACGCGACGCGCCGGACGGCGCCGCGACCGCGTCGATCGAGACCGAGCCGGTGAACCACTCGCCCGGCCCGGCCGCGGTGGGAAGGCTGTTCCTCGTGATCTGCATCTGCGTCGGAGACTAGAGACTTCGGCTCGAGTCCGTCCGGCGGGGTGGATATGCTGTTTTCCATGTTGACAACGACCCGCGCTTTCGCCGATCCGGGCACGCTGGAGCTGGACGAGCGGCAGCGGCATCCCACTGGAGCTCAGCCGTCGACACGCGGGAGCCCCCAGAGTGCGAAGTAGAGGGCGCGGGGCCGGCCGGCCGCGTCGAAGTCGCCGAAGGTGATCGTCGGCGTGTCCGGGTGCTCCGCGTCGACGAGGAAGGTCTGCTCGTCGATCGGCAACGCCTCGACCTCGTTCCCCTCTTCCTCGACCACCAGCGTGGCCGGCGTCGCGGTGACCTCGACGACCCGGTCGGGCCAGGCGTACGTTCCTTCGAAGCGCGCGAGCTCCCCGGCCGCACCGGTCGCTGCGTCGAGGCGCAGCGCCGGCACGCCGCGACCGAACAGCGAGGAGACGAGCCCCGGCAGGAGCGAGCGCGCCAGCGAGCGCCCGTTCTCGCTGTTCGTCATCAGCACGACAGCGGCGTCTCGCTCGGGCACGAGCCGCAGAAACGCCCGCTCGCCGGGCAGGACGCTGTCCCAGCCCCAGGCGCACCCGCCGTCCCATTCGAAACGCGCCCAGCCGAGGCACCAGCCGTCGAACCAGCCGTGAATCCGCGGCGACGGCTGCGCGCTGCGCAGGACGGCCAGCGCGGGATCTCCGAGGTGCACCGCCGCGAACCGCAGGAGGTCGCCTGCGGTCGACTCGGCGCTCGTCCCACACGGGGCGAGCGCCCGCACGACCAGCGGCTCGACCGGGACCGGGCCGACCGCCGCCGGCTCGTGGCCCGAGACGCGCAGTGCCGAAGCGCCTTCGGTCGCGAACGACGTCTCGCCCATGCCGGCCGGCGCGAAGAGCTGTGCACGCATCGCGTCCTCCCAGCTGTCGCCCGTGACGATCTCGATCGCGCGCCCGAGCACGCACCAGCCGGCATTCGAGTACGACCACGCGATGCTCGTCGGCGCTTCCGACGCGATGCGCGCAACGAACCGGGCAAGCGCTTCGTCGTCGTCTCCCTCGTGCGCGGCGAAGCCGAACTCGAGGTCGGCGCGCAGCGGCAACCCGGAGCGACTCGCGAGGAGATCCCGGATGGTCGCCCGCTCCGCCCAGTTCACCCCCGCCAGCTCGGGGACGCGTGCGGCGACCGGATCGTCCATCGACAGCCGACCGGTCTCGGCCAGTCGTGCGATCACCGTGGCGGTCATCGACTTCGTGAGCGAGCCCGCGCCGAAGCGGCTTTCGGGCGTCACGGGCGCGCCCGTGCTCGCGTCCGCGACGCCGTAACACGCAACCGTCGCCATGCCGTCGCGCAGCACACCGACGACCGCGCCTGGCACTGCATGCGCAGACGCGTGCTCGTGGAGGAGGTCGGTCAGCTCCTGCTCGGTCACGCGTGCTGCGGATGCTTGCGCGCGGAGACGTCCGTGACGAACTCGACGATCGCCGGCCAGTAGCGCTCCGGCGCATCCAGCCAGGTGAAGTGACCCGCGCCGGGGACGACGTCGAGTCGCGCGACCCCCTGCGGCAGGGCGCCCGCGATCTCCTCGGCCGCCGCGAGCGGCGTGACCGGATCGAGCTCGCCCACCGAGACGAGCGTCGGCGAGGTGACACGGGCGAGCTGGTCGACGATGTCGAGGCGGCGGATGAGCTTCATCCCGTGCACGTTGAGCTCGAGGTTCTTGGGCGTGTGCTCCTCCCGCTCGGCGGCCGGACGATGTGGGCCGAACGCAACGAACACGTGGGCCCACTCCTCGTCGGACACCTCCTCGCCGGAGTAGCTTCGCCCCGCGATCTCCGCGACCTCGTCGCCCGCGACGCGACGGAATCCCTCGACCATCCGCGGCGGATCCCACCGGGCGAAACCCGACTGCACGACGAGCCCGGCCGCGTGCCCCGGATGCCGCGCGCCGTACAGCAGCACGACCGGCCCGCCCATCGAATGCCCGAGGACGATCGGGCTCTCGATTCCGAGCGCGTCGCAGAAGGCGCGGACATCGTCGGCGCACGCCTCGAAGGTCCAGGCCGACGCGTCGCCCCAGGTCGACCGCCCGTGGCCACGCAGATCGAGGTAGACGACCTGGGCGTGCTCCGCGAGCCGGTCGAAGTCGGGCTTGAAATACGAATGGTCGTAGACGCCGGGGCCACCGTGGACGAGCACCACCGTCGGCCGCTCCCGCAGCTCGGCGCCGTCGGGCACGAGCGCCGCGCCCGTCACGTCGAACCAGAGCCGTGTCCCGTTCACGTCGGCGTGCATCCGCGAGTCCTCCGATGAAGACGCGCAAACGGTACTCCCGTACTCCCGTGCGTGCCGCAAGACGCACCACGAGCGGCCGAGGCGCCGGTCCGGACCGCTGCTCGGCAGCGATCCGGTGGCGGCGTCTCACTCAGTCGCGGTCGATCTTCTTACCGGTCGGCGCGAGCACGTACCAGCCGGCGCCGAAGTCATGCAGCCCCTCGCCGTTGGTCTGGCCGCGCCCGGTGTCGCCGGAGAAGAAGTAGAGCGGGTGCCCCGCGTACGTCACCTGGCGGCTGCCGTCGGTTCGACGGATGCTCCCGAGCAGTGAGGCCTTCGCTCCCTTGATCGCGGCCGGCTTGCCCGTCGTGAGCAGCGGCGGCCAGTAGACGGCGCAGGTGCCCGTGCAGGCGCTGCGCCCGTGCACGTCCTTCTCGAACAGGTACAGACTACGGCCGCGTCCGTCGACGACGATCTGGCCCAACCCGGTGCGGGCAGTGGTGACGGTCGCGGAGCGGGCAGTCGGCTTCGCCGCCGCGATCGACGCACCGGCTGCGACGACGACAACGGCGGCAACGACGCCCGCGATCAGTGCATTCCTCATTGTTCTCGGCCCCCTCGGTCCGTGAATGGTTGTGCGCTCAACTACGGGTCGAACGCCGAACCGGATCGGGGCCCAACAGAATCCTTACGCGATCGACCGCTGACCCGCCGCCGGATCAGTCGACGGTGGAGTCGATCATCGTCGGGCGGCTGTCCTTGCCGTCCAAGTCGTAGTAGACGCCCGGAAAGGTCTCGAACGCTCCACTGATGTTGTGGTGCAGGTGCGACTCGTCGAACGTGAGGGCACCGAATCCGGTGTTCACGACATCGAAGACGGCGCCGCCACCCTCCCGCGCGCTGTTGTCGGTCATGACCGTACCGGCGATCAGCAGGTTGTTGTCCTTGCCGTCGAGGTAGACCGCGCCGCCGCTGCCTCCGCCCGGTGTGCCGCTCGCGGCGGGGTTGGCGCCCCAGCCGATCGCCTTGTTGTCGACGAACTCGCTGTTCAAGATGTTCCACTGGACCTGGATGCTGCTCAGCGCGCCACCGTTCGAGCAGCGGCCGCCGCGGAACGTGTCGCTCGTGATGTAGACGGGACGATTCATGTACTGAGCGAGCACGCGAATCGCCCCGCCGCCGAGATCGGGGCCGAACGCGTAGCAGCGGTTGTCGACGAACCGTGAGTCGACGGCCCTGAACCGGCCTCCTTCGACGTAGACGGCGCCGCCGCCGTCGATCCCGCCGTACCAGCAGCCCGGAACGTTTGCCGTACAGGTCGCCTGATGCGTGCCGTCGTACCCGTGCGCGAAGGTGATGTTCTGCAGGACGATCTGCGGGTACGGCTGGTTGACGCAGTCGTCCGTCGACCAGCGGCCCGCGCAGGTGTCGGAGAAGAGGATCCGGCGCCTGCCGCCTCCGCTGAGCGTGATCAGGCCGCCGCCGTCGAGCACGACCAGGTGCCGCGTCTTGTTCACGTTGGCGGTCGCGGTCATCACGATCGTCAGAGGCTTGGGGCCGCAGTCGAAGGTGATGACTCCGCCCGCGGCGACGGCGCGCACCACGGCGGCCGACGTGCAACCGGCCGGCCGGCCGTTGCCGACGACGTGGTCGGGGTGCGACGTGGCGACCGCCCGGCCGGCGGCCGGCACCGGGTAGTGGCCGTTCGGGTTGCCGAAGCCCGGCACCGCCGCCGCCGCGCCGCCGTGCCAGAGGGCCAGCGCGGCCACTGTCCCGGCGATCCGCAGCACCGGTCGATGCTAGTGCGGGGCGCGGCCGGCGTTCACTGTGAAGTGAATAACACAGATTTCTGTTATCTCAGTCTTGTGTGCTATTCTCCGCTCATGCCGACCGACGCGGAGATCACGTTCGCCGACCACATGGGGCGCTTCTACGCCCGCCGCTTCTCCTTCCCGCCGATGGTGGGCCGCCTGATCGGCTACCTCGCCGTCTGCGCACCGCCGAATCCGACGATCGGCGAGCTGGCCGAGGCCCTTTTGGCCAGCCGCAGCGCGATCGCGGGCGCGGTCAAGGTGCTCGAGACGATCCACGTGGTGCAGCGCTCGCGCGTCGCCGGCGAGCGGATGGACCGCGTTCGCATCGATCTCAGCACGCAGCAGTCGATGGGCCTCGACGTGTCGGAGTACGAGGAGATGCGTCAGCTGGCGCGCGAGGGCCTCGAGGTGCTCGGCGACGCGCCGCCCGAGCGGCGGGCGGCGCTGCTCGAGATGGCGGCGTTCGCCGACTTCCTCGTCGAGCAGATGCCGAAGCTCAGAGAGGAGTGGGACGCGCGGCGCCGGGCGCTCGTCGCGTCGGGCGATTTGCCCGAAGAGCGCCCCGGCCAACGGAGGCACACATGAAGGACGCACGCCAACCAGCCGTCGTCGTGACCGGCCTGCGCAAGTCGTTCGGCGAGACGACCGTGCTCGACGGCATCGACCTCACGGTCGCCGAAGGCGCGATCTTCGCGCTCCTCGGTCCGAACGGCGCGGGCAAGACGACGATGGTGCGGATCCTCTCCACGCTCGTTCCGGCCGACGCCGGCGACGCGCGGGTGGCCGGCCACGACCTCGCCGCCGACCCGGACGGCGTCCGCGCGTCGATCGGCGTCACCGGCCAGTTCTCGGCGGTCGACGACCTGCTCACCGGCAGGGAGAACCTGCGGCTGATGGCCGACCTGAACCACCTCGGCCGTGCCGCCGGGCGCGCCCGCGTCGACGAGTTGCTCGCGCGGTTCGACCTCGTTGCGGCGGCCGGCAAACCGGTGTCGACGTACTCGGGCGGGATGCGCCGACGCCTCGACCTCGCGATGACGCTGATCGGGTCGCCGCGGGTGATCTTCCTCGATGAGCCCACGACCGGGCTCGATCCGCGCAGCCGCCGCCGGATGTGGGACGACATCCGCGACCTCGCAGCGGGAGGCGTCACGATCCTTCTGACCACGCAATACCTCGACGAGGCCGACGAGCTCGCCGATCGGATCGCCGTCCTCGACCGCGGCCGGATCGTCGCCGAGGGCACCTCCGACGAGCTCAAGCGGCTGATTCCCGGCGGCCACGTCCGGCTGCAGCTCGCCGACCGTCGGTCCGCGCGAGCAGCAGCCGCCCTGTTCGAGGGCGCAGCGCTCGACGAGGAGCAGCTCGTCGTCCGCGTGCCGGGAAACGGCGACGTCGCGGCGCTCCGTCATCTGCTCGCGCAGCTCGACGACGCGCGGATCGCGGTCGCGGAGCTCTCGATTCACAACCCCGATCTGGACGACGTGTTCTTCGCAGTGACCGGCCAGCCGACCCTCGACCAGGAGGCGGCGTGATGAGCACCTTTGCGTACACCGTCAGCGACTCCACGACGATGCTCCGCCGCAACCTGCGGCGTCTGCGGCGCTACCCGTCGATGACGCTGCTGCTCGTCGGCATGCCGATCGTGTTCCTGCTGCTGTTCGTCTACGTCTTCGGCGGCCAGCTCGGCCACGGCCTCGGCAACGGGCACGCCGCCGGGCACAGCGACCGTGCCGGCTACCTCGACTACGTCACGCCCGGGATCCTGCTCGTGACCGTCGCCGCAGCCGTCCAGGGCACCGCGATCGTCGTGGCCATGGACATGACCGGCGGCATCATCGACCGCTTCCGCACGATGGCGATCGCCCGCTCCGCCGTTCTCACCGGCCACGTGCTGGCCGCGCTCATCCAGAGCCTCGTGAGCATCGGCATCGTGCTCGGCGTCGCCGTCGCCCTCGGCTTCCGACCGAGTGCCTCCCCGCTCGCCTGGCTCGCGGCCGTCGGCCTGCTGATGCTGTTCTCGCTCGCGCTCATCTGGCTCGCGACCGCACTCGGCCTCGCCGCCAAGAGCGTCGAGACCGCCAGCAACACGCCGATGTTCCTCACCTTCCTGCCGTTCCTCGGCAGCGGCTTCGTGCTCGTCGCCTCGATGCCGGCCGGGCTCCGCCAGTTCGCCCGCTACCAACCCTTCACGCCGACGACCGAGACGCTGCGCGGGCTCCTCACGGGAACGCCGATCGGCAGCAATGCACCCGCCGCGGTCGCGTGGAGCGTCGGCATCGCTTTCGCCTCCTACCTCTGGGCAAGGCACCTCTACACGCACAGGCACTCCGCCTGACCTCTGTAGCGTGGCGCGCATGGGGCGCGTGGTGGTGATCGGGGCAACCGGGCACATCGGCAGCTACCTCGTGCCCCGGCTGGTTCGCGCCGGCCACGAGGTGGTCGCGGTCAGTCGCGGCGAGCGGGAGCCGTACCACGAGGCCGTGGAGTGGCGTTCGGTCGAGCGCGTGAACGCCGACCGCGAGGCCGAGGACGCCGCCGGCACGTTCGGCGGCCGGATCGCCGGCCTCCGGACGGACGCGGTGATCGACCTGATCTGCTTCACCCCCGCATCGGCGCAGCACCTCGTCGACGCGCTCCGGCCCGCGCGTCCGCTGCTGCTGCACTGCGGCACGACCTGGGTGCACGGACGGGCAGCGCGCATGCCCGTGACCGAGGACGAGCCACGCACCGGCTTCGGCGAGTACGGCGCCAACAAAGCGGCGATCGAGGCCCTCCTGCACCGCGAGACGCTCGCCGGCGGCGTCCCGAGTGTCGTGCTCCTCCCCGGCCACATCTGCGGGCCCGGCTGGCAAGTCGTCACGCCGGCGGGCAACTTCGACGCCGATGTCTGGCGGCGACTGGCGGCCGGCGAGCCGCTCGCCCTGCCGGCTCTCGGCCTCGGCGTGCTCAACCATGTGCACGCCGACGACGTCGCCCAGGCGTTCGAGCTCGCGCTCGGCCGGCCGGCGGCGATCGGTGCGAGCTACCACGTCGTGGCCGAGCAGGCGATGACGTGCCGCGGGCTCGCCGAGGGCGTCGCGGCGTGGTTCGGGTGTGACGCGAAGCTCGACTTCGTCGAGTGGGGCGAGTTCGAGCGGCGGGTGGGCGCGGAGCACGCCGCCTCGACGCGCGAGCACATCGTGCGGAGCGTCGCCGCGAGCATCGAACGCGCGCGCTCGGTGCTCGGGTACGCACCGCGGTACTCCTCACTGGAGGCCCTGCACGAGTCGCTGCGCTGGCTGGTCGAGCACGGCCAGGCGGACGTCGCCGGCCAGGCGTTCTGATCAGGGGATCGGCACGCCCTGCAGGACCACCGACAGGTGGGCCGTGTAGTCGAGCTCGTCCGACTGCGCGACACCGCCCGGCACGAGCACGTCGACCGCCTTCGGCACCGAGTTCGGGTCGACGGTGCAGTGGGGGTCGGCGCTCGCGGTCGCGCACACGCCGAACTGGTAGGGCTGCGGTGTCACCGCGAAGCTCCGGGCCTGGTCGGCGCTGAAGCCGTCCTGGCCGGTGAGCACGACCGCGAACGCCCAGCCGGGGCCGGGCTGGCCGAGGGAGGACTTCGGCACGCTGAACGTGATGTAGCGCGAGATCTGGTTCGCCGCGATCGAGACCGTCCCGAGTGTCGTGCCGTGGGCGTCGACGTAGCGCTGGCCGAAGCCCTGCACCTCGATCAGACGACTCCATGCGTCCGCCGGCGCGATCGTGTAGTTCCGCTGCGAGAACGACGCTGCGGTCGAGGTGTCCGCCGGCGCGGCCGCCGGATCGTGGACGTAGACGTCGACGAGCTGGGCGCCGAGCGGACTGCCGAAGGTCGGCGTGAGATCGCGTGTCTGGACGCGGAACACGATGTTCGTCCCGTCGTCGATCACCTGGAAGCGCGTGATGTCGAACGCGCCGGGCTTGAAGTCGCTCGCGGTCGGATAGGCGTAGTTGCCCGGACCGTTGTCGTCGCCGGTCGGATCCGTGACGTCGAGCAGAACCGTGCCGGGCACGAAGTCGAACACGACCGTTCGCTCCGCGTGCGCGGTCCGGCCCGCCGGGTCGACGGCCACCACGTTGACGACGGTCGTGCCGCCGGTCACCGCGATGTCGACGGAGAACGAGCCGTCGGCGGCGGCCGTCGTCTGCGCCTGCGTCGTCGCCGAGTCGTGGTCGGTGTTCGTCGCCGCGACGTAGACGCGGTTGCCGGGGACGGTCGTGCCGGTGACCGTCAGCGGGCTCGCATCGACCGCCGACTCGTCCGTGGGGCTCGTCACGGTCAGCGACGTCGCGCCCTGGGTGTGCGCGATGTAGCGCGAGACCGTCACCGCCGGGAGGACGACGTTGCGGCCGGCGGAGAGGTCGCCTGCCAGACGGACGAACGCGCCGGCCGACCACGTCAGCGGCGCGGCCGAGCCGGCCGGCCCACCGTCGGTGAAGCCGATCGAGGCGGTCTCGGGCGGCGTGCCGAACGGCGAGGCGGGAAGATCCGGGAGCTCCCAGTCCTGCTCGGGGATGAGCCCGACGCCGGACGCGAAGCGCGCCATGCCGTCGAGCAGCCCGGCGGCGCCGGTTGCGTCGCCTGTCGCGAGCTCCTGCTCGCCGCGCTCCGCCGAGAGGACGGGCCAGAGATGCCCGGTCCCCTGGTCGGTCGGCGCCCAGGGATGCCCGTCGCCGGCGCCGTCGCCGTAACCGTCGCCGTTGTAGCGGTGCCAGCCCGGGCCGCTCGGTGTCTGCGCCTCGATCGCCGCGTCGAGCACCGGCAGCGTCTGCTGCACGTCCGCGTCGTTCGCCGGCAGCTCGCCGAGCCGGACGAGCTCGAGGAACCCGGCGTCCATGACGGCGCGCTGGTCGAGTGTCGGGCCGCCGTTGCCGAGGTTGTACGTGATCGCCGCGTCCGGGTCGCCCGTCTTCGAGAGGCGGATGAAGTAGGGGTGCGGGGCGAGCGGGCCGTTCGTCGTCACCGTCCAGCTCTTGACGCTCCGCTGCCAGTCGTCGGCGACGCCGAGCCAGAGGTTGGCGGAGGCCGTGTCGCCGTGTGCGCGTGCCAGGTCGGCCGCCGCCGCGAGCCCCGCGATCTCCGCCGCGATCGTCGACGGCGAATAGCCCGACTGCTCCTCCCAGCGCTCGGGGCCGAACGACGGACCGTGCGCGATCAGGAAGTTGGCGGCGGGGACGATGTGGTTCGTGTAGAGGGACGCGTCGGTGAGGCCGAGCTGGTCGGCCATCAGGATCGGGTACGCGACCTCGTCGAGCTGCGTATTGAACGAATCGGGCGCCGTCATGCCGTTGACGAGGCTGTTCCGTGGCATCGACCCGTCCGCCAGCTGCTGCCGGTCGAAGAGGAACAGCGTCGCGGCGCGCGCCGTGGCGCGGTCACCGTCCGCCATCAGCCCCGTCCACGCCTCGTACAGATCGCGTGCGAACACCTCGCGGTAGGAGCCGAAGTACGTGTTGTTCGGATCGCCGGCCGAGACCGCCTGGCCCCACGGCGACGCGAGGCTCGCGACGATCGCGCCGGGGAACGTCTTGTCCTCGGACGCCTTGAGCACGTTCGCGCTCGTGTAGTACTCGGCCGTGAGCCGGAGCCGCTCGGCGAGCGACAACCCCGTGAAGCGGTCGGGTCGCGGCGGCGTCAGCGTCGCGTCGTAGGCAAGCCAGCCGAGGGCGTACTTCGCGAGCGCCGGCACGAAGCCGGCATGCAGCGACCCCTCCGCCTGTGCGACCGCGTCCTGCTGGGACGCGCCGAAGCCGAGCGCGAGCAGCGTCGAGCCGTTCGGTCCGAGCTGCAGCTGCGCCGTCTGCTCGACGTTGCCGCCGGAGGCGTCGCGGTAGGCAGGCGTCAGTGTGTGCGTCGCGTCGAGCTCGGTGAGCCCGTCGCTCGCCGCTCCAACGAAGCCGCTCGAGGTGGCGCCGAGCGAGCCGTCGAGCGCGGCGTAGACGGGCTGCGCGTAGTCGCGGTTCGCAGCGTTGGTGGCCGTGACCGGATCGGAGGCGACCAGAACCGGATGGCCCGTCGAGCCGTCGATCGTCGCCGAGTCCGCGCCGCCGTTGCCGGATCCTCCGCCGCCGTTCCCGTTCGCCGTCGGGTCGAAGCGGACGTAGAGCTTCAGCCCGCTCACCTTCGGCAGGAACGTCAGCTGCATGAGCAGCGTGTTGCGGCTCGGATCGGTGACGTAGTCGGTCCTGATCGCGTACTTGCCGCTCTTCGCGGTCGCCGTGACCTCGCAGGCCATGCCGCCCGTCGCCGGCAGCGCGCGCACGGTGTACGTCGTGTCGCGCGTCTGCAGGTCGGTGAAGGTGCTCCCGTCGGTGACGATGTACTGCAGGGTCTCGACGTTGGTGTTGTCGACCGTCGGGTAGTAGACGTCGCTGAGGACGCCGTCCGCGACCGTGTACCAGACCTTCGACGTCGTGTTGCGCGCCGTGCCGAGGCAGTCCTTGCGCGCGAGGTCGAAGTGCGACAGAGCACCGGGCCCGTCCGGCGCCGAGCCGGCGGGCAGAGACGACACGCCGGCGCTCGCGGCCCCGCCGAGAGCGACGGCGAGAGCGGCGACGACAGCGGCGACGCCGAGCGACCGGATCACCAGGCCGACAGTCTCTCGCTTCGCGGCTCGACGCACAAGCCTCGACGATCTCGTCGGACGCAACCCTTTCGTCCCTCAGCGAACTCTATGGGCTTGAGCGGTTCGACGAAGGAGACCCGAGGCGTGCAGTGACCCCTCCGACCGAGTGGCGGGGCCGCGATTCGATCCGATCAGCGACCGCGTCGAGGTCGTGTCGTCCTCGGCGTGGTCGCGGACCACTCGAGGGTCGCGATCCGTTCCGACTCTGCGGCGCGGATGACCTTCGCGTCGAACGATGCGAGCGACGCGCGTGCATGCCGAGCCGCGGCCAGGCAGAACGCATCCGGAAGGCTGATCGGGTGCCTCTGACGGAGACGGGCAGCATCGACGCCGATGGCCTCCGTCGTCTGCTGGATCTCGACACCGAGAGCAGAGACCGCCGCGCGCGCTCGCCGGAGAACCTGCCGGTCGGCTGCCGGCGCGACGAGCACCTCGGAGAGGTTGACGACGCTGATCGAAACTGCCTCGTCTCGCTCCCGGCAATCGACGAAGAGCCGACGCGCCTCGCCGTGGTGCGCGTCCGACGCGTCGAGGGCGCCGATCACGACGTCGGCGTCGACGACGATCACCGTTCGGCGTCTTCGGCGTCGAGCTGCGCGAGGTAGCGGGCCGGATACATGCCGGTCAGAGCGCCGAACGCGCTCTCGAACCGCGGCGAGCCCCGCCGGAGCAGGAGCTCGCCGTCGTCGAGCGCCTCGACGACGATCTCGTCGCCCCCCTGCAGCCCCGCCTCCTCCAGCACCGCCACGGGAAGCGTCACCTGGTTCTTGGAAGAGATCCTCGGCATTCCTTTACTCTAGCAGTAAAGGGCCGGCCCCAGCGGGGGCAATAGCGGGGGCAGGATTTGAACCTGCGACCTCCGGGTTATGAGCCCGGCGAGCTACCTGACTGCTCCACCCCGCGTCGCTGCCGCGAGCATAGCACTCCCCCGGGGCCGCGAAAACGCCTGCAACGGCCCTCGTTACCATCGCTTTCGTGACCCGCGTCGCCGCGATCGACCTCGGCAGCAACGCCACCCGGCTGCTCGTGGCCGACGTCGTCGGCGGCGTGACGACGGAGGTCGTGCGCCGGACGCGCATCACGCGCCTCGGAGAGGGGGTCGACGAGCGGAAGCGGCTGTTGCCGCTGCCGATCGCACGCGTCCGCAACGTCCTCACCGACTACCGGCGCGAGGCGGAGGCGCTCGGTGCGGAGCGCGTGCTCGCGATCGCGACGAGCTCGGTGCGCGACGCGGAGAATGGCGAGGCGTTCCTCGGCGAGGTCGAGTGGTCGTACGGGTTCGCGACGCGGCTCCTGACCGGCGACGAGGAGGCGGCGATGACGTTGCGCGGCGTCGGCGCGCTCGAGCCGGGCGTCGTCGTCACCGATATCGGCGGTGGCTCGACCGAGATCGCCTGCGCCGAGATCAGGGCGAGCATGCAGATCGGCTGTGTCCGGCTGACCGAGCGGCACGGCACCGACCTCGACGCCGCCGCCGCGGCCGTTCGCGCCGCGCTCCCGCGTCTGCCGTTCGCCGTACACACGCTGCTCGGAGTCGACGGCACGACCGCCGAGGCCGCCGCGCTCCGCGGCACCCGCGAGCTCGGGG
The DNA here is from genome assembly GCA_036557145.1 of Gaiellaceae bacterium. Lineage (GTDB taxonomy): Bacteria > Actinomycetota > Thermoleophilia > Gaiellales > Gaiellaceae > PALSA-600. The sequence goes on from DATBIC010000051.1 coordinate 18,902, forward strand.
CCGCCGACGTGGAGGCGGAGCTCCGGCGACTTGGCGCCGCGACGTCGGAGGAGCGCCGCAGCCTGCTGCAGGAGCCCGATCGCGGCGAGGTGATCGTGATGGGCGTGCTGATCCTGCGCGAGCTGCTGTGCGGGCTCGGCGCAGAGCGCGTCGTCGTCTGCGAGCGCGACGTCCTGAACGGCGCCGTGCTCGAGGCCGCGGCGCTCGGAACCGACCCGGAGGGCGACGCGCCTGCCGGGGCCTACACCTGCTGCTGAGCGGGTTTCGGCTCCGCGGCGAGCGGGAAGAAACTTGCGGGCGCAAGCGTTACTGCTAGTATCGTTGCGCAATCAAGTTTCTAGGAGGTCACCCCACCATGAGCATCACCCAGCAGTCGAACGCCGTTCCCACCGGGACCTGGCAGGCCGACACCGTCCACTCGAGCGTCGCGTTCGAAGTCCCCTACGCCGTCGCGACCTTCAGCGGGTCGGTCGGCGACTTCGAGGCCACGCTCGCCGACGGACGGCTGACCGGCGTCGCGCGGATCGGCAGCATCAGCGTGAAGGACGAGAACCTCGAGGCCCACCTGCTCTCGCCCGAGTTCTTCGACGCGGAGCGGAACCCCGAGGTGCGCTTCACCACCGACACCATCCATCGCGTCGGTGACGACGTCGAGGTCGAAGGCAAGATCACGATCAAGGGGATCACGAAGCCCACGACCCTGCGCGGGACGATTGTCGGCCCCGCCGTCGACCACTTCGGCAAGAACCGCGTCGGCCTCAGCCTCGAGACGACCGTCGACCGCACGGACTTCGACATGAACTGGAACATGCCGCTCCCGAGCGGCGAGCCCGCGCTCGCGAACGAGGTCACGCTCAAGGCCGACCTCACGCTGGTGGCTCAGGAGTCGTAGTGAACGTCCTCGCGATCAGCGGATCGCTTCGGCACGGCTCCAACAACACGCGCCTCCTTCGTGCGCTGCGCGAGGAGGCGCCCGCCGGGGTCGAGGTCACGATCTGGGACGGTCTGCGGGAGATCCCGCCGTACGACGCCGACGACGACGGCGTGCCGGGACCCCCGGTGGTGGACGCGTTCCGGCGGCTCGTGCGCAGCGCCGACGCCGTCGTGTTCGCGACGCCCGAGTACAACTCGTCGATTCCCGGAGCGCTGAAGAACGCGCTCGACTGGGCCTCGCGTCCAATCGCGACGAACGCCTTCCGCAACAAGCCGGTCGGTGTCGTCGCGTCGAGCGCCGGCGCCTTCGGCGCCGTGTGGGCCGCCGCCGAGCTCCGCAAGGTGCTGGGCGCGATGGGGGCCCGCGTCGCCGATGTCGAGCTCGCGGTCGGCCACGCGGCGGAACGGTTCGACGAGGACGGCAACCTGACCGACGACGACCTCCGGCAGGGGCTCCGCGACGCGATCGCCGTGCTCGTCGCCGAGGCGACGCCGAACCTCGCGGCGGCCTGACGTCAGGCGTCGTCGCCCGGCGGATCGTCCTCGGCCAGGCGGCGCTGGACGACGGCGCGCGCGAGCACGCCCACCAGGCGCCCGTCCTCGACCACCGGAACGCGCTCGAAGTCGTGCTCCTCGACGAACGCGAACGCGTCTGCGAGCGGCGTCGTCGACTCGATCGTCGCGTTCGGCGGCTCCGCGATCGTGCCGAGCTCGGTCGCACCCGGGTCGCGTCCGGCGGCGACCACCTCGCGCACGAGCGTCTTCCGGGTCACGACCCCGACGAGCCGCCCGTCCTCGCCGCAGACGAACACGGCCCGTACGTCCGGCCGAGCCAGCGCCTCCCCGGCCTCGCGGGCGCTCTGCCGGGCGCCCAGGGAAAGCGGGTCGGCCACCATCGCGTCGCGGACGAGGTCCACTCGCGAAGTCTAGGAGACATCGTCCTGCAGGATGACTTCGACGTCGCCTGCGGGGACGACGCCGTTCGGTGCCGGCACGGGTTACCGTCAGGCTGATGACCTGGCACCGCGCGTGGTACCGACTGCGTCGCGACGCCGTCGACGTCCTGGTGATCGCGCTCGCGGTCGCGGTCGAGATCGAGGTGGTGGCCAAGCGAAGCGACGTCGACTTCGCCGTCCTCGGGCCGTGCGCCCTGTTCTTCGTCCTGCCGCTGCTCTTCAGGCGACGGTTCCCGCTCGTCGCACCCGGCGTCTCGCTGGTCGCGTTCATGCTCGCGGGCACGGTCGACCCGTCCGGCCTCGAGCGGATCAACTCCGCGGCGCTCGCCGGGATCGCCGTGATGATCGTGCTCGGCGCCGTCCGCGACCGGGAGGGCGCGTACCTGGGGCTCGCGCTGGGCATGACGACGGGCGTCTACGTCCAGTACCGCTTCCCCGACACGACCGCGACCGATCTGCTCGGCGCGGTGATCATCTACGGCGGCGCCTGGTTCGCCGGCCGCGCGCTGGCGACGCGGTCGGAGCAGACCCGCATCCTGCGCGCCAAGGTGGCCGAGGCCGAGCAGGCCCGCGCCGTCGCCGCCGAGCGCGCAGCCGCCGAGGAGCGCGCACGGATCGCGGGCGAGCTGCACGACGTCGTCGCGCACTCGGTGTCGGTGATGGTCGTGCAATCCTCCGGCGTGCGGCGCCTGTTGCGCGAAGACCAGCACCGCGAGCGCGACGCGCTGCTGTCGGTGGAGCAGATCGGGCGCCAGGCGATGACCGAGATGCGTCGTATGTTGGGCGTGATGCGAACGGGAGAGGACGTCCACGCAACCCTGAGCCCGCAACCGGGGCTGCGGCACCTCGACCACCTGATCGCCCAGGTCGTGGAGGCCGGCCTTCCGGTCACGCTCCGCGTCGAGGGCGAGCAGCCCGAGCTGCCCCCGGGCGTGGACCTGTCCGCGTACCGGATCGTGCAGGAAGGGCTCACGAACGCGCTCAAGCACGCGCCCGGGTCGCGCGCCGAGGTCGTCATCCGCTTCCTCGAGAACAAGGTCGACCTCGAGATCGCCGACGACGGCGACGAGCTCGCAGCGCCCGACGGGCTCGGCCACGGGCTCGTCGGCATGCGCGAGCGGGTCGCGTTGTACGGCGGCACGCTCGAGGCCGGCCCGCGCGAAGGTGGCGGCTACGTGCTCCGGGCCGAGCTGCCGGTGGAGGTGACGCACGCGTGATCCGGATCCTGCTCGTCGACGACCAGGCGCTCGTCCGCGCGGGCTTCCGGATGATCCTCGACGCCGAGGCGGAGATGGAGGTCGTCGGCGAGGCGGGCGACGGCCGCGAGGCGATCGACCAGGTGCGGGCGCTCAAGCCCGACATCGTGCTGATGGACATCCGGATGCCGGAGCTCGACGGGCTCGAAGCGACACGACGAATCCTCGACGCCGGCGACGACGCGCCGAAGATCCTGATGCTGACGACGTTCGACCTCGACGAGTACGTGTACGAAGCGCTCCGCGCCGGCGCGAGCGGCTTCCTGCTCAAGGACACGCCCCCGGAGCAGCTCGTGTCGGCGATCGAGGTGATCTCGGAGGGCGAGGCACTCCTCTCCCCCACGATCACGCGGCGCGTCATCTCGGAGTTCGTGAAGGGGACCGGGCCGAAGCCCCAGGCGCAGTTCCCACGTCTCGAGGATCTGACCGCGCGCGAGCGCGAGGTGCTCGTGCTGATCGCCCGCGGGCTCTCGAACGCCGAGATCGCGAAGACGCTGTTCGTCTCGGAGACGACGGTGAAGACGCACGTCGCGCGCATCCTGATGAAGCTCAACCTCCGCGACCGCGTGCAGGTGGTCGTGCTCGCCTACGAGTCCGGCACCGTCCAGCCGGGCGACCAGACGTAGGTCGACCCGGTCAGGCGCGGCGCAGGACGACGAGTGACCGCGCCTCGAGCACCACGTCGGCGCCGGGCGCGAGGCGCTCGCCCTCGAACCGGCCCGTCTGCAGCTCGAGCGTCCAGCGCAGGCCGAGCCTGCGCGCCGGCAGCCGGAAGCCGACGTCCTCGAAGAACGCATTGAACAACAGCAGGAACGAGTCGTCGCGCACCTCATCGCCGGAGCGCGTCTCCTCCTGTAGCTCCTCCCCGTTCAGGAACACGCCGATCGCACGCGAGTCGGGGTTGTCCCAGTCGCGTCGGGTCATCCGGCGCCCGTCGGGGCGCATCCACCAGACGTCCGGGAGCTGCTCGCCGCGCCCCTCGAAGAACTTGGTGCGGCGAAAGACCGGATGCGCGCGACGGAGCTCGATCAACCGCCGCGTGAAGGCAAGTAGCTCGTCGTCCGCCGCTCCCCAGTCGAACCAGGAGATCTCGTTGTCCTGGCACCACGCGTTGTTGTTGCCGCCCTGCGTCCGGCCGATCTCGTCGCCGGCGAGCAGCATCGGCACGCCCTGCGACAGGAACAGGGTCGCGAGAAAGTTCCGCTGCTGCCGCGCGCGCAGCTCGAGCACCGCCGGGTCGTCGGTCGGCCCCTCGGCGCCGCAGTTCCACGACCGGTTGTCGTCGGTGCCGTCGCCGTTCTCCTCGCCGTTCGCCTCGTTGTGCTTCTCGTTGTACGAGACGAGGTCGCGCAGCGTGAAGCCGTCGTGCGCGGTGATGAAGTTGATCGACGCGAACGGACGCCTGCCGTCGCGCTCGTAGAGATCGGCGGAGCCGCCGAAGCGCGACGCGAACGACGCGAGCGATGCGTCGCCCTTCCAGAAGTCGCGCATGACGTCGCGGTAGATGCCGTTCCACTCGGACCACAGAATCGGGAAATTGCCGACCTGGTAGCCGCCCGGCCCGACGTCCCACGGCTCGGCGATCAGCTTCACCTGCGACAGCACCGGATCCTGGTGGATGATGTCGAAGAACGCAGACAGGCGGTCGACGTCGTAGAACTCGCGTGCGAGCGCCGACGCGAGATCGAACCGGAACCCGTCGACGCGGCACTCGATCGCGAAGTAGCGGAGCGAGTCCATGATCAGCCGCAGTACGCTCGGGTGCACCGGGTTCAGCGTGTTGCCGGTGCCGGTGTAGTCCATGTAGTACCGCGGGTCGTCGGGCATCAGGCGGTAGTAGCTCGAGTTGTCGACACCGCGCAGGCTCAGCATCGGGCCGAGGTGGTTGCCCTCGGCGGTGTGGTTGTAGACGACGTCGAGGATCACCTCGATGCCGGCGCGGTGGAGCGCCTTGACCATGCCCTTGAACTCGCGCACCTGGTCGTCGGTCGCCGCGTACAGCGAATGGGGCGCGAAGTACCCGATCGTCGAGTAGCCCCAGTAGTTGGTGAGGCCGCGCTCGTGGAGAAAGCCCTCGTCGGCGATGTGGTGCACGGGCAGAAGCTCGACGGCGGTGACGCCGAGCGCCTTGAGGTAGGCGATCGCCGACTCGCTCGCGAGGCCGCCGTACGTCCCCCGCAGGTCCTCGCGCACGTCGTCCCGTTGCCGCGTGAAGCCGCGCACGTGCACCTCGTAGATCACCGTCTCGTGCCACGGCGTGCGGGGACGCGCCCAGTCGTCGTCCTCCCAGTCGAAGCTCGGGTCGATCACCACGCACTTGGGGATCGCCGCAGCGCTGTCGGACCCGTCGATCGTCAGGTCGGCGTCGTCGGCGCCCGTCGGCACGTAGGGCAGCGTGTTGGCGGCGTCCCAGTCGACCGCGCCTTCGACCGCCTTCGCATACGGGTCGATCAACAGCTTGGCCGGGTTGAAGCGGCGCCCGCTCGCAGGATCGTACGGACCGTGGACGCGATAGCCGTACAGCTGCCCGGGGCCGACGCCGGGGAGATAGCAGTGCCAGTTGAACGCGGTGCGCTCCTCGACGCCGACGCGCTCCTCGTTTCCGTCGTCGTCGAACAGGCAGAGCTCGACGCGCTCGGCGTTCTCCGAGAACAGCGAGAAGTTGGTTCCGTGACCGTCCCAGCGCTGACCGAGCGGGAACGGGTCGCCGGGCCACACCGCACGGCTCATCGCGAGACCGTACCCATCCGGCCGAGGCGCAACCATGTGCCGGTGCTTCGCGAAGAGCTGTCGCGGCTGCTGAGTTACGAGGAGCGCCATCGCCGCCTCGTCGCGCGGCTGCTGCTCGTTCTGATCGCGACCGCGGCGATCGACGTGATCGGCTCCGTGCTGATCTGGCTGCTCGAGCGGCACGCCGCCGGGACCGACATCCACTCGTTCGGCGACGCGCTCTTCTTCACGACGGTGCAGCTGCTCACCGTCTCGTCGCAGCTCAGGAACCCACTGACCGCATCGGGCCGTGTGGTCGACGTCGCGCTGGAGCTCTGGGCGGTGATCGTGGTCGCAGGCTCAGCCGGCGCGATCGCCAGCTTCTTCCAGAGCGGCGACGCCCGCAGCGCGTAGCCACACGACGCCGAGCGGCGGCAGCGTCAGCTCGGCCGAGAACGGCTGGTCGTGCCAGCCACGGCGCTCGGCCTCGACCGCGCCGAGGTTCCCGATCCCGCTGCCGCCGTAGAACGACGAGTCGGTGTTGAGCACCTCGAGCCACGAGCCGCCCTCGGGCAGACCGACGCGGTACCGCTCGCGCGGGACCGGCGACAGGTTCACGACGCAGACCAGCCTGCGCGCCCCGTCGCGCGAGCTGCGCATGAACGCGAGCACGTTGTTCGGCGCGTCGTTCGGCTCGAGCCAGCGGAAGCCGTCGTGCGAGAAGTCGACCTCCCACAGCGCCGGCTCGCCGCGGTAGACGCGGTTGAGGTCGCGCACGAGGTCCTGCACACCTGCGTGCTCGGCGTGCTCGAGCAGGCTCCAGGGAAGCTCGGCCTGCTCGCTCCACTCCCAGGGCGTCGCGAGCTCGCAGCCCATGAAGAGCAGCTTCTTGCCCGGGTGCGCCCACATGTACGCGTAGAGCGCGCGCAGGTTGGCGAGCTGCTGCCAGCGATCGCCGGGCATCTTGGAGAGCAGCGAGCCCTTCCCGTGCACGACCTCGTCGTGCGACAGCGGCAGCACGAAGTTCTCGTTCCACGCGTAGACGAGCGAGAACGTCAGCTCGTGGTGATGGAAGCGGCGGTGCACGGGGTCGTGCGCGAAGTAGCCGAGCGTGTCGTTCATCCAGCCGAGGTTCCACTTGAAGCCGAAGCCGAGCCCGCCGACGTACGTCGGCCGCGACACGGCGGGCCACGCCGTCGACTCCTCGGCCACCGACAGCACGCCGGGCTCGCGCGCGTGCACGAGCTCGTTCAGGTCCTTCAGGAACGCGACCGCCTCGAGGTCCTCGCGCCCGCCGAAGCGGTTCGGCACCCAGCCGCCCTCCGGCCGCGAGTAGTCGAGATAGAGCATCGAGGCGACGGCGTCGACACGCAGGCCGTCGGCGTGGTACTCGCGGAGCCAGAAGAGCGCGTTCGCCAGCAGGAAGTTCTGCACCTCCGTGCGCCCGAGGTTGAAGACGAGCGTTCCCCAGTCGGGATGCGCGCCGCGCTTCGGGTCCTCGTGCTCGTAGAGCGCCGTCCCGTCGAAGCGGACGAGCGCCCATTCGTCGCGCGGAAAGTGCGCGGGCACCCAGTCGAGGATCACGCCGATGCCGTCGGCGTGCAGCCGGTCGACGAAGTAGCGGAAGTCGTCCGGCGAGCCCATCGACGACAGCGGCGCGTAGTAGCCCGTAACCTGGTAGCCCCACGACCCCGAGAACGGGTGGTGCATCACCGGCATCAGCTCGACGTGAGTGAAGCCGAGGTCGCGAACGTACGGTGCGAGCTGGTCGCCGAGCTCGCGCCAGCCGAGGCCGTGCCGCCATGACGGCGCGTGCACCTCGTAGATCGCGAGCGGGCGCTGCAGCGGCTCGGCCTCGCGGCGCGCGTCGGTCCAGGCGTCGTCCTGCCACTCGTAGGCGGGCTCGAAGACGACCGACGCCGTGCGCGGCGGCTCCTCTGCGCGGAAGGCGATCGGGTCCGCCTTCTCGCGACCGTCGACGTCGTACTTGTACCGCTGCCCCACGGCGGCGCCGTCGACGACGCCCTCCCAGATCCCG
>DATBIC010000052.1:0-8292 GCA_036557145.1 Gaiellaceae bacterium
CAACGGGTTCGCAGGCGACTCGACCCAGACGATGTCGGCACCGTCCGGCGGCGCGGCGGTCTGGTCGAACTGGACGACCTCGAGGCCCCACGGCGCGAACTCGGAGAACGCGACCGACGTGCCGAAGTACGCGCCCTCCGCGATGGCGAGCGTTGTGCCGGGCTTTGCGAGCGCGAGCACGCACGCCGTGACCGCGGCTGTGCCGGAGCCGAACAGGACCGCCTCGCCGCCCTCGAGCGCGCCGAGCGCGGCCTCCGCTGCCGACCCGGTCGGGTGCCCGTAGCGCTGGTAGATGAACTCGCGCGGACGACCCTGCTCGTCGTACGGCCAGACGGTGGCGCGATCGATCGGGTGCACGAGCTCGACTCTACGCGAGGGCTGCGACCCGCTCGACGAGGCGGTCGACCTCGTCCTCGGTGTTGTAGTAGTGCACCGAGGAGCGGACGAGCTCGTCGATCCCGCGCGCGTCGAGATCGAGCCGCGCGGCCGACGCTTCGCTGACCGAGACGTTGATGCGGTCGGCCGTCAGCGCCTCCTGTACCGCTTCCGCCGACTGCCCCGCGACGGAGAAGGTGACGATCGCGCCGAGGACCTCGCCCCGGTCGGCGACGGTCACGCCCGGGAGATCGCCGAGCTTCGCTCGGAGCCGCTGCGCGAGCAGCTGCACGCGCTCCCAGATCGCCTCGACGCCGACGGTGAGCGCGTAGTCGGCCGCGACGCCGAGGCCGACCTTCCCCGCCACGTATGTCTCCCAGTTCTCGAACCGGCGGGCGTCGGGCCGAATCGCATAACTCCCGTCCGGCTGCCACTCGGCCGCGTGCATGTCGAGGAACGGCGGCTCCAGGCGATCGAGCAGGCCGCTGCGGACGTAGAGGAACCCCGTGCCGCGAGGGCCGCGCAGGAATTTGCGGCCGGTCGCCGAGAGGATGTCGCAGCCGAGCTCGCGCACGTCGAGCGGGAGCTGGCCGACCGACTGGCACGCGTCGAGCAGGAGCGGGACGCCGGCGGCGCGCGTGACGCGGCCGACGGCGGCCGCGGGGTTCACGAGCCCGCTCTGCGTCGGGACGTGGACGAGTGACACCAGCTTCACGCGGTCGTCGAGCAGCCGCTCGAGCTCGGCGACGTCGATCTGGCCGTGCTCGTCGTCGGGCACGACCTCGATCGCCGCCCCGGTGCGGTCGGCGACCTGCCGCAGCGCGATCCAGTTTGAGGCGTACTCGGCGTGGCCGGTGAGGATGCGGTCGCCCGGTGCGAAGCGGAACGAATAGAACGCCATGTCCCAGGCGCGGGTTGCGTTCTCGATCACCGCGATCTCCGCGCGCGTGGCGCCGATCAGCGCGGCGACTGCGTCGTAGGTGTGCTCGAGCCGGTCGGCGCGCTCGCCCGCCGCTTCGTAGCCTCCGATCTCGGCCTCGCGGCGGAGATGGTCGACGACCGCGTCGAGGACGGGCGCCGGCGGCAGGGCCGAGCCGGCGTTGTTGAGGTGAGCGACGTGCTCGCAGCCGGGGGTGTCCGCGCGGAAACGCGCGACGTCGAACGTCACGCGTCCAGCACCGTGAACAGCGTCAGCTGCATGCCGTCCGGTGCCTGCAGCCTGACGTTGCGATGACGCCACGGCGTCTCGATCGGCCCGGCGAGGCGCTCCGCGCCGGCCGCCTCGAGCGCATCCGCCGTCGCGGCCGAGTCGTCGACCTCGAGCGCGACCCTGACGGGACCGGCGACGCGCCGCCCGACCTCGATCGCGTCGACCTCGGCAGCGTGCTCGGCGTCCAGGAGCTCGAGCGTCGCGCGTCCGGCGTCCAGCAGGAAGACGCGGCCGTGCGAGCTCCAAGCTTCGAGCAGCGGCAACCCCAGCGTGTCGCGGTAGAACGAGAGGGCTGCGTCGAGATCGTCGACGGTGAGTGCCAGCCGCAGCTCCTTCACCGCCATGCCTCGACTCTAGTCGGAGCGTGCGCATAGGCTCCGCGGGATGGCAGAGGCGGAGAGGCCCGGGATCCACACGACGACGCGCGAGAAGCTCGAATGGATGCGCGAGCTGCGTGACCAGGCGTTGCACGCCGGCACGACGAAGTCGGTCGAGCGGCACCGGGAAGCAGGAAAGCTGCTCGCCCGCGAGCGCGCCGAGCGGCTCTGCGACGAGGGCTCGTTCGTCGAGCTCGACCGTTACGTTCGCCACCGCGAGTCGAACTTCGGGATGCTCGACCGCCGTCCGTACGGCGACGCCGTGGTCACCGGCTACGGGACGGTGTTCGGACGGCGCGTGTTCGTGTTCAGCCAGGACTTCACGGTCTTTGGCGGCTCGCTGTCCGAGGTGTTCGCCGAGAAGATCTGCAAGGTGATGGACATGGCGGCCAAGTACGGCTGCCCGGTGGTCGGCATCAACGACTCGGGCGGCGCCCGCATCCAGGAGGGCGTCGTGTCGCTCGCCGGCTACGCCGAGATCTTCTGGCGCAACGTGCAGGTGTCGGGCGTGATCCCGCAGATCTCGCTGATCATGGGCCCCTGCGCGGGCGGCGCCGTGTACTCGCCCGCGATGACCGATTTCGTCCTGATGGTCGAGGGAAGCTCGTACATGTTCATCACCGGGCCCGACGTCGTGAAGACGGTGACCGGCGAGGAGGTGACGTTCGAGGAGCTCGGCGGCGCGGCGGCGCATGCCGAGCGGTCGGGCGTCGCGCATCTCACTGCGGCCGACGAGCAGGCCGCCCTCGATGACGCGCGCTACCTGCTCAGCTTCCTGCCGCAGTCGAACGCGCATCCGACGCCGTTCGATCCGCCGGCCGACCCGGTCGACCGCGAGTCGCCGGAGCTCGACGAGCTGATCCCGGACGAGCCGACGAAGCCCTACGACATCAAGGACGTCGTGACCGCGGTCGTCGACGACGGCGAGTTCCTCGAGCTGCAGCCGTCCTACGCGCAGAACATCGTCTGCGGCTTCGCGCGGCTCGGCGGCTACAGCGTCGGCATCGTCGGCAACCAGCCGAAGGCGCTCGCGGGCGTGCTCGATATCGCCTCGTCGGAGAAGGCGGCGCGGTTCGTGCGCACGTGTGACGCGTTCAACATTCCACTGGTCACGTTCGTGGACGTCCCCGGCTTCCTGCCCGGGACGGCGCAGGAGTGGGGTGGGATCATCCGCCACGGCGCCAAGCTGCTCTATGCGTACTGCGAGGCAACCGTGCCGAAGCTCACGGTGATCACGCGTAAGGCGTACGGCGGCGCCTACGACGTTATGAGCTCCAAGCACGTTCGCGCGGACTTCAACTTCGCGTGGCCGACCGCCGAGGTGGCGGTGATGGGCCCGGACGGCGCCGTCAACATCATCTTCCGCAGCGAGCTCGCGACCGCCGACGACCCCGAGGCGCGCCGCGAGGAGCTGATCGCCGACTACCGCGAGCGCTTCGCCAATCCGTACACCGCAGCCGAGCGAGGCTACGTCGACGACGTGATCGAGCCTCGGCGGACGCGTCCCGTGCTGATCGACGCGCTGCGCACGTCGATCACCAAGCGCGAGCGCAGGCCGCCGCGCAAGCACGGCAACATCCCGCTCTGAGCTCGCCGGCTACGCGGCGGCGAGCGGCCGCGAGTCGGTCGACGCTATAAACGCGTCGACGACGTCGGGGTCGAACTGCGTCCCGGCGCAGCGCTCGAGCTCGCGGAATGCGTCGTCGCGCCGCCGCGCGGGGCGGTACGGGCGCGTCGACGTCATCGCGTCGAACGCGTCGGCGACGAAGACGATGCGGGAGCCGAGCGGGATCGACTCGTACGCAAGCCCCTCCGGGTAGCCCGAGCCGTCCCAGCGCTCGCTCTGGTGCAGGATCCAGTCGGCGATCGGATCGACACCGAGGCTCGCGAGCATCCGGTAGCCGATCTGCGGGTGCCGCTGCATCAGCTGCCGCTCTTCGCGGGTCAGCGATGTCGGCTTGCGCAGCAGCTCCTCCGGGATCGCGAGCTTGCCGAGGTCGTGCAGGCTGCCCGCCAGGCGCGTCAGCTCGACTTGCTCGGCCGGGAGGCCGAGCTGCTCGGCGATCCGCCCGGAGAGCAGCGCCACCCGTTCCGAGTGGTTGCCGGAGTCGGCGTGGCGGGCGTCGACGACGCGCGCGAGCGAGGCCGCGGCGCGGATGCGTGCCGCCTGGTCGCCGATGCCGTGGGCGCCGAGCGCGGCGAGATCGGCAGCGTCGCGCGCGGGGCGGACCTGGTTCTTGCCCTGCTCCTTCGCCCAGTAGAGCGCGCCGTCGGCCATGCGAATGAGCGTGTCCCGGTCGCGCCCGTGCTGCGGGTACGTGGCGACTCCCGCGCTCACCGTCAGGCCACCGCCCGGGCTCACGTCGGCCGCCCCGAGGCGGGTGACGATCGACTGGGCGGTGGCGAGGGCAATCGGCTCGCCGATCTCGGGCAGCAGCAGCGCGAACTCGTCGCCGCCCAGCCGGAAGGCCTCGCCGTCGGACCGGAGCCGCGCGGCGACCTTCGAGAGCACCCCGTCTCCCGCCGGGTGCCCGTACTGGTCGTTGATCGCCTTGAAGTCGTCGAGGTCGAGCAGGCACAGCGAGAGCGTCGTCTTCTCCTCGCGGGCGGTTGCGAGCGCCTCCTCGAAGCGCTCGTGGAAGTGGCGATGGTTCCCGAGCCCCGTCAGTGGGTCCGTGAGCGAGAGCCTGACCGCCCCGAGCGCGCGATGGGTCGAGCGCTGGTAGAGCGAGATCGCTGCGAGCGGCCCCGCGAGCGCAGCGAAGAGGTACGGCGTGCGCTGCCAGAGGACGACGAGCATCAACGCGGTCGACGCCATCAGCCCGAACGGGAGGATCGTCCAGTGCACGTTCGAGCGGATCAGCCGTCCGTACCCCAGCTTGGAGCCGGCCGCAGAGATCGCCGCGGTCACGAGCAGGAGGTTCGCGGTGTAGAGGACGGTCGACGTGAGCGCGACCTCGAGCAGGACTGCCGCCGGGCCGGTGCCGTGCACCACGTGCAGGATCGAGCCCGCCAGCGTCCCGACGATGCCGAAGACGCCGGCGTTGTAGACCGTGCGGATCAGCGGCTTGTGGTCGAGGAGCGCGGTGACCGTCGGGGCGGTGACGTAGATAAACGTCGCGGCGGCCCAGCCGAACAGCACGAGCGCCGCAACGGCGAACACGAACCCGAGCGACACGCCGTTGGCGTCTGCTCCCTCGACCGGCACCGGGAAGCGTTCGGCCAGCATCGAGGCCGCGAGGAAGGCGGCGACCCCGATCAGCGTCGTCACCGACGAGTCGTCGTGCACGAACCACGCGGTCGCGGCCAGGTAGAGGCCGATCCCGATCACCGAGACCGGCACGACGACCGCGAGCAGCCTCGCCGAGGGACGCGCTGCCGGGGTCATGGGGGTGCGCAGGCCCCTTACCAGGTGAAGTTGAGCGGCTCGCACATGCCGAGGATCGCGGCGAGCGCGACGAGCGCCACCACGACAGCCACGAGTCTTGCGTTCCACTGGAGCATCGAGGGGTTCCTTCCTGGCAGTTGCCGCATCGGGGTCGATTCTTGCGCCGGGCCCTGCCGCAGACATCACCCGGACGGGGGAACGGGTGCCCTGGCTCGCTGAATCCCTCGAACAGGTGACTGAACGGGACGCGTACGCTCCGGGCATGGAGCTCGAGCTCGACCCGGCGCAGCCCGACGCGATCGTCAGCGCGGTCGCGGAGCTGCTCGCTCCGGCTGCGTCCGCGCCCGATCCGTGGTGGCAGGCCGGGCTCGACGAGTCGCTCGAGTCGTCCGACGAGACTCGGCCCGAGGCGCCGGGCGGCTGACCTACGCCGCGGCCCGCTGCCGGAACAGCCTCGGCGCCGAGCGGGCGTAGTCGAGCCCGGACACCCAGGTCAGCACGAGGGCGATCAGGAGCGCCCACCAGGCGACCCGGGTCCCGAAGGCGCCGGCGGCGGCGAGCCCCCCGATGGCGGCCGCGACCGCCTGTGCCCAGGTCTTCAGCTTGCCGAGGTCCCGTGCTGCGATCACGACGCCGCGCTCGACGGCGGCCTGGCGGAGCCCCGTGATCAGGAGCTCGCGCGCGACGATCGCGGCGACCATCCACGCCGGGAACACGTCCTGCTCGAGCAGCACGATCAGGGTCGAGAGCACGAGCAGCTTGTCCGCCACCGGGTCGAGCAGGGAGCCGAACGGCGAGGTGCGCCCCGACCGGCGTGCGATCCGGCCGTCGAACCAGTCGGTCGCCATCGCAGCGCAGAACACCGCCGTGCCCCAGTAGTCGTGGCCGGTGAACGGGATCGCGAACAGCGCCACCACGACCGGTACCGCGAGCGCCCGCGCGATCGTGAGCTGGTCCGCGAAGCTCATCGGCAGGGAGAATACGGCCGTGTTCGCGAAAGTGCTCGTGGCGAATCGCGGCGAGATCGCCGTTCGGGTGTTCCGCACGCTGCGGGACCTCGGGATCCCCTCGGTTGCGGTGTACTCCGACGTCGACCGGAGCGCCCTGCATCCGCGGTTCGCGGACGAGGCATACGCGCTGGGGGGTCGGACGTCGGCTGAGTCCTACCTCGTCGTCGAGAAGCTGCTCGACGTCGCCCGGCGCTCGGGCGCCGAGGCGGTACATCCGGGCTACGGCTTCCTGGCCGAGAACGCCGGATTCGCGGCCGCCGTCGAGGCCGCCGGGCTCACCTGGATCGGCCCGCCGCCGGCCGCGATCGAGCTGATGGGCTCGAAGACCCGTGCGCGGAGCGCGATGGAGGCTGCGGGCGTCCCGATCATCCCCGGGACCACCGATCCGGTCGACTCCGCCGACGAGATCGCCGCGCTCGGGGAGCAACTCGGCTACCCGCTGCTGATCAAGGCCGCGGCCGGCGGCGGCGGCAAGGGGATGAAGGTCGTGCGCGGCGCGGAGGAGGTCGAGCAGGCGCTCGAGTCCGCCCGGCGCGAGGGCCTCGCGTACTTCGCCGACGCCGCGGTCTACGTCGAGCGCTACCTCGAAGGGCCGCGGCACGTGGAAGTGCAGGTGCTCGCCGACGCGCACGGCAACGTCGTCCATCTCGGCGAACGCGACTGCACGATCCAGCGGCGGCATCAGAAGCTGGTCGAGGAGACGCCGTCCCCGGCCGTCGACGAGGAGCTGCGCGCGCGCATCGGGGCGATCGCGGTCGACGCCGCGCGCGCGTGCGGCTATCGATCGGCGGGCACGATCGAGGGCCTCCTCGCCCGGGACGGCTCCTACTACTTCATGGAGATGAACACGCGCATCCAGGTCGAGCACACCGTGACCGAGCTCGTTGCGGGCGTCGACATCGTCCGCGAGCAGGTTCGCGTTGCGGCCGGCCTCCCGCTCGGCTTCTCGCAGGGCGAGGTGAGGCTGCGCGGCCACGCGATCGAGTGCCGGATCAACGCCGAGGACCCGCTGCGCGGGTTCATGCCGTCGCCCGGGCGGATCGCGGCCTACTCCGAGCCGGGCGGGCCGGGTGTTCGCGTGGACTCGGGGGTGGCCGCCGGCTCCGAGATCTCGCCGCTCTACGACCCGATGATCGCAAAGGTGATCGTGCACGGCGCTGATCGGGACGACGCGATCGGGCGGATGCAGCGTGCGCTCGGCGAGTACCGCATCGACGGCGTGACGACGCTGATCGGGTTCCACCGTGCGCTGCTCGCCCATCCGTGCTTCCGCGCGGGCGAGACCTGCGAGGGCATCGTCGAGTCGGAGGAGCTGGCGCAGCAGGCGGCAGAGTTGTCTCATGGGGCAACGAGCGTAGCTGCAGGGTCGGACGGAGCGTTGTCGGCGCAGGCGACGGAGGTCGAGGTGGACGGGCGGCGCGTGCGGGTGAACGTCCTCACGCCCGAGCCTGCCTACCGCGCGCTGGCCAGACGCAGGCGCGACCGCGGCACCGGTACCGCGACGGGGCCGGGCTCGGGCACGGTGCGAAGCCCGATGCAGGGGACGATCATCGACGTGAAGGTGGCTTCCGGCGATGCGGTCGAGGCCGGTCAGGTGCTGTGCATCGTCGAGGCGATGAAGATGGAGAACGAGATCACCGCGCACCGCGGCGGCGTCGTCGACGGCGTCTCCGTGTCCGTCGGGATGGCGGTCTCCGTCGGCCAGCCGATCTGCACGATCGACGACCCGTAGGTCGAGCGCGGGCGCTTTACAGCGACCGCTGGTACGCGCGGAACGTGGACGTCGCCCAGCCCGCCGTCACCGCCGTCAGTCCGAGCAGTAGCAGGAGGTGCCACCCGACCGACGCCCAGTCCGTGTTCGGCAGCACGACCTCGCGCGCTGCGCGCACGCCCCAGTCGACCGGGTTGAAGCTCGCCGCCGACTGCATCCAT
>DATBIC010000053.1:0-22235 GCA_036557145.1 Gaiellaceae bacterium
TCGTCCTCATCCTCCTCGTCGTCCTCCTCCTCGTCGTTCAGCTCCGCCAAGAACTGCTCGCAGCTCGTCTCGCTCGGCTCGAAGGTGTCGCAGGCGCTGGCCGCGCAGGGGATGTCGGGCTCGACCAGCCTCGAGACGGACTCGAACATCATCAAGCAGGCGGCGTCGGCGGCGCCGGCGGCGATCCAGAACGACATCAAGACGCTCGCAGGCGCGTTCAGCGCGTACGCGGCGGCGTTGAAGAAGGCCGGGTTCAAGCCGGGCTCGACGCCGACGGCGGCGCAGTACGCGGCGCTCGGCGCGGCGCTGAAGTCACTCGACGAGCCGAAGCTGAAGGCGGCCGAGCAGCACCTGGACACCTGGGTGCACAAGAACTGCGGCTCGTCGAAGTAGCGTCGCTCAGACCGTCGCGCCGGCGGCGACGAAGCGGAGCTCCGGCACCTCGTCGAGCTCCCCCACCTCGTGCGCGAGCTCGAGGAAGGTGTAGAGGCCGGCGCGCTCGCGCGGGCCGAAGCGGTAGCGCAGCTTCTCGAAGTAGCGGGCGAGGAAGCCCGCCGGATAGCCGTAGCGCTCCGCCGACGAGTAGGCGAGCTGCTCGGGATCGGCGCGCGCCGCCCGGACCGACGCGACCAGCGCGTCCTCGAGCTCGACGAGGCCGGGATGCGTCGGCTCCGGCGCGGCCCAGACGGCGAACACCATCGGCAGGCCGGTGCGCTCGAGCCACAGACGGCCGAGGTCGTGGTGCGGCGTCGGGTCTTCGAATGCCGAGCGGAGCGCCGCGTCGCCGATCAGCAGCCTCGCCTCGGCGTCACCGCTCGCGTACGCCTCGAGCGGAAGATGCTCCGCTGCGGGCAGCAGCACGCGTGCCAGCACGACCGACGTCGCCGACTCGGGCGTCACGGCGATCGTCCGGATCTGCTCCAGCGGCGTCTTCGAGATCAGCTGGATCGACTCGACGGCGCCTTCACTCGACACGCAGAGCCGCGGCAGAAGCCGCAGCCGGTCGGCCTCGCGCGCGTACGCGATCGAGGAGATCGGCGCGACGTCGAGCTCGCCTGCAATCAGCTTGCGGTTCAGCTCCGTCGGCACGCCGACGACCTCGTCGACGCCGGCATCGAGCCGGTAGAAGACCGGCGCCATGTTGACGTACCCGATGCGCCCGAGCCTGATCATCCGGCCCGGTCGACGACGGCGACGGTGAGCGCTTCGAGCTCCTCGCGATAGCGGTCGTCGCGCAGGTGCGAGCGCGCGGCGGCCGCGTAGCCGAGCGCCGCCTCGCGCGAGCGGCTGAGGGCGTCTGTCGCGGCGACGCGGACGAGCGCGCCGTCGAGCGGGCCGCCCGCCAGCGCGGCCCTGACCGCATCGTCCTGCTCCGCCGCGAGCAGCAGCGGCATCGTCGGCGTCCCCTCGCGGAGATCGGTGCCGGGGATCTTCCCCGTCTCCTGCGTCTGTCCGGCGCAGTCGAGGATGTCGTCGGCGATCTGGAACGCGATCCCGAGGTTCACGCCGTACTGGCCGAGCCGCGCCTCTCCGCCCGAGCCCAGCAGGCACGCGGCCTCGATCAGCTTCGCCGTCTTCAACCGGCAGCGCGTGACGTACGCGTCGAGCGTCGTAGCCGGGTCGTGCGTCTGCAGACGCTGCATCGCCTCGCCGCGCGCGAGCGCGAGCGCCGCATCGGCGAGCGTCTCGACGGCCTGCCGGTCGCCGGTCTCCGCGAGCACCGCGAACGCGCGCGCGTAGAGGTAGTCGCCCGCCGTCTTCGCCGCGTTCGCGCCGAACACCGACCACGCCGCGGGCATGCCGCGGCGCATGCGCGCACCGTCGACGAGATCGTCGTGGACGAGCGTCGCCATATGCACGAGCTCGACCGCCACGCCCGCCGCCACCGGCGGCGCGCCGCTCGATGTGAGGAAGCAGAGAAGCGGCCGGAGGCGCTTGCCGCCGGCGGCGAGCGCCTCGCCGGCCACCTCCTGCACGAGCCCGGAGCGCGCCGCGACGGCGCGGTCGAGCCCGGCCTCGACCTCCGCCATGTACCCGGCGACGCCGGGCGTCGCGTGGACCGCCGAAAGCTGGCTGTGGCCCGCTCCGGCGCCGGCCAAGCCGGCACCTCCGCTCCTGGCCGGCTCCGTCGAGCCTACGCCGGTCACACCGCCTCCGCGGTGTGCAGGGCGACGATCGACGCGCCGAACAGCCGGAAGCGCACCCCGCCGAAGCCGGCCTCGCCCAGGCGCTCGACGAGCTGCTCCGCCGACGGGAAGCGCTTCACCGACGCCGGCAGGTACGTGTATGCCGAGCCGCCGGGCAGCACCTTCCCGAGCAGCGGCACGATGCGGTCGAACCACAGCGAGTAGAACGGCCGCGCGATGCCGCGCGGCTGCGTGATCTCGAGGATGGCGAGGCGGCCTCCGGGCTTGAGCACGCGGCGCAGCTCGCGCAGCGACTGGTCGAGGTCGGAGACGTTGCGCACGCCGAACCCGACGGTCGCGGCGTCGAACGTCGCGTCCGCGAACGGCAGCGCGAGCATGTCGCCGACCACCCAGTCGAGCGGCGCCTTCCGGCGGGCGCGCGCGAGCATCTGCTCGGAGAAGTCGAGGCCCGTGACCGAGCTCGCGCCGGCGCGAAGGTCGGCGATCGCGAGGTCGCCGGTGCCGCAGGCGGCGTCGAGGACGCGGTCGCCTCGGCGCACGACCGACTCGGCGGTCTGGCGGCGCCAGCGCACGTCGAGGCCCGCGGTCATGACGCGGTTCATCACGTCGTAGACCGGCGCGATCCGGTCGAACATCGAGCGCACCGCGTCGGGCGCGAGGGTCACCCCACCTGCCCCCAGCGCGCGACGAGCGAGTTGGCGAGGCCGAGCTGGTCGAGGATGCGCCCGACGACGAAGTCGACGAGGTCGTCGACCGTCTCCGCGCCGTGGTAGAAGCCCGGCGCCAGGAAGAGGACGGTCGCGCCGGCGCGCTTCAGCGTGAGCATGTTCTCGAGATGGATGCTCGAGAGCGGCGTCTCGCGCGGGCACACGATCAGCTTGCGCTCCTCCTTGAGCGCGACGGAGGCGGCCCGGTGCACGAGGTTCTGCATCGCACCGGAAGCGATCGTCCCGAGGGTTCCCATCGAGCACGGGCAGATGACGTAGCCGTCGACCTGGGCCGAGCCGGACGCGTACGGCGCTCGCCAGTCGTTCGGCTCGTAGACCGTGACGCGGTCGCCCGTCCCCTCGGTGAACCGCGCGAGCACCTCGTCGCGGGAGAGACGCGCGTCGCCGTACAGCTCGGTCGCGAGCACCTCGACCGCGGCGCCGGAGACCGTGACACCGACCTCGCATCCGGCGGCGGCCAGCGCGTTCAGCAGCCGTCGCGCGTACGGCGCGCCGGATGCACCCGTGATCCCGAGGAAGATCCGCACTGCCGAGCGCAGGTTACGCGCCCGAGCGCGGCGGAGTGACTACTTGCCGCCCTTGGAGGCTTCCAGGAACGCGGCCAGCTCGGAGAGGCGTTGCGGCCCGAGATCCTGGAACGACGGCATCGGCGAGCCCGGGTTGACGCACGACGGGCACTCGAGGTGGTGGATCTGGAAGTCGGTCCCCTTGTTCTTGGCGCCCTCTGCGCTGAGGTTCGGCGCGCCCGCGAACCCGCCGCCGATGCCCAGGTACTGATGGCAGTTCGCGCAGCCGACGACCGCGAACAGGTTGGCTCCGGCGATCGCCTTCGGGTTGTTCTCGAAGCCCTGCTTCTTCGCCCACGTCGGGACGAGCGCCTTGAGCTCGCTGCCGAGCGCTTCGCGCGCGGTCGCGCCCTTGTAGGTGAGGACGCCCATCGAGATGATCACCAGCACGCCGGCGACCATCGCGACCGGGCGGCGCAGCGGGTGGCGCTCCGGGCGCACGTCGAAGAACGGGAGCAGGAGCAGCAGCACGAGGCAGATCGTGGGGATGCCGATCGTGCCGAGGATCACCGTCGGCGGCCACTTGAAGACCCGCAGCAGGTAGAAGAGGAAGTAGAAGTACCAGTCCGGCCGCGGGACGAAGTTGATCGTGCCGGGGTCGGCCGGCGCGTCGTAGAGCTTCCCGAGCAGGCTCGTGTAGCGCCAGATGACGGCGAGGCCGATGATCACGCTGACGACGACCAGCGACATCACCGTGTCGTGGAACATCGCGTACGGGTAGAACGGCTTCCCGCGCTCCTTGACGTCCTCCTTGTACTGCTGGAAGACGCGGCGGCGCTCGACGACGCGGTCGCTAGGCACCGACGTTCCTGCGCGGCTGCGGGTTGACGAGCCCGGCGCGCGACCCGTTCGACGACACCGGCTCGAGCGGCCCGTTGCCGGCGGCCTCCTTCGACCACGGCGGCGACGTCACGCCGAGCCGGATCACGAGGTAGAGGTGCAGGCCGATCAACGCGAAGATGGCGCCGGGTATCAGGAGCATGTGGATCGAGTAGAACCGCGACAGCGTGTCGGGGTTGATGTACGTCCCGCCCTGCAGGAACTGTGCGAGGAACGGCCCGAGGAACGGTGCGGTGCCGTTGATGTTGATCCCGACGACGGTCGCCCAGTACGCCGTCTGGTCCCACGGCAGCAGGTAGCCGGTGAAGCCCTCGCCGAGGCCCATCGCCAGCAGCAGCACGCCGACGATCCAGTTCAGCTCACGCGGGTACTTGTAGGCGCCGAAGAGGAACACGCGCCCCATGTGCAGGAACATGAGGATGATGAACACCGAGGCGCCCCACCGGTGCATCCCGCGGACGAGCCAGCCCGCGAAGACGTCGTTCGTGATGTGCTGGATCGACGAGTACGCGTTCTGCGGGTCCGGCTTGTAGTACATCGCGAGGAACACGCCGGTCGTCGCCTGCACGAGGAACGCCGTCAGCGTCGCCGAGCCGAGCGTCGTGAACCAGTTGACGTCGCCCGGCACCTTGCGGAAGAGGAAGTACTTGACGGCGCCGACCAGACCGGAGCGCTCCTCGAGCCAGTCGAGCGGGTACATGATCGCCTGCTGGAGCGGATGCTGCTTCGGCCTGCGGGTCGTCGTCGCCATGGTCCTCTAGTGGGGCGGCTGCACCGGATACAGCCAAGACTCGAGGCCGTTGACGTGCTCGCCCGGGAACGAGTACGGCCACTTGTGGATCTCCGCCGTCGCGCCCGTGCCGTCGACGAAGGAGACGGAGAACGGCTTGCCGACGAACAGGTGCCCGTCGCGGATCGAGAAGGCGTAGCGGTCGAGTGCGCGGACGGGCGGGCCGGCGGTGCGGTTGCCCTCGGTCGAGTACTGGCCGCCGTGGCACGGGCAGCCGAAGCCGGCAATCGCGACGGTGGGGATGAGCGTCACGTCCCCGATGTGCTTCGTCGCCGACTCGTCGAGCAGGCCGTTCGGCTGCACCGGGCAGCCGAGGTGCGCACAGTGGTTGGAGATGATCGTGAAGCTCGGCTGCCCCTTCACCTGGCCGTTCGACCGCACGAAGGCCGTGCGACGCGACACGTCGCCCTGCGACGGGACGCTCGTCCACGTCACGACGACGTACTTGTCCTGCGGGTAGTCCTCGAGCGGGCCGAGGTCGTGGTCCTTCGAGCCCTGCTTGAGGAAGGGCGGCATCACCGCGAAGCCGAGCGCCGGGACGGTGACGAGCCCGCCGATCACGGCGCCGAGGCCGAGGGTCGAGAACTCGAGGAACCGCGAGCGGGGGAACCGCTCCTCCGGTGTGGGCGGCGGCAGCGTCGGCTCGACCGCCGGCGGCCCCGCGGCCGACTCCGGCTCGACGGCCGGCGCCTCGGTCAGGTGCGTGCCGGCGGTCAGGTCGCGGATCCAGAGGAAGGCGAAGGCGAGCGCGATCAGCGCGCCGATCCCGGCGACCCACCAGGAGATGATGAGCCCGACGAGCAGCACCACGATGCCGACGGCGAAGCCCACCGGCCACAGGCTCGGCCCCGGGACGTGCGGTTGATCGTCGTGAGGCTGCAACAGCTAGCTGGGATTCAATCCGGCCGAGCGGACGCCGGTCAACGTCGTAACAAGCTGCGCGAACTCTGCCCGATCGCCCCGTTCCCTGCAGAGGGAACGGACGAGAGGCCGTACTCGGCCCAGCGGCGGTCGACCAGCTCCCGGACCGCGGCGTCCATCTCGATCTCCGGCGGCCATTCCCGGGCCCCTTCGGCCGGGCTCTTCGCCGTGGCGTCGATGCCGAGCTTTCCGCCGAGGAACTGCAGCGTCGGGGCGTGGTCGAGGTGGTCGAGCGGCCCCTCGCCGATCACGACGTCGCGCTTCGGGTCGACGTTGGCGCCGGCGTAGAAGAGGACCTGGTCGTAGTCGTGTACGTCGACGTGCTCGTCGACCACGACGATCCCCTTGGTGAGGCTGAGCAGCCCGAGCCCCCAGAGCGCGTTCATCACCTTGCGGGCATGCCCGGGGAAGCTCTTGCGGATCGACACGATCGCCAGGTTGTGGAACGCGCCCGCGACCGGCAGGTCGTAGTCGACGAGCTCGGGGACGCTCATGCGGATCGCGGGCAGGAAGATCCGCTCGGTCGCCTTGCCGAGCCATGCGTCCTCCTGCGGCGGCTTGCCGACGACGATCGACGGGTAGATCGCGTCGCGCCGCATCGTCATCGCCGTGACGTGGAACACGGGGAACGGCTCCGCCGGTGTGTAGTAGCCGGTGTGGTCGCCGAACGGCCCTTCGTCGACGAGGTCGCCCTGCTCGACGTAGCCCTCGAGCACGATCTCGGCCGCGGCGGGGACCTCGAGGTCGACCGAGACGCACTTGACGAGCTCGACCGGATCGCCGCGCAGGAAGCCGGCCAGCATGAGCTCGTCGATGTGCTTCGGCAGCGGCGCGCTCGCGGAGTACGCGCTGATCGGATCGAGCCCGAGCGCAACCGCTACCTCCAGCCTGCCGCCGCTGAACAGGAAGTCGGCGCGGCCGTCCTTGTGCAGCTGCCAGTGCATCGCGGTCGTGCGCGGGCCGAGCACCTGCATCCGGTACATGCCGACGTTGCGGCCGCCGCTGCGCGGGTCGTGCGTGATCACCGCGGGCAGCGTGATGAACGGCGCCGCGTCTCCCGGCCAGCAGGTCATCACCGGCAGCACGCCGAGGTCGACGTCGTCGCCGCGCAGGACGATCTCCTGGCACGCGCCGCTCCGCACCGTCTTCGGCCGCGAGTCGGCGATCGACTTGAGCGTCTTCAGCCCGCGGAGCTTCGCGGCGAGCCCCTCGGGCGGCTGCATCTCGAGGACGTCGGCGAGCTTCGCCGCGACGTCGTCGAGGCGCTCGACGCCGAACGCGAGGCACATCCGCCGCTCCGTCCCGAACTGGTTGATCAGCAGCGCGTGCGCGGAGCCCTTCGGCCGCTCGAACAGCAGCGCCGGGCCGCCGGCCTTCACCGTCCGGTCGACGATCTCCGTCATCTCGAGCTGCGGGTCGACCTCGACCGTGACGCGATGCAGCTCGCCCTCGCGCTCGAGCAGCGCGACCCAGTCGCGGAGATCGCGGAACGCCATCGCGGGTCAGTCTATGGACTGTTCTAGTAGGTGCTGCGACGCGCCCTGCGACGGTCGGCCCGGCGGTGGCCGGCCCACTTCGATGCCTGGCCGAGCGCGATCACCGCGCAGAAGACGAGGCCGACGATCAGCATCGCCGTGATCACGTGCTTACCGTCGGCGGCGGCGTCGAAGATCACGGTGCGACTCTACCGCAGTGCCAGGCGAGCGCGTGCTCGACGGCCGCGCCGCTCGGCTCGCCGCCGAGCGCGCGCGCGACCTCGACCCAGGCGTCGCCGTCGCCGGCGGCCCCGTCGGCGCGCAGCGCCGCGCAGCTCGAGATCAGATCCGCCATCGCGGCGACGGCGGGCACGCCGCCGGCCTCGGCGATGCGGACGAGCCCGTGCGCGTAGAGGTAGTCGCCGAGCAGGATCGCCTCGTCCGCGTCGAGCGACGCAAACAGGCGCGGGCGCCCGTAGTGGACGAGGTACGCCTCGTAGACGGTCTCGAGCCCGAGCGCGTACTCGGCCGGCGCGAGCGGCGAGAACACGGCCACGAGCTCTCGCTCGTGGCTCGGCAACACTGCGTCCTGCCACAGCCGGCTCTCGCCGGTTGCTTCGTCGACGATCGTGGCGAGCATCTCGTTCACCCTAAGAGCTGGGACACGGCGGTGTCGGCGCACCACCGCTCGTACTCGACGGCGGTCCAGCCACGCAGCCCGACGAGGAGGTGCCAGACGTCGGGGTTGTTGAGCGCCCAGAGGGCGTCCGTCGCCCGCTCGACGTCGAGCCCGGCGCGGAGCGCGCCCTTGGCCGCCACGCTTTCGACGATCGCCCGCTGGTTCTCGCGGTAGTTGTCCTGGATGCGCTCCCACAGCGCCGCGATCTCGGGGTCGGTGGGCGCCGCCGCCCGGACCACCTGACCGACGACTCCCAGGCGCTCCTTGCCGAGCCGCGAGTTACGGGCGTTCAGGCGCAGCTGCCGCTCGGGATCGGGGTCGTCCAGCGCCTCGCGGAACCACGGCTGGTCGGCGACGGGCACCTCCTCGTCGCCGCGAAGCGTGCGGTTCCAGAGGGCACGCAGGACGCCGCCCTTCGTCTCGAAGCCGACGTAGACGGTCTTCAGCGCCACGCCCGCCTCTTTGGCGATCGCGCCCATCGTCGTCGCCGGGTAGCCCTGTTCGGCGAAGAGCTTCGCGGCCGCGTCGAGGATCTCGCGCCGGGTCGCGGCGGCCTGGGCCTCCCGCCGCGGCGAGTGGTACGGGCGCCGGGTCATTTCGCTCATGCTACTCACTATTGATTATACTTTTCGTGTATCCAATACAGGAGGTGTGTGATGGAAGCAGCGAGCAGCACGTGGGTGAACGACGAGCGCACGTCCGCGCTCCGCGAGCAGCTGCACCGGCAGTGGGATTCGGTCGCCCCGGGGTGGGAGGCGAACGCCGCGTTCGCCGACGAGCGCGGGGCGGACGTGACGGCGGCGCTCTTCGAGCTGGCTCGGCCGGCCGCAGGCGAGCGAGTGCTCGAGCTCGCCGCCGGCGCGGGCGGGGTCGGACTGGCCGTGGCGGAGCTCGTCGGGCCGGAGGGCGAGGTGGTCGTCTCGGACGTCGCCCCGCGGATGACCGCGATCGTGAAGCGCCGCGCCGAGGCGCGCGGCGCGGCGAACGTGACGGTGCGCGAGCTCGACCTCGAGGCGATCGACGAACCGGACGGATCGTTCGACGTCGTGCTCTGCCGCGAGGGGATGATGCTCGTGCCGGATCCCGCGGTCGCGGCGCGCGAGATCCGCCGGGTGCTTCGTCCCGGCGGGCGTGCCGCCGTCGCAGTGTGGGGCCCGCGCGCGCGGAACCCGTGGCTCGGCCTCGTGTTCGACGCGGTCACCGCGCAGCTCGGAACGCCGGTGCCGCCGCCGGGCATTCCCGGCCCGTTCTCGCTCGACGACGCGGAGCGCCTCGCGGCCGTGCTGGGCGGCGTTGGACTGACCGGGATCGAGGTGCGCGAGGTCGAGGTGCCCTACCCGGCGCGCTCGGTCGACGAGTGGTGGACGCGCACGGCGGCGCTGGCCGGCCCGCTGGCCGAGCGGCTCGCGGCGCTGCCCGAGCCTGCACGGCTCGCCCTGCGCGAACGTGCCGCGGCCGCCGCGGAGGCGTATCGCAACGGCGACGGGCTCGACTTCCCGGGCGTCTCACTCCTCGCCGGAGCGACCCGCGCGTGAGGCAGCGGTCGCCCGCTCACGGGCCGTCTCCGCCGGCAACGTGGCGGAGACGGCCGCGAGCGTGGCATCGATCTCCGCGTCGCCGTGTGCGAGTGACGGGAACAGGCACTCGTACGGGCTCGGCGCGACGTACACGCCTCGGTCGAGCAAGCCGCGGAAGAGCTCGCCGTAGCGCTCGCCGTCGAGCCTCGTGAAGCGCTCGACGGGCTCGGCCCGGCCGGGGAACAGCGTGAGCATCGCCCCGACCGCCTGCACGCGCCCGAATGCCGTGAGCCCGGCCGCGAGCCGCGCCGAGCGCCGCTCGAGCTCCGCGTAGACCTGCGGGTCGCGCAGTCGGCGCAGCACCGAGATGCCGGCGGCCGTCGCGAGCGGGTTTCCGCTCAGCGTCCCCGCCTGGTAGACCGCGCCCGCAGGCGCGAGCTCCGACATCACCTCGGCCCGTCCGCCGAACGCCGCAAGCGGGAGCCCGCCGCCGACGATCTTGCCGAGCACCGTCAGGTCGGGAAGGACGCCGAAGCGCTCCTGCGCGCCGCCGCGCGCGACCCTGAAGCCGGTGATCACCTCGTCGAAGACGAGCAGCGCGCCCGAGTCGTCGCAGAGCTGCCGCAGCGTCTCGAGAAACCCTTCGGCCGGCGGGACGCAGCCCATGTTGCCCGCGACCGGCTCGACGAAGACGGCGGCAAGGCTCTCGCCGTGGCGCTCGACAGCGGCGGTCACGGCGTCGCCGTCGTTGTAGTCGCACACGATCGTGTCGGCGGCGACCGCGGCGGGGACGCCGGGCGAGCTCGGGATCCCGAGCGTCGCGAGGCCCGAGCCGGCGGACGCCAGGAACGGGTCGGCGTGCCCGTGGTAGCAGCCGGCGAACGTGACGACGCGGTCGCGCCCGGTCGCACCGCGCGCCAGCCGCAGCGCGGACATCGCCGCCTCCGTCCCCGAGGAGACCAACCGCACCGACTCGACCGACGGCACGGCGTCGACAATCTCCGAGGCAAGCTCGACCTCGGCTTCCGTGGCGGCGCCGAAGCTCGTGCCGCGCGTCGCCGCCTCGCGCACCGCCTCGACGGTCTCGAGATCGGCGTGGCCGAAGAGGAGCGGCCCCCACGACTGCACCCAGTCGCAGAACGTCCGGCCGTCGGTCGTCTCGAGGTACGCGCCGCGCCCGCGCGCTGCGAACAGCGGCTCGTCGAGCCCCACCGATTGCATCGCCCGCACCGGCGAGTTGACGCCACCGGGGATCAAGCTCTGCGCCCGGCGCCAGAGTGTCTCGGCCGGCATGTCCGACCTCAGGGTGCGCCTCGCCGGCGTAGGCTCGACGGAGCCGGCCAAATAGCGGAGGTGTCGGCTTGGCCGGCGCCGGAGCGGGTCACAGCCAGCCGGCGAGCTCCTTCGCCCAGTAGGTGAAGATCACGTCGGCACCGGCGCGGCGGATCGCGGTCAGCGACTCGAGCGCGACGGCGCGCTCGTCGAGGTCGCCGGCAGCGGCCGCCGCCTTCAGCATCGCGTACTCCCCGCTCACGTTGTACGCCCCGAGCGGCAGGTCGAAGCGCTCGCGCACCGCACGGATGACGTCGAGATACGGCAGCGCCGGCTTCACCATCAGCATGTCGGCGCCCTCCTCGACGTCGAGCGCGCACTCGCGCAGCGCCTCGCGCACGTTGCCGGGGTCCATCTGATAGCCGCGGCGGTCGCCGAACGCGGGCGCCGAGCCGGCGACGTCGCGGAACGGGCCGTAGAACGCCGACGCGTACTTCGCCGAGTACGCGACGATCGGCGTCGTCGGCAGCTGCTCGCGGATCGCGGCGACGCGGCCGTCCATCATGTCGCTCGGGCACACGGCATCCGCTCCCGCCTCGACGTGCGACACCGCCGTCCGCGCGATCAGGTCGAGCGACGCGTCGTTGTCGACCTCGCCGTGCACGAGCACGCCGCAGTGGCCGTGGCTCGTGTACTCGCACAGGCAGACGTCGGTGAGCAGGAGCAGCTCGTCGAAGCGCTCGCGCAGCGCGCGCAGCGCCTGCTGCACGACCCCGTCGGCGATCCACGCGCCCGAGCCTTCGTCGTCCTTCTCCTCGGGGATGCCGAACAGGATCACCGACTTCACGCCGAGGCGAAGCAGTTCCTCGCATTCGCGGACGACGCCGTCCACGGTGTGGCGGCGGAGCGCCGGCAGCCGGTCGTTCGACAGCGCCTCGGGTGCGACGAACAGCGGGAAGACCATGTCGTCGAGCGAGAGCGTCGTCTCGCGCACGAGGTCGCGAAGCGCGGCCGTGCGGCGCAGGCGGCGGAGCCGGGTGACCGGGAACGCGCTCACGCGCTCCATGGTCGCACAGGCGTATGGCCCAGGGTTACTTGCGCGCGGCGGAGGGCGGCTCGACGAGCTCCACCTCGACCGGGACGGTCTGCCCCGACCAGGGCTCGAGCCTGACGCGGCCGCGGAAGAACTCCCACACCGCCCGCGACACCGCGAGCAGCGGCAGCGCGACGAGCGCGCCCGCGAGGCCGTAGATCTCCGCCCCGGCGGCGAGCCCGAAGATCACCAGCAGCGGATGCAGCCGCAGCGCGCTGCCCATCACCTTAGGCACGACGACATGGCCCTCGAGCTGGTGGATCCCGAGGAAGAGGAGCGCCACCCAGACCGCCGAGATCGGGTGGACGACGAGCGCGAAGATCAGCGGCGGGATCGCACCGAGCCACGGCCCGATGTACGGGATCACCTCGGTGATCGCCACCCACGCGCCGAAGAGCAGCGCGTACTGCTCTCCGTTCGGGAACAGGCCGAGCTGCGCGAGCAGCCACAGGCCGATGCCCGCGCTCGTGCCGATGATCAGGCTGAGCAGCGCCTGGCCGCGGACGTACGAGACGAGCGCCGACTCCATGCTCAGCAGGAGCGACGACTCGCCCGGTCGCGGCGGGAACCGTCGATCGAGCACGCGCCCCAGCCGCTGGAAGTCGAGCAGCATGTAGATCGAGACGACGATCAGCAGGACCGCGCTGAAGAGCGTCTTCCCGATCGAGACGGCCGCGCCCTCGACGAAGTTGACGATGCGCGTCGTGTACTTGCCGACGTCGCGCTCCCTGATTCGCCGCACGAAGTTGTGACCGCTCTTCTGGATCTTCACCGAGCGAAGGTGGTGCGTGTTCAACCAGAGCTGGAGCCGGTCGACGTCCCGGTCGGCGCTCGTCTGTCCGGCGGGACCGTGACGATGGGTGAAGTAGTCGTTGAACCGCGTGGCCGCCGTCTTGGTCTGGCCGACGACGACGGCCGCGAGCGCCACGATGACGAGAATCAGCGCCGCGAGAAACGTCAGGTACACGACGGCGACCGCGAGGCCGCGCCGCAGCCGGGCGCGCTGGAGCCCGCGCACGATCGGGTCGAGCAGCAGCGCGACGAGCGCGGCGACGAGGAAGAGGAAGACCACGTGAGCCGTCGCGTTCACCACGATCCACGCGAGCACGACCAGCAGCGGCAGGCCGACCAGCTGGACCCAGCGCGGGATCTGCAGCCGCGGCGGGCGGCCGGAAACGGTCATGTGATCGATGCTACAGCCCGCATCCGGCGGTCCCCCTCGCGGCCGCCGGCCTGGGACTGGTCGTTCGACTCCGACGGCGCGCTCGCGCTCGACCCGGCCGCGCTGTGGGACGAGCCGGCCGGCCGCCGGCGGCTCCATTTGCTACCCGACCATCGGTTGAATCGCCCCCGGGGGTCGGCTACCGTGCCCGCGATGGCCCCCAAGCCGGCAGAGCGCCGCACGTATCGCTCGCGGACCCGGCACCTCGAACGCGAGCGGCGTCGCCGCCGGCTCGCACTGCTCGCCGCGGTGACCCTCGTGGCGGCGGTGGTGGTGCTGCTCTCCGCGTTCGGCGGGTCGGCGGCCCCGACGCGTCCCACCGCGCCGGCGAGCGCCTCGAGGTTGATCCCGGTCGGGCCACCCTCCCTCGAAGCGGTCGCGAAGGTCGCCACGCTGCACCTGCAGCTTCCGGTCAGCCAGGCGCGGGTCACCGCGATCGGCTACCAGGGCGGCAGCGAGGGCGCGCTCGCGCTCGACCCGATCGGGACGCAGGCGAATCAGGGCCTGCTCCGCCGCCTCGCCCGCGCGCTGGTCGGCTCGTCGAGCACCGGCCCGCGCTGGTACCAGCTCCCGGGCGGCGTCGGCCCCGGCACCTCGGCGCTCGACGTCGGCGCGCCGAGCGGCACCGACGTCTTTTCGCCGGTCGACGGCAGCGTCGTCGCGATCGACCCGGTCCTGCTCGACGGGTCGCGACTCGGCTCCGACATCCAGATCCAGCCGACGGGAGCGGCATCGCTCGTCGTCGAGGTGTCACACGTCCGCGCCGACCCGGCGCTCGCGGTCGGCTCGCCGGTGACGGCGGGCGGCACGCGTCTCGGCTCGATCGTCGACTTCTCGCGCGCCGAGCGCCAGGCGCTCGCGCGCTACACGAACGACTCGGGGAACCACGTCGTCGTCGAGGTGCACCCCTCGGCGTCGCTCGCGGTCGGCTAGCGCCGAGCATGCGCATCCTCTTCGTCGCCGACGTGTTCGGCGCGCCGGGCCGACGCGCGGTCGAGAGCCGGCTGCCGGCGCTCCGCGTCGAGCTCGCCGCGGACTTCTGCATCGTGAACGGCGAGAACGCCGCCGCGGGACGCGGGATCACGGCGAAGATCGCCGACCGCCTGCTCGCGAGCGGCGCGGACGTGATCACACTCGGCAACTGGACGTGGGGGCAGCCCGGCTTCGGCCCGTACCTCGTCGGCAACGACCGCGTCCTGCGCCCGGCGAACCTCTCGCCGCGCACGCCGGGCGTCGGCCTGGCCGTCCACGACGGCGTCGCGGTGATCAGCCTGCTCGGCGTGTTCTCGCTCGATCCGTTCGAGAGCCCGTTCCTCGCCGCCGACCGGCTCGTCGCCGAGGCGGCCGAAGCGACGCGCGTGATCGTGGTCGACTTCCACGCGGAGGCGACGAGCGAGAAGGTCGCGCTCGCCCGCTACCTCGACGGGCGCGTCTCGGCCGTGCTCGGGACGCACACGCACGTGCAGACGAGCGACGCGCGCGTGCTCGCGGGCGGGACCGCCGCGATCACCGACGCCGGCATGACGGGGCCGCACGAGTCGGTGATCGGCAGCGAGGACGAGGGCGCGATCCGCCGCTTCCTCACCGGCCAACCCGTGCGGCTCGAGCCGGCGACACGCGGCGTGCGGATCGAAGGCGCCCTCGTCGAGGTCGGGGACGACGGCCGTGCGACGAGCTGCGAGGCGGTCCGCGTCGAGGTCGACTGACGCGCAGGCGTTGTCCGCCTCGAACACGTCCTGTCACCAAAGGAGGGCGACAACTCTGTAACGAGGGTGCTGAGGGCGCGCTCGTCGAGGGTCGACACCGACGGCCGCGCCGCGAGCTGCGAAGCGATCCGCGTCGAGGTCGACCGACGCGCAGGCGTTGTCCGCCTCGAACACGTCCTGTCACCAAACGAGGGTGACAACTCTGTAACGAGCTGCTCGGAGCAGAGACCGTCGGTCCCCCCAAAGAAGGGTCACGAATCTGTGTCGAGGCGGCGCGCTGCCGGCCACGCGAGCACGCCGAGCAGTGCGACCAGTGCCAGATCGCGCGCGAGCACGACCCCGGCGAGGCGGAACTGCCCGACGTAGCGCCAGTAGCGCCACGGGAACCAGACCTGCGTCAGCACCAGCGCCGCCGTCAGCAGCGCGGTCGCTGCCAAGCCGCGGCGGCCGCGCACGAGCGGGACGAGCGGGACGAGCCAGAGCAGGAACTGCGGCGACAGCACCTTGCCGAGCGCGACGAACGCGCACACGCACGCCGCCGAGTAGCGGAGCAGCCGCTCCCGGTCGATCGGCCCACGCAGGAACGCGACCCACAGAGCCACGATCGCCACCCACTGCGCCACCCCGAACCCCGCAGCGACCGCGCCGTGGCCGGCGACGTTCTGCGAGCCGTGCGAAGTGGCGACGACGGGACGCGAGAACGTCGTCAGTAGCGACGCACCCAGGCTTTCGATCTGCAGCGGCCGGTCGCCCTGGCCGCGCACGCTCTCGAACAGGCCGTGCGGCGCGAGGATCGCGAACGGCACGACGGCGATTGCGAACGCCGCGACACCCGCGAGCGCCGCACGCGCGCGGCCGTGCACGGCCGACCAGCCGAGCGCGAGCGGCACGAGCACGAACGGCCACAACTTCGCGGCGACCGCGAGCCCGAGCAGCGCCCAGCCGAGGCGGTGCCGCCGGCCGAGCAGCGCCGCGAGCGCGCCCGTCGTGAGCAGCGCCGGCCACAGGTCGAAGCGCGTGAGGATCAGCGAGCCGGCGAGCACCGGCGAGAGGGCGACGTAATAGGCAGCGGCAGGCCGGATCGTCGTGACGACGGCGACAAGGCCGACGCCGCAGGCGGCGATCAGGATCTCGAAGACGGTGAGGTAGTTCGAGAAGAACGACGGCACGACGAAGACGAGCAGCGCGGCCGGCGGATACTCGACGGCGAAGTCCCGGTACGGGACGAGGCCGTGGTGCACGATCGCGTCGCCGTAGCCCTTGTAGACCGGCCAGTCGACCAGTTGGCCGTGCGCCCAGAACCACCGGTGGACGAGCGCGAAGCAGACGAGGAACAGCCCGCCCGCGGCGAGCGCGGTGTCACGCTGCGGCCAGCGCCGGCTCGGCTCGCTCATCCTGGACCGCCTCGACGCTCGCCTCGCGTCCGTGCAGCGGGGCGACCAGCGCGAGGCACGCGAAGGGGAAGAACCAGGTGAGGTACGGGTAGTTCCAGTAGGTCAGCACCGCCTCGAAGCCGACGAGCAGGATGGTCGTCAGCGCGGCCATCCGCAGCGGCGAGCGCTCGCGCGGCCACACCGCGAACGCAACCGCAGCGGCGACGAGCACGCCCTGCAGCACGTGCTGCACCGGATGCAGGCCGGGGATGCCGCGCGCGTGGTACTGCCCCCAGCCCCAGATCGAGAACGGCGAGTCGCGGCCGACCTGGTACCTGATCGTGCGGTCGAAGAACAGGCGCGCCGCGTGCAGCGGAGACGGCTCGAGCAGGAGGACGAAGAACACGAGCGCGGTCGTGACGAGGAAGCCGGCGAGGTAGACGAGCGCGCGCCGCGGCGCGAGCGCACGCGGGTAGCCGGACCAGAGCGGCAGCAGGATCAGCGACGCGAACTTGGTCCAGCCGGAGACGGCGACGACCGCGCCGCGGCCGAAGTCGCTCGTCAGCAACAGGAAGCCGTAGACGAGCAGCGCGGGCATGATCGAGTCGTTGGTGTTCGAGCTCGACGCGTACTGCGAGAACGGCCACGCCACCCACGCGAACGCGAGCGACGCCGCAAGTCGAGGCCCACCGAATCGCCGTCCGACGAGTGCGAGCCCGATCAGCGTGAGCGTGTCGAACAGGATCGACGTCGCGTGCACGGCCGGCAGCGTGTCCCACTTGTGGCTCCAGCCGAAGGCGAGGTAGCCCGGGATGTACGCCAGGTAGGCGACGGGACCGTAGGTGTCACCCTCCGCGTCTGCCGTCTCGCAAATGCCGTTCGTCTGCAGGCGGTCGCGGATCTCGCCCTCCGTGTCCGCCGGTCCGCACGGCGGCTGCGACGCCAACTCGGTCGGGAAGTTGCCGTACGGGCTCTGCCCGTTCACGATCCGATTGGCGCCGATCACGCCGGAGTAGCCGACGTCGATCACGTTGGAGTCGCGCACGTTGAGGCCGATCCGGAACCCGGCGAGGAACACGGTCGCCGAAGCGAGCACCCAGATCGGCCAGACGGCGCCGCCGGGAGTCGCACGGTCACGACGGGCGATCCACGCGCAGCGGACGATCAGCCAGAGGTACGCGGGGTAGAGCAGCGGGACGGAGGCGAAGATGTTGCCCCGGTTGAAGAACCAGAGCGGCACCGAGAAGGACAGCAGGACGAGCAGATCGAGGTTGCGTACCGACCACAGCCGGCGCCAGTCGACGAGCCCGAGCAGGAACGCGGCGCAGAAGCCGAGCCAGACCGGGTAGCTGTTGATCTTCTTGCCGCCGAACTGCCCGGGATAACCGCGAGCCTGCCGCCATGCGACCTGCGGCCCGGTCCACGCCTGGAGCACCGCGCCCGTGCCGTCGTCGACCGTCCCCGTGGCGATCTCGCCGGCCCGGCCCGACCAGACCTGAACCGTCCACTGCCCGCTCTTGAGCGTCGCGTCGGTCGTCGGGTTCGGCGGATAGCGATCGAGCCACGACTTCACCTTCGGGTACGCGAGGAAGAACGCGATCGCACGGGACTCGCTCGTCCTCGGCTTGCCGGTGGCCGCGGGCACGGGCGACGTGAGCGGGTTCCCCGCCGCGGACGCGAGCGGCACGAGCACGAGCGCTGCGGCGACGACCGCGGCGAGCTTCAGAGCCGAAAGGACCACAGCTTGTTGCCGAGGAAGTTGAGCGGCGTGACGAGGATGATCGCAATCGCCTGGGACACGATCTTCCCGAGCCCCATCGTGTCGAGGAAGACGAACAGCCACAACTGGTTCACGATCCACCCCGCGACGGCGACGACGAAGAAGCGCATGCCCTGGTACGCGAACGCCCCGCGCTCCTTCGCGAACGTCCAGACGCGGTTCCACCAGTAGTTGTTCGCCGCGGCGACCACGAAGGAGATTGCCGCGGCCTTGTGCGCACCGATCCCGAGCAGCGCCGCGTAGACCGCGAGGTTGATCACGTAGCCGCTGAGCCCGACGATCGAGAACTTCGCGAGTTGGATCCAGTTGTGCGGGCTGCGAAGCGCAGCGACTGCACGGGCGGAGGCGGTCACCGTCGGCGAGGCTATCGGACGCCCTCCGCACCGCGAAGCGGCACGAAGCGGACGTCGGCGACCCGGCTGGCCACGAGGTCGGCGCCCAGCCGCTCGATCAGCGTGAGGCGCTGCCCGCGCCTGCCCCCGAGCGGAAGGACGATCCGCCCCTCTTCGGCGAGCTGGACGAGCAGGCTCGGCGGCGGGCGCCGTGCCGCGGCCGCCACCGCGATCGCAGCAAAGGGGGCCCGGCCGGGGACGCCGAGCGAGCCGTCACCGACCAGCACCTCGACCCCCGCGTACCCTGCGGCCGCCAGCGATTCGCGAGCGCGGAGCGCGAGCGCCTCGACCCGCTCGATCGACACCACCCGTCCGCCGAGCTCCGCGAGCACGGCCGCCTGGTAGCCGGAGCCCGTCCCGACGTCGAGCACCGTCTCGCCGCTCTGCAGGGCAAGCGCCTGGCAGATGCAGGCGACGACGTAGGGCTGCGAGATCGTCTGCTCGTATCCGATGGCGAGCGCGGCGTCGTCGTACGCGTGCGCGCGAGCCTCCTCCGGCACGAACTGCTCGCGCGGCACGGCCGCCATCGCCGCGAGCACGCGGGGATCGTCGATGCCCCGGCGACGGAGCTGGCGGTCGATCCAGCCGCCGTTCGAGGTCACGCGGCGCGCACGCCGGCCGACCGGAAGTGGCCGACGACGAGCGGCTTGATCCCGGTGATCGACGCCGGCGGCGCTCCGAGCCCGATCGTCAGCATCGGCACCTCCGAGTCGGGGACGTCCAGCGAGCCGTGGCTCCCGCCGCCGAGATGATGGCGGCCCGCGAGGTCGACGAACTCGTAGCCCGGGGCCGCCGAGACGAGCACCTCACCGGCGTTCGGGTTGCGCAGCGCGCGCTCGGCGCGCGCGCGCCCGTCCGGCACGGCGTCGAGCAGCGCGGGGTCCTCGTCGCC
Source organism: Gaiellaceae bacterium (assembly GCA_036557145.1). GTDB lineage: Bacteria > Actinomycetota > Thermoleophilia > Gaiellales > Gaiellaceae > PALSA-600. The sequence goes on from DATBIC010000053.1 coordinate 19,394, forward strand.
GTCGCGGCGCGCGACCACGCGATCGTCCTCGAGGAAGACGACGGTGCCGGCCGACGGCTCGCGGTCGAGCAGTACCGCCGCGGCGCGCGGATCGTCCGTGTACACCATCGCCGCGCGGTTCGACGCGGTCACGCGCGCGTCGCCGACCTCGAGCTTCGTGACCGCAGACACCTTCGACTGACCGTGGTCGGAGCACACGACGACGGCGTAGCGCTCGAGGAACTCCTCCGGGCCGCCGGCCGCCTCGAACAACGCGCCGATCGCGCCGTCGCTGCGGCGGAGCGCGTCGTGGGCGGCGTCGGGCCCGCGCGCATGCGACGCGTAGTCGTAGTCGGGCAGGTAGTGCACGAGCAGGTCGAAGCCGTCGCGCGTCACGAGCCAGCGTCCAACCGTCGCGGCGTACGCGTCGATCGAGCCGAGGCTGCGGTTGAGCACCGCGATCGGCGCGCCCGTCGCATCGCTCTCGTACAGCGAATAGAAGAAGAAGCGCTTCGGCCCGTAGACGGCGGGCGCGCCGGGAATGGTCGGCAGGTGCCGGTGCGACCCGCGGTAGCAGGTGATGTTGATCGCCGCGGTCGTGAGACCGGTGGACTCGAGCGCCTCGTAGACCGTCTCGGCATCGCGGGCCAGATGACGCGCGTTGAGGTCGACGATCGTGTCGCGCAGGCCGCGTGCGAGGCCCGCTGCGCGCAGCGCCCCGAAGGACGAGCCGTACTCGACGACGCGGCGCTCTTCGCGGTGCCACCAGACGAGGTGTGGGATCCGGTGGACGTCCGGGTAGGCGCCGGTCGCGATCGACGTCAGGCAGACGGGCGTCAGCGACGGGAACACCGACGCGGCGCGGCGGTACTCCCCGTGCTCGGCGAGGAACCGGAGTGCCGGCGTCTCGGCGGCCTCGAACATCGACGGCGTCAGGCCGTCGATCACGATCAGCACGACCGGCTTCAAGTCAATCGCGCGCGAGCGTACGCAGCCCGGCGTGCGTGTCGGGCGCCCGGCGGCGCAGCCGCGTGCCGAGAACGAGCACCGCCACCGCCTCGAGGTAGCCGACCACCGGCACGAAGGCGAGCACGGCGACCCCGAGCGCGGCGCCGCCGAGCAGCGTCGCAGTCCCGCCGCGCGTGCCGCCGCGGCGCAGCGTGCCGACGACCACCGGCATCGCGCCGAGCACGCCGAACGCGGCACCGACGAGGCCGCCGGCAGCCTGCGGCCAGCCCCAGACCAGCGCGCCGATCACGACCGCAACCGCGATCGCGATCAGCAGCGCGAACGTGAGGCGACGGAGCGCAGCGCTCATCGCGATTCCGATCGCCGTCCCGAGGCCGAACATCACGCCGACCGAGTACCAGGCTCCCACGCGGGCCAGTGTAGACCCGGGCGGTCGGCTCTCAGTCGGGCTGCTGGAGGCGCCCGATCACGGCGAGCGCGAACGCCGCCGCGCGTGCGCCGTCGACGACGCGATGGTCGAACGTCACGCTGACGTTGCCGGTCGCGCGCCCCACGATCTCGCCGTCGCGCACCACCGGCCGCTGCGCGATCCGGTGCACGCCGAGGATCCCGACCTCCGGCGCGTTGATGAGCGGCGTGACGAGCAGGCCGGCGAGCTTGCCGGCGCTGGTCACGGTGAACGTCGAGCCGCGCAGCTCCTCCGGCGCCAGGGCGCCCGCGCGAGCCCGTTCGGCGAGCCCGTCGATGTCGGCCCGGAGCTCCTCCAGCGTGCGCGAGTCGCAGCCGCGCACGACCGGCACGACGAGACCCTCGTCGGTCTGCACCGCGATGCCGAGGTCGTAGCGGTCGAGATAGACGATCTCGTTGCCGTCGAGGCGCGCGTTCAGCTCCGGGAACTCGCGCAGCGACTGCGCCGTCGCCTGCAGCACGAGCGGCAGCAGCATCGCCATGTCGACGCCTGTGAAGTCGCACTCCTCGACGTAGGTGACGGCGGGGATCTCGCGGTGCGAGCGCGTGAGGTGCTCGGCGATCGCGCGGCGAACGCCGCGCAGCGACTCGCGCCGGCCTTCCCGTGCTTGTAACAGACTGTTACTTGCTGACGGTCCCGTCACACCTAGCGCGGCCGCGCTGCGGACGTCCTCCTCGGTGATGCGGCCGCCGGGACCGGTCGGCGTCACCGACGCCAGGTCGACGCCGAGCTCCTGCGCGATCCGGCGCACGAGCGGCGTCGCCTGCACCTTGCCCGCCGCCGGGACCGTCACCGCCCGGCCGTCGTCATCCTCGCCGCCGATCACCACGAGCACCGTCCCGACCGGCACCACCTCACCCGCGGCGACGAGGATCCGCGTCACCGGGCCGGAGGCCGGCGAGGGGATCTCGACGGTCGTCTTGTCGGTCTGGATCTCGACGAGCGGGTCGTCCTCGGCGACCTCGTCGCCCTCGGCGACGAGCCACCGCGCGACCTCGCCCTCGGTCAGGCCCTCGCCGAGATCCGGCAGCTTGAAGGAGTACGCCACGGCGGCAGGCTACCGCCGCCGCGGACGGCCGACCCACGACCCTGCGGGCACGATCAGCACGCGCAGGCCGGTGCCGAAGCGCCACAGCGACACCGCCTGCTCGCTCCCGTCGAGCGCGGCGGCATGCTCGCGCGGCACGTACCCCGCCTGAAGCGTGCGCTCGGCGTTCCAGATCGCGACCGCGTTCGGGTCGTGCTGGTTCTCCGGCTCGCGCAGGAGCGCGAGCGGCAGGCCGGGGTCGAACGACGAGTCGAGTACCGCGTCCTCGCGGAAGGACACGCCGGCGACCGGGACGACGAGCACGCGGGGATCGTCGGCGCGCACCGGCTCGCCGGTCGCGGCATCGCGAAGGTGGTAGCCGGCGCCGTCGCGCGACC
>DATBIC010000054.1:0-9304 GCA_036557145.1 Gaiellaceae bacterium
GACGGCCGGCTCGTGCTCGACTTCAACTTCGCCTACAACCCGTCCTGTTCGTACGACCCCCGCTGGGTCTGCCCGCTGGCGCCGCCCGAGAACCGGCTGCCGGTGCCGGTCCGGGCGGGCGAGCGGACGTGACCGGATCTGCTTGAATCGGCGAATGACCGCCCTCTACCGCAAGTACCGGCCGCAGACGTTTGCCGAGGTGGTGGGGCAGGAGGCGATCGTGCGCACGCTCACGAACGCGATCGAGCAAGACAAGGTGCGCCAGGCGTATCTGTTCGCAGGCCCGCGCGGCACCGGCAAGACGTCGCTCGCGCGCATCCTCGCGAAGTCGATCAACTGCGCGCACGGGCCCACGCCGGCCCCCGACGGCACGTGCCACTCGTGCGTGGCGATCGCCGCAGGCACATCGCTCGACGTCGTCGAGATGGACGCGGCGTCGCAGCGCGGAATCGACGACATCCGCGAGATCCGCGACCGCGCCGCGCTGCAGCCGGTCGAAGGGCGGATGAAGGTCTACATCCTCGACGAGGCGCATCAGCTGACCGACGCGGCGTGGAACGCGCTACTCAAGCTGATCGAGGAGCCGCCGCCGCACCTGCTCTTCATCTTCTGCACGACGGAGCTGCAGAAGGTGCTCCCGACCGTGCGCTCCCGGTGCCAGGCGTTCGTCTTCGAGCGCCCGCGGCTGCCCGACCTCGTCCGCAAGCTGCGCCTGATCGCCGACGGTGAGGGGTTCGACGTGCCGGACGCGGCTCTGCACCTGCTCGCGCGCAGCGGGCGCGGCGCCTACCGCGACGCGGAGTCGACGCTCGACCAGCTCGCGTCGGCGACCGGCGGAACCATCACGGTGCAGGACGTCCTGCAGTTGCTCGGCACGGTCGAGGACGAAGTGCTCTTCCGGCTCTGCGATCTCGTCGTCGACAACGACACCGCCGGCGCACTGACCTTCCTCGAGGAGCTGTCCGAGCGGGGCCAGGACCTCGGACGGCTGGTGACCGACCTGCTCGAGCACCTCCGCCACCTGATGCTCGTCCAGCATCTCGGCGAGGTGCCCGGCTCGCTGCCGGTGACCGACGAGTCGCGCGATCGCCTGCGCGAGCAGGCGAACCAGCTGCCGCCGCCGGCCGTCGTCCGCCTGATCGACCTGCTCGCCGTTGCCGTCGAGGACATGCGCCAGGGCGGCGACCCGCGCCTGCCGCTCGAGCTGGCGCTCGTCAAGGTGACGCGCCCGGCCTCCGACCTGTCGCGCGAGTCGCTGGCCTTTCGGCTCGAGCGGCTGGAGGCGGGCCACGGCGTGCCGGCCGAAAAGCCTAGAGAGACATCTAGCTCGAATCGCCCGGCGGAACCGCCGTCGCCGGAGCCTGGCGAACCGCCGCCGGTCGAGTTGAGCAGCTTGCAGGAGGCCTGGCGCCGCTCGATTCTCCCGGCGATCGAGCAGCGGTCGATCCCGATCGGCAAGACGCTCGCCGAGGCGCGGCCCGCCGGGCTCGCGGGTGACACGCTGACGCTCGAGTTCCCGCAGACGGCCGCGTTCCACCTGCGGCTTGCCGAGGACCCGAAGAACGCGGCGATGCTCCGCGAGGCGCTGTACGAGGTGACGGGGCGCGAGCTCTCGGTCGCCTTCGAGCTCGGAGAGGCGGAGCACGCCGAAGCCGACGACGACGCGCCGGCCGGAGAGGAAGACGTGCTGGAGCTCTTGCAGAGCACCTTCGACGCGAGGGAGCTGGAGGAATGAGCGGTTTCGATCTCGACGCCCTGATGAAGCAGGCGCAGGAGATGCAGGCGCAGGTCCAGAAGGTGCAGGAGGAGGCAGGCAACGAGATCGTCACCGCCACCGCGGGCGGCGGCATGGTCACCGTCACGGCGACCGCCGCCGGCGAGATCAAGCAGATCGAGATCGACCCGAAGGCGATCGACCCGAGCGATCCCGAGCTGCTCGCCGACCTCGTCACCGCCGCAGTCAACGAGGCGCTCCGGAACGGCCAGTCGCTGCTCGCCGCGAAGCTCGGCGAGGCGATGCCGCCCGGGCTGGGCGGGCTCCTCCCCGGTCTATAGCGGTCGACCAACCGTCCGTGTAAGCCGATGCCCGGGGGCACAATGCTCCCGTGTTCAGCCCGTCCGTCGAGAACCTGGTCGCCCAGCTGACGCGCCTGCCCGGGGTTGGGGCGCGCACGGCGCAGCGGCTCGCCTTCCACATCCTGCAGCGGCCCGCGGACGAGGCGCTGGCGCTCGCCGGCGCGCTCCGCGACGTGAAGGAGCGCGTGCGCTTCTGCCGCGAGTGCGGCAACCTCACCGAGGACGAGCGCTGCGGCATCTGCATGGACGCGCGCCGCGACCACTCGCTCATCTGCGTCGTGGAGCAGCCGGTCGACCTCGTGTCGCTCGAGCGCACGCACGAATTCCGCGGCCTCTACCACGTGCTCGGCGGCGCGCTCAGCCCGCTCGACGGCGTCGAGCCGAGCGACCTCCGGATCGACGAGCTGCTCGAGCGGGTCGAGGCGAACGGCGTTCAGGAGGTCGTGCTCGCCACCAACCCGAACATGACCGGCGAGGCGACGGCGGCGTTCCTCGCCGACCGGCTACGCGGACGCGTCCGCGTCACGCGCCTCGCGAGCGGCCTCCCGGTCGGCGGCGACCTCGAATATGCCGACGAGGTCACCCTCGGCCGTGCCCTCACGGGCCGCCGCGAGATGTGACGGGTCCTCGCGGCCGAGCGCGACGCCGACCGCCAGCGCCAGGAACCGCTCCGTCCGGTAGGCGATCCAGAAGCAGAGGGCCGCGACCGGAAGCTCGGCGAACACCGCCTCGACGATCGCCATGCGCGTCTCGGCGCCGCGGCTCTCGAGGACGATGTCGAACCAGGCGTCGGCGAGCAAGAGCGTGCCCGTCGCCGCGGCGAAAACCGCAACCCAGGGCGACCGGCGCCACGCGGCGACCGCCGTCCCGCCGAAGCAGACCGCGAGGCCGACGTCGAAGCCGGTCCAGGCGACGTCCCACCGGTGCGTCAGGTGCTCGGGCGGCAGCGACGCAGACAGCCAGATCGTCCACGGCACCAGCGCGATCCCGATCGCCCCGAACACCGGGACGATCCAGTCGCGCATGGTTTTCGGGCGGTGCAGCAAGGCGTCCCTACACTGTCGCAGAATGGCCCTGACCGAGTACGAAGCGATCCCGACGTTCGAGCACGCACCGCTGTCGCCGCAGGTCGTCGTGATGAAGTTCGGCGGTACCTCGGTCGGCGACACCGAGCGGCTCAGGCACGTCGCGCGGAAGCTCGTCGCCGCCCGCGAGTCGGGCGGCAAGGTCGTCGGCGTCGTCTCGGCGATGGGCCGGCAGACGGACGAGCTGCTCTCGCTCGCGCACGAGGTCTCGTCGCGGCCGCAGCCGCGGGAGCTCGACATGCTGCTCTCCGTCGGCGAGCGGATCTCGTGCGCGCTCGTAGCGATGGCGATCGTCGATCTCGGGCACCGCGCGATCTCGCTGACGGGGTCGCAGGCGGGAATCGTCACCGATTCGTCCCACACGAAGGCGAAGATCGTCGAGGTGCGGGCACGCCGGATCCACGAAGCTCTCGACCGCGACGAGATCGTGCTCGTCGCAGGGTTCCAGGGTGTGTCGAGCGAATCGCTCGACGTGACCACGCTCGGACGCGGCGGCTCGGACACGACGGCGGTCGCGCTCGCCGCCGCGCTCGGCGCCGGCGCGTGCGAGATCTACACGGACGTGCGCGGCGTCTTCAGCGCCGATCCGCGGCTCGTGCCGGGCGCGCGGAAGCTCGACCGCGTCAGCTTCGAGGAGATGCTCGAGATGACGTCCTCGGGAGCCGGGGTGATGATGACGCGCTCGATCGAGATCGCGCGCACGCACAACGTTCGTCTCAACGTTCGCTCCTCGTTCGAGGACGACGGTGGGACGTGGATCACGGAGGAGGACGACCCGATGCTCGAGAAGGCGTTGATCTCGGCGGTGGTGCACCAGCGGCAGGAGACGGTCTACCGCGCGCGCGGCACGACGCCGGCGCGGCTCTTCGCCGCGCTCGCCGAGGCGAACGTCAACGTCGACACGATCCTGCAGGAGCGCGAGGACGAGGTCGTGTTCTCGGCCCCGCCCGAGGACCGCGATGCCGCCGTGCGCACGCTCGACGCGATCGGCGCCGCCTGGGAGGCGCGCGACGACCTCGGCAAGGTGTCGGTGATCGGCGCGGGCATGAAGAGCCATCCGGGCGTCGCGGCGCGGACGTTCGCCACGCTCGAGCAGGCCGGCGTGACACCGGCGGTCGTCTCGACCTCACCGATCAAGATCGCGTGCCACGTCGAGGCGTCGCAGGTCGACGTCGCGGTTCGCGCGCTGCACGAGGCGTTCGACCTTGGTTAGTGGCCCCGCCCACGAGCTAGGTTGTGTGCTTGGCCGGCTGCAAAGCGGCGCATACCTGCGTCCTCAGTCGCCCCCGTACCTCTTTCGGTACGGGGGCTCCCTGCGTCCTTGGTCTGCTTGCTTTTCGCTCGACCAATCACGAACCAACTCATGGACGTGACCACTGAGCAGCGCCGCATCGGCGTCGTCGGCGGCACGGGCGCCGTCGGGACGGTGACGCTCGAACTGCTGCGCGAGCGTGGCTTCGACGACGTGCGCGTGTTCGCGTCCGCGCGCTCGGCCGGCCGCCAACTGGGGACGGCAACGGTCGAGGAGGCGACGCCCGAGGCGCTGTCACGGGGCGACGTCGACCTCTTCCTGTTCTCGGTGGGGACATCCGCGTCACGCGAGCTGGTGCCGCACGCCGTTCGCGGCGGCGCGGTCGCGATCGACAAGTCCGCGGCCTACCGCCTCGCGCCGGACGTGCCGCTCGTCGTACCGGAGGTCAACGGCGATCGCGCCGGCGAGCACACCGGCATCGTCGCGAACCCGAACTGCTGCGCCATTCCTCTGACGTGCATCCTCAAGCCGTTGCACGACGCGGCCGGGCTCGCGCGCGTCCGCGTGGCGACGTACCAGTCGGTCTCCGGCGCGGGCGCACAGGCGATGGAGCGGCTGCGCGCCGAGCCGCAGGCCGAGCACGACCTGCGCATGGACTGGACGTTCGACGGCGTCGAGTTCGACGAGGAGGTGAAGCTGCGCGAGGAGACGCGGAAGATCCTCGAGCTGCCGGAGCTGCCCATCCAGGCGACGTGCGTGCGGGTGCCGGTGCTGGTCGGCCACGCCGAGGCCGTGTGGATCGAGCTCGAGGACGACCTGCCGGCCGAACGCGCCCGCCAGCTGCTCGAGGCGGCGCCGTCGGTGCGTGTCGAGGACGCACCCTCACCGGGCAAGGCGCGAGGCGCCGACGACGTGCTCGTCGGACGCATCCGCGACGACCCGACGGTCGAGCGCGGCCTCGCGCTCTTCATCGCCGCAGACAACCTCCGCAAGGGCGCCGCCCTGAACGCGATCCAGATCGCGGAGCTCTTACTCGGGAAGAGAACCTACGGTTCCCTTCCTTCCCTTTCCGCCACGCATCACAGCGCGTAACGGGCCTCTCGCCCGGCCAAGCCGGGCTTCGGCGCCCATTCGCGACGCTGTCGCCAGTACCCCAGCGCGAGGGACCTGCTGGCTCTACGAGGTCCGGAGCGGCGGCGTCGTGACCGGCTCAGCGGCGTCGCTCCTCCTCGTCTGACCGCGGTCAGACCGCCGCAGCCGTGCAGCCTCGGTCAGCTACGACGGTGCTCGAGCTGCAGCCGGAGTCCCCGCACCTCGTCGCGGATCTCGCGCAGAAGCTTCGCGATCTTGGCGCGGTCGTCAGGCGTCAGGGTCTTCTTCGCCATCGTCGTCCTCCCAGAGACGTAACAGCTCATCAAGCTTAGCCTCGATACGCATCAGCGCCAGGATCAGCGCGGACATCTCGTCCCAGGTTAAGCCCGGCTCCTCTGCCACCCGTCGATCGTGCAGTCGCCATCGTCGGCCCGCAATTCGCTCTTGCGGACATCGCTCGACTACGGCGTGCGGAGCGGCGGCGTCGTGACCGGCTCCGGCACGCCGAAGGCTTCCTTCACGACCCGCAGGACCTTCTCGCGCGTGCCCTCGGTTACCGGCTGTAGGCCGCCCAGCTCGAGGCGCGACAGCGAGACGCGGCCCGACGCGCGCAGCACCCGGAAGCCGAAGTCGGCGAGGAAGTCCTGCGGGAACACCGTGCGGTGCACGCGGAACCGCTCGTAGCTCGACTCGCCCTCCGAGTAGCGGAACGAGAACGCCTCCAGGCCACGGAACCCGCGGTCGCGCGCCTCGCCGATCGCTGCGAGGAACAACGACTGCAGCACCCAAGGGCTCGACGGGTCGACGAGGTACGCGCACGTCACGAGCATCGCGTCGTTCGACGGCGGGCCGCCCGGCAGCTCGTACGCACGCGGGAACGACGGCGCCGGGCCGTACTGCATCGACGCGAGCACGCGATCGTCGGCGTCGTAGTAGACCGTCCCGAAGGCGCCGAACTCGAGCTCGACCTTCTCCATCCACCGGTCCTTGTCGGGTGCGCGGGTGCCGCGCGTCTGCCACCAGATGCACTCGTGGCAGACGGTCGGCGCCGTCTCGAGCGTGAGCTTCGTCAGACCGGCGAGACGGGTCGGCACCGGGCTCCTAGCGCGCGACGTCGTCGACGACCACGTGCACCGCGGCCGGCCGCACGTCCGTCATCCGCTCGAGATAGTCGAGGACGCGCCGCTGCACCTCGGTCGCGACCTCCGGGATGTTCGCGCCGTGGTCGACGACCACGTGCACCTCGATCTCGCCGTCGGACGCGCGCGCGGCACGCCGCTGCTTCGTGTGCACGCCGGGTACCTCTGCCGCTGCGTCGACCGCGTACCGTGCGAGCACCTCGGAGGAGATCACACTGTGTCCTTCCACGCCTCCGCACATCGTAGGACGAGCTCGGTCGCCTCGGGGCGCGCGAAGTAGCGGAACGGGACGAAGGTCGTTCCGAGGCCGGCCGAGACGTGCATGGTCGTCACGCCGCGGCGGTAGACGCCCTCCGAGTAGCGCGACCGGGGATGCGCGAGCAGGAGCCGCCCGCCTGCGTAGGGGAGCACGATCTGCCCCGCGTGCAGATGCCCGGCCAGGATCAGGCTCCAGCGTCCGGGCTGCACGAAGTCGAGCACGCGCGGGAAGTGGCAGAGGAGCAGCCGGAACGGGGCGTCCGAGGGAGGGAAGCCGCTGCCGCGGCGCTCGAGCCACGACCGCGGATCGACGCCGGCGATCTCGATCGGGCAGCCGCGCTGCTCGATCTCGATGCTCTCGTCCTGCAGCAGCCGGCCCGCGCCCAGCCCGTCGAGCAAGACCGGCCGCGAGAACGGGTCGCGGCTGAGCGCGTGATCGTGGTTGCCGAGCACGATGATCGGCTCGCCGAGCCGGTGCAGCAGGCGCTCGAGCAGCGGCCTGCCGCGCGGGCGCGAGACGAGATCGCCCGTCACGCAGACCAGGTCGGGCGACCGGTCGGCCACCCAGTCGACCGCGCGCTCGACCGCCCGCCGGCCTCGCGACGGGACGCCGAGGTGGAAGTCCGACAGGTGCGCGATGCGCAGGCCGTCGAGCTCTGCCGGCAGCCCGGCAAGCGGCAGGTCGAGGACGCGCAGCCGGGCCCAGCCCGCCTCGAACGCGCCCCAGCCCAGCCCGGCGAGCGCGGCCGCGCCCGCGGACGCGACCGCCAGCTTGCGCTCCGCGGTCAGACCTCGATCTTCTCGAGCATCGGCTGCACCGAGACCACGTGCCGTTTGAACTTGAGCTCGGACTCCTGCAGCCCCGCGGCGACGCCGACCAGCTGCGACAGGTGCAGGATCGGCAGCTTGAAGTCCCGTCCCGTAGTGGCCTTGAGCTTCGACTGCCACGCGTCGAGCGAGAGATGGCACAGCGGGCACGGCGTCACCATCGCGTCGGCGCCCGCCTCGACCGCCTGCTCGATCGGCTGGATCAGCTCCCCGAGCGCCGTGTCCTCGCGCGCCTGGATGATCGGAAAGCCGCAGCACTTGATCTTCGCCGGGTAGTCGATCGCCTCGCCGCCGCAGGCCTCGATGATGCGCTCGAGGGACCACGGCCGGTCGGGATCCTCGAAGCCCTGGATCCGCGACGGGCGAAGGATCTGGCAGCCGTAGAACGGCGCGATCTTCAGCCCTTTGAGGCCGCGGTGCGCCGACGCCTTCAGCAGCTCGTAGCCGTCGCCCTCGGCGATCTCCCACAGCAGGTGGCGAACGTCGACGTCGCGCTCATACGCCGGCACGCCGATCGAGACGAGGTTCTCGTTGACGCGCGCGCGCAGGTCGGAGTCGCCGAGCAGCATGAAGTTCGCCTGCCGCAGGTTCAGCGTGCAGACGTTGCAGACGGTCAGCAGCGTGTCGACCTTCTCCTCGGCTGCGTACGAGAGGATCCGCGCGTTGAGGTGGAGGTAGTAGTCGGGCTCCGCCTCGTGGATGTCGCCCGCGCCGCAGCACGTCACGGACTCGAGCTCGACCAGCTCGAGGCCGACCTTCGGCGCCAGCGCCTGCGTCGCCGAGTCCAGCTCCTTCGCCGACAGCGAGGCGAGACAGCCCTTGTAGTACGCGACCCGCCGCAAACCCGCCGTCTCCGTCATGCCGCAGCTCCTTCGGTCGCTTCGTCGGTCTCGCCCTCGATGTAGGGGCGCGGGAACGCACCCGGGCGGGCGTAGATCTCCTCGAGCGACTCGTCCGAGTCGTGGCCGTGCGCGAGCTTTCCGAGCGCGCGCTCGCCCTGGACGATGCCCGCGAAGCCCTTCACGCCCTCGTCGCGCAGGAGGTCGTGAAGCCGCCTCGACTCGCGCACGTTCTTCGCGACGTGCGGCGGCACCGGCGGGGGCACCTTGCCCTTGACCGCGAGATCGAGCGCGAAGCGCGTCTGCTTGATCGCCGCGACGATGCCCTGCGTCTTCGGAACGAGCTCGGTCTCGCGCAGCCACCCGGTGGTCTTCGCGGAGGTGACGAACCACTTGGCGTGCTTCGCCCCCATGTCGCGGTCGATGCCCTCTTTCATCGACTCGGCGCCGAGCTTCGCGATCGCGTCACGCGGGTCGACGCCCTTCGGACAGCGCTCGTTGCAGAAGTAGCAGCGCGTGCACTCCCAGATCCCGTGCTCGCCGTTGAGCGCGTCGAGCCGCTCGACCTTGTGCGCGTCGCGCGGGTCGCCGACGAAGCGCATCGCCTTCGCGAGCGCCTGCGGGCCGAGGAAGCGCGGGTCCGACTCCATCGCGTTGCACTCGGAGACGCAGCAGCCGCAGTTGATGCAGAGCGACTCCTTGTGGATCACGTTCATCCGCTCCTGGCGGATCAGG
>DATBIC010000055.1:0-9675 GCA_036557145.1 Gaiellaceae bacterium
GCGCTCGACGCCGGCGTCCAGTTCACCGCCGTCGCGTGCCCGAAGCTCGTGCCGCTGATCGAGTCGGGCGACACGTTCAGCGAGGACGTGCTCGCGGCCGTGCGCGAGTACGCGGTGCCGCTCAAGGAGTCGGGCTGCGACACCGTGATCCTCGGCTGCACGCACTACCCGCTGCTGCGCCCCGTCTTCCAGCGGACGTTCGGGCGCGACGTGACGCTGATCTTCTCTGCCGACGAGACCGCGCGCGAGGTGGCCGAGACGCTGCAGCGCAAAGGGTTCGACAACGACGTCGGACGCGAAGGGGAGTACCGCTTCCTGACGACCGGCGACCCCGACGTCTTCCGCACCCTCGGCGAGCGCTTCCTGCAGCTGCCGCTCCCGGTCGTCGACCGCGTCGCCGTCGCCGAGCTCGAGGCGGCCGCGTGAGGACGGACGGACGCCGCCCCGACGAGCTGCGGCCAGTCGAGGCCGACCCGTCGTTCCTCGAGCAGCCGCACGGCGTCGTCCTCTGGTCGCAGGGGAAGACGCGTGTTCTCTGCACGGCATCGGTGTCCGACGGCGTCCCGCGCTGGCTCGCGCGCTCGGGTCGCGGGTGGATGACGGCGGAATACTCGCTGCTCCCGGCATCGACCGGCGAGCGCTCCGAGCGCGAGGCAGCGCGCGGGAAGCAGGGCGGCCGCACCGTCGAGATCCAGCGCCTGATCGGACGCGCGCTGCGCGGTGTCGTCGACTTCGAGGCGCTCGGCGAGCGCACCGTGTGGCTGGACTGCGACGTCCTGCAGGCCGACGGCGGCACACGCTGCGCCGCGATCTGCGGCGCGTACGTCGCGGCGGCGCGTGCGCTCGATCGCTTCGGCCTGTCGAAGGCGCTCACGAGCGGCATTGGCGCCGTCTCGGTGGGGATCGTCGGCGGCGAGCCGCTGCTCGACCTCGACTACTCCGAAGACTCGACCGCCGACGCCGACGTGAACGTGGTGATGACGAGCGACGGCAGGCTCGTCGAGGTGCAGGCGACGGCCGAGCGCATCCCGTTCGACCGCGACCTGCTCGACGCGCTGCTCGATCTGGCCGCGGGCGGCATCGACCAGCTGCAGCGCTTCCAGGAGGACGCCGTTGCCGTCCCTGCTCATCCTTAGCGCGAGCGTCCCGATGCTCTCCAACTGGGAGCTGCTCGCGCGCCTCGCCGTCGCCGCCGGGCTCGGCGCGGCGCTCGGCCTCGAGCGCGAGCTCCGCGACCACGAGGCGGGGATCCGCACCAACCTGCTCGTCTGCCTCGGCTCGGCGGTCTTCACGGTGATGTCGGCGTACGGCTTCGAGGGCTTCCTGCACAGCGGCGCCACGGTCGTCCGCGCGGATCCGACGAGGATCGCCGCGCAGATCGTGACCGGCATCGGCTTCCTCGGTGCCGGCGCGATCATCCGCGACGGCCTGAACGTCCGCGGGCTGACGACCGCGGCCAACATGTGGGTGGTCGCCGCCATCGGGATCGCCTGCGGCGCGGGGTACTACGCCGCCGCCCTGCTCGGTGCGGGAATCGCGCTCGCGGCCCTGTGGCCGCTGCGGATCGTCGCCGACCGGACTGTCGACCGATGGCGGCGCGACATCCCGCGGATCGTGCTCGACGTGCGGCCCGAAGCCGTCGATCGCGTGCTCGACGAGCTCGGCCGCCGGAAGCTGACGATCGAACAGCTGAGCGTCGAGCGGGAAGGCGAGCAGCGGCATCTCACCTTTCGGCTCGACCGCGCCGATCCGAAGCTTGCGGTGAGCCTCTCCGAGCTCGACGGCGTGATCGGGGCGTCGTGGGGCGGCTGACCGCGCTGCTCTGTTCTGCCAACGAGCACAAGCTCGCCGAGATGTGCGCGGCGCTGCCGGAGCTGGAGCTCGAGCTGCTGGCAGTCGACTACCCGCCCGAAGACGGGGAGACCTACGTCGACAACGCGCGCATCAAGGCGCGCCACGGGCGGGCCGTCGGCCCGGCCGGAGCCTGGATGCTCGCCGACGACTCCGGGATCGAGGTCGCCGCGCTGGACGGCGCGCCCGGCGTGCTCACCGCCCGCTGGGCCCAGGGGCGGCACGTCGAGCGGCTGCTCGCGGCTCTCGACGGCGCGGCCGACCGCCGCGCCCGCTACGTCTGCGAGCTCGTCTGCCTCGCTCCGGACGGCGGCGAGCTGCGCGGCACCGGGTTGCTCGACGGAACGATTGCCGAGGCGCCTGCCGGCGCCGAAGGCTTCGGCTTCGACCCGGTGTTCGTGCCGAAAGGCGAGCGCGTCACGGTCGCCACGCTCGGCGACGAGTGGAAGGCGCAGCACTCGCATCGAGCGCTCGCGGCTCGGGCGCTTCGTTCTGCGCTCGCCGCCCGGGCGAGTGACTTCGCCACCAGTTGACCTCGGCGCCGAGCACGATCACGTTCGCCATCACGTAGAGCCACACGAGCAGCACCGCCGGGCCGGAGAGCGCCTGCAGCACCGGGTTGTGCTTCGAGAGCGTCACGTACTGGGGCAGGACCTGGAACGTCGCCTCGAGGATCACCGCCGCGGTGATCGCGCCGGGCAGCACCTCACGCAGCGTGAGCTCGACGTTCGTCAACACGTAGTACGCCGAAGCGAGGAACACGAAGATGCCGATGCCGGAGATCGCGATCGCCGTGAACCGGGCGAACAGGTCGTTGCCCGCGAAGCCCGCGTAGCGCTTGAGCACCTCCTGGCCGACCGAGCCGATCACGAGCGACGCGAACAGGGCGACGAGCGAGCCGACCATCATCACGGTGGCGAGCGCCTTGCCGTGCAGCCAGCCGCGGTTCGGCCGCCCGTACACGATGTTGAACGCGCTCTCGAGCACGCTGAACAGCGAGAGCGACGACCACGCGAGGAAGCAGACGCCGACGATCCCGAGCGCGGCCGAGTTCTGCTGGATCGCGCGGACGGCCTTCAAGATCGAGTCGACCGACGTGCTCGGAAACACCTTCGAGAGCTCGCGCACGAAGAACGATCCCTGGTCGGCCTGATGGACGGCGCCGAGCAGTGCAAGCGCGAGGAAGAGCAGCGGCACGAAGGAAAGGAGTGCGAAGTAGGCGATCATCGCGGCGAGGTGCGTGCCGCGATCGGAGAAGAACTTGCTGATCACCGTCCCCACCTTCGCGGCAGTATGCTCGGGGCAATGGACGCGAGCAGCGCGATCGGCGACCTCACCGACATCTCGCCGCAGGTGAAAGACGTCGTCATCGTCGGGCCGGAGGGCGACCTGATCGGCACGAACACGCCGCCCGTTCGTGCGGAGCAGCTGATTGCCGGCGCGCGCCGCCTGCTCGACGGCGCCGACACCGTCCGCCCGGGGCCGGTCTCGCAACTCGAGGCGGCGACGACCGCGGGCAGCGTCTTCGTCGTGCGGGACGGCGACAGCATGATCGCGGCGACGACGTCCGCGGAGCCGACGGTCGGGCTCGTGTTCTACGACCTGAAGAGCTGTCTCCGCTCGCTCGTCGAGGCGCCGCCGCGCGATGCCACCGCGTAAGCTCGTCACCGGGCTGCTGCTCGCTGCGGGCTCGATCGCAGGCTCCGTGCTGGTTCGGCGCCGCGCCGCCCGCCGCGTCGACCACGTCGACCTCTACGACGACGACGGCTCGATGGTCTCGCACGCCGACGGCACGCCCGAGGCCGACCGGCTGTTGCCGATCGCCCGCGAGCTGCTCGCGACGTCTTGACCCGCGACGAGCTCGGCCGCGCGCTGCGCGAGGCGGCGTACCTCGAGGGCGACTTCGTGCTGCGGTCGGGCCGACGCTCCCGCTACTACCTCGACAAGTACCGGTTCGAGACGCGTCCCGACCTGCTCGCTCCGCTCGGGGAGGCGATCGCCGCAGCGGTGCGCGAGCACGAGCCGGAAGCGGTGCGGCTCGCCGGTCCGGAGCTGGGCGCCGTCGCCCTCGCCGCCGCCGGCTCGCTCGCCTCGGGGCTGCCGTTCCTGATCGTGCGCTCGCAGGCGAAGGAGTACGGGACGGCGAACCGGATCGAGGGCGCTTTCGAGCCCGGCGAGCTCGTCTGCCTCGTCGAGGACGTGGTCACGGCCGGTGGGGCGGCCCTCGAGGCCGTGCTCGCGCTGCGCGAGGCGGGGCTGCGCGTGGCGACTGCGGTCTGCGTCGTCGACCGCGAGGAGGGCGGTCACGACGCGCTCGCGCGCCATGCCGTCCGCCTCCGGCCGCTCTTCCGGGCTTCTCAGCTGCTCGAAAGCGCCGCAAATCCGCATGGTTGAGCGGTATCCGACTTCCTTGTTAGCGTTTTGCCCCGAGGTCTCCATCTCAGAGTCCCCGAGCGGTAGGAGGAGTTCTTGACCAAGCAGGAGTTCATCCAGAAGGTTGCCTCGAAGAGCGGCCTGTCGACGCGTGACGCCGGGAAGGCGGTCGAGGCCTTCATGGATTCCGTCACCGAGACGCTGAAGGCGGGCGACTCGGTCAACTTCACCGGTTTCGGCAAGTTCTCGCCGTCGGCCCGCGCGGCCCGCCAGGGAGTCAACCCGCGCACCGGTGAGCGCGTCCAGATCGCGGCCACGACCGTCCCGAAGTTCTCGGCAGGCAGCCAGCTCAAGGCTGCGCTCAAGAGCTAGCGAGCGCGCCGCACGGCGCGACGCCTCGTTGAACCCGGAAGGCGGCTTCTGCCGCCTTCCGGGTTCAAAGCTACCGTGTGAGCCGGGATGGCCGTCGCCACGCTGACCTTCGCCGACCGCCTGGCCGCCGAGGTCGAGCGCAAGCGCTCGCAGCTCGTTGTCGGCCTCGACCCGGTGCCCGACCTGATGCCGGTCGAGCTGCGCGGCGACGCGGCGCGGTTCTGCTGCGGCATCATCGACGCGGTTGCCCCGTATGCGGTGTGCGTGAAACCGCAGCTCGCGTTCTTCGAGGCGCTCGGTGCGCCCGGGATCGCCGCCTTCGAGGAGGTGTGCGCCTATGCCGGGCGCGCGGGCCTGCTCGTGATCGCCGACGGCAAGCGCGGCGACATCGGCTCGACCGCACGCGCGTACGCAGAGGCGTACCTCGAGGGCACGCCGCCCCGTGCGGACGCGCTCACCGTCAACCCCTGGCTGGGGCGCGAGTCGGTCGAGCCCTATCTGGCGGCCGCGCGCCGCAACGGCGCCGGCGTCTTCGTGATCGTGAAGACCTCGAATGCGGGTGGCGACATCCAGGACGTGGAGCTGTCGAACGGCATTCCGGTCTGGCAGCACGTCGCTCTTCAGGTCGCCGAGTGGGGCGCCGACCTCGTCGGCGACGTCGGTCTCTCGCAGGTCGGCGCCGTCGTCGGCGCGACCCATCCGCGGGCGATCGCGGACGCGCGCCGGCTGATGCCGCAGAGCATTCTGCTGCTGCCCGGTCTCGGTGTGCAGGGCGCGCTGCCGGGCGACCTGACGCGCGCGTTCCAGAGCGGGCCGGCGAGCGCGCTCGCGAACGCGGCGCGCTCGGTGATCTACGCGTACCGGGGCTCCGGCGACGACGACTTTCGCACCGCTGCGGGCGCCGAAGCAGCGCGGCTCCAGCGCGAGGTCTGGGCCGCTTCCGGCTGGTAGTGCGCCGCGGCTGGCAGCACTATGCGGCGCCGGCTGCGTTCCTGCTCGCGGCGACCATCGCCGTCGTCCTGATCCGCGCCGGGTTCGAATCGGGCAGCGACGCCGCGACGTCGGCCGGAAGCGTCGTCGCGACCACGGGAACGACGGCCCCGCGCTACTGGTCGGTGCGCGCCGGCGACACGTTCGCCGTGATCGCCAGGGAGACGGGCGTCTCGGTCGCCGTCATCCGCAGGCTCAATCCCGGTGTCAACTCGACCGCGCTCTTCATCGGCGAGCGGATCCGCGTCCGGTGAGACGGATCGCGCTCACGGCCGTGGCGCTCGCGGTCGCGTGGGCAGGTCCGGCGCCGGCCGCCGGCCCGCCGCCCGTGCACGCGTCCGCCTACCTGGTCGAGAACGCGACCACCGGCGAGGTTCTTGCCTCGTCGAACGCGCACGAACAGGTGCCGATCGCCTCGATCACGAAGCTGATGACCGTCCTCCTCGCGCTACGGCACCACCGCCTCACGGACGTCGTCGCGGTCGATCCGCGCGCGGCGGCCGTCGGGGAGTCCACGGCGAACCTCGAGCCCGGGGAGCGGCTCACGATCGCCGACCTCGTCGAAGCGGCCCTGATCCAGTCCGCGAACGACGCAGCCGACGCGCTCGCGCTCTCCGTGTCGCCGAGCTTCGAGGCCTTCGCCGGGCTGATGAACACCGAAGCGGCGAAGCTGGGCCTGCGCGACACGCACTTCGTTCGCCCGGACGGGCTCGACGCAGCGGGCGAGCGCTCGAGCGCTGCCGACGTCACCAGGCTCGCCCGCATCGTGATGCGGGACCCGTTCGTCCGGCGGACGGTCGCGCAGGAGACGGCGACGATCTCGGGCGGCGAGGTGCTGCACACGTGGGACGACCTGCTCGGGCGCGTGCCCGGCGTGATCGGCGTCAAGACCGGCCACACGGACGCCGCCGGCTGGTGCCAGGTCGCCGCGCTGCGCGGGCCGGGCGGAACGCTGATCTACGCCGCGATCCTCGGCGAGCCGTCGCGCTCGGTGCGGAACGACGACCTCACCTCGCTGCTCGTCTGGGCCGAAGCGCAGTACCGGGTCGTCCCGGTCGTGCAAGCGCGGCGGGTCTACGCCCACGCGCAGCTGCCCTACGGCGATCAGCCGCTCGCCCTCGTCGCCGCGCGGCCGCTGCGTGCCGCAGCGCGCATCGGACGGCCGCTGACCGAGCGCGTGACCGCTGCGCGCAGCGTCTCGCTGCCGGTCCGGAAGGGAGCGGTGCTCGGCCGCGTGCAGATCTGGTCGGGAGGCCGGCTCGTCGGCAGCCGCGACCTGATCGCGGCCCGGAGCGTCCCGCGGCCGAGTGCCCTGCGCCGACTAGGGTGGTACGCGGGGCGCTCCGCGCACCACCTCGTCCAGCTGATCACACCGTGATCGTCACCGTCACCCTCAACGCAGCCGTCGACCGGACGCTGACCGTGCCGAACTTCCAGCGCGGGCAGCGCCATCGCGCGAGTGCAGGCCTCACGCTCGCCGGCGGCAAGGGCATCAACATCGCGCGCGCCCTGAAGCAGCTCGGCGTGCCCGTCGTCGCGACCGGATTCGTCGGCGGGGCCACCGGCACACGGATCGTCGAGGAGCTCACGCGCGAGGCGGTGCTGAACGACTTCGTGCGCATCGAGGACGAGTCGCGCACGTCGACCGCGGTCGTCGATCCGGCCGGCGGCACGTACACCGAGATCAACGAATGGGGGCCGGCCGTCTCCGCCGAGGAGCTCGAGATCCTCCACGAGAAGCTGCGCTACCTCACGCAGGGAGCCGAGATCGTGGTCTTCGCCGGCTCGCTCCCGCGGCACGTCGACGACGACTTCTATGCCGAGGCGACCCGCGAGCTCGCGCGCCGCCACGTGCCCGCCGTGCTCGACACGGAGGGCGAGGCGCTCCGGCTCGGCGTCGACGCGGAGCCGTTTCTCGTCACGCCGAACCAGAGCGAGGCCGAGTCGCTCGTCGGGCAGGAGTTCCACGACGAGGAGGACTTCCTGCTCGCGCTCGAGCGGATCGCCGAGCTCGGGGCGCGGAACGTGCTGATCACCTCGGAGTCGGGATGCGTCGCACGCCTGCGCGAGGAGCGCGAGCCGCGCCTGTACCGCGCGGTCGCCCCGCGTGTCGAGGCCGTGTCGACCGTCGGCGCGGGCGACGCGCTGCTCGCCGGCTTCCTCGCCGCGCGTCACGCCGGCCGGGCGCCGGAGGAGGCTCTGCGGGCGGCGGTGGCGGCCGGAGCGGCATCGACCCTGCAGGTCGGCGCCGGGCGGTTCGACCCGCGTCAGGCCGGCCGGCTGCAGGCGGGCGTCAACGTCTCCGAGCTGACGGCCGCCGAAGCCTGATAGGCCGAGCCGTCGGGGCGGCTCGGTACAGTTTCTCTGGTGGACGCCCCGAAGCTCGAGCTCGACGGCACGCAGACCGCGCTGCCGGAGAAGTTCGCGCGCGAGGGGCTCACGTTCGACGACGTCCTGCTCGTGCCGGCCGCGTCGTCCGTGCTCCCGAACGACGTTTCGACCGCCGCGCGGCTGACGCGGACGATCGTGCTCGAGATCCCGATCGTGTCCGCGGCGATGGACACGGTGACGGAGTCGCGCCTCGCGATCGCGCTGGCGCGCGAGGGCGGGATCGGGATCGTCCACCGCAACCTGTCGATCGAGGCGCAGGTGGCCGAGATCGATCGCGTCAAGCGCTCGGAGGCCGGGATGATCGGCGAGCCCGTGACCCTCGCGCCGGACGCGCTCGTGTCGGATGCGCTCGAGCTGATGGCGCGCTACCACATCTCCGGCGTCCCGATCACCGGCGCGGACGGGCTGCTCGTCGGCATCCTCACCAACCGCGACCTGCGCTTCGAGCGCGACCACTCCCAGCCCGTGTCGGCGCTGATGACGACACGCGACCTCGTCACCGCGCCCGTCGGGACGACGCTCCGCGAAGCCGAGTCGCTCCTGCATCGCCACCGGATCGAGAAGCTGCCGATCGTCGACGAGACGGGGCGGCTCGAGGGCCTGATCACGGTCAAGGACATCACCAAGCGCGTCGAGTTTCCGAGCGCCACGAAGGATCCTGCGGGGCGGCTGCGCGTCGGCGCGGCGGTCGGCGTCGGACCGGACGCGCTCGAGCGCGCGCAGGCCCTCGCGGCCGCGGGCGCCGACGTGCTCGTCGTCGACACGGCGCACGGCCATTCGAGCGGCGTGATCGCGATGGTCGGCCGGATCCGCGACGTACCCGGCGAGTTCGAGCTCGTCGCCGGCAACATCGCGACCGGCGACGCGGCGGAGGCGCTGATCGACGCCGGCGCCGACGCGGTCAAGGTCGGCATCGGCCCGTCCGGGATCTGCACGACGCGCGTCGTCGCAGGCGTCGGCGTGCCGCAGGTCTCCGCGATCCACGACGTTGCCGAGACCGCGTCGCGCCACGGCGTGCCCGTGATCGGCGACGGCGGCATCACCTCGTCGGGCGACGTCGCCAAGGCGATCGCCGCGGGTGCGGACACCGTCATGCTCGGCGGGTTGCTCGCGGGCACCGAGGAGACGCCCGGTGACGTCGTCTTCCAGCAGGGCGAGCGCTTCAAGGAGTACCGCGGCATGGGCTCGCTCGGCGCGATGAAGGCGCGGGGCTTCTCCAAGGACCGCTACTTCCAGGGCGACGTCGAGGACGTCGACAAGCTCGTCCCCGAGGGCATCGAGGGACGGGTTCCGTTCAAGGGGCCGCTCGCGGGCGTGCTGCACCAGGTCGTCGGCGGCCTCCGGCAGGCGATGGGGTACTGCGGCGCTCCGACGATCGACGCGATGCAGCAGGCGACGTTCGTCCGCATCACCGGTGCCGGGCTGCGCGAATCGCACCCGCACGACGTGACGATCACCAAGGACGCGCCCAATTACCGGCGCGGTTGAGGCCCGCGACGCCTCGGCCGCCGCGTCCGCGGAGAGCCGCCCCGTGCTCGTCGTCGACTTCGGCGGCCAGTACTCGCAGCTGATCGCCCGCCGCGTCCGCGAGGCGCGGGTCTACTCGGAGCTGGTATCGCACCGCGCTACCGCGGACGAGCTCCGCCGCCGCAATCCGGCGGCGATGATCCTGTCCGGCGGCCCGGCATCGGTGTACGC
>DATBIC010000056.1:0-12370 GCA_036557145.1 Gaiellaceae bacterium
TACGTCTCGGGGATGCTCACCCGGCTCGGGCAGGAGAGCGCGGCGCTGCTCGTCGGCTCGACCCGCGGCCCGAGCTACGTCCACGACCGGCTCGGGCTCGGCGCGCGGCGCGAGTCGCTCGTCGGCGCTGCCGCCTACCTCGCGCTCTGGCTGACGTTTCTCGGCGGCGGGACGCTCGGCGCCTTCGCCCTCGGGAGGATCGAGCTCTGGTCGCTGGCGCTGCCGGCCGCCGCGCTCGTGCTCGCCGCGGCGGCCGACTGGTGGCGGCCTTCATACCCCTAGACCCGCCGAGCGCCGGGCTGGCCGAGGCCGTACTCGACGGGCCGCGCGAGCACGCGGCCGGGGATGTTCGCGGCCAGGGGGAGCTTCATCTTCGCGCCGGAGTGGTCAGCCGTCGAACGCGGCCTGCAGCGCGCTCGCGTGCGAGAACGTCTCGGCGAGCGTGCGACGCTCGACCGTCAGGGCCGCGAACACGCGCAGCAATCGCGCCTCGCCCTCGGCGCTCAGGGTGAGCATGCTGCGACGCGCGTCGTCGGGGGAGTCGGCGCGCTCGATCAGGCCGACGCGCTCGGCGCGCGCGACGAGCTCGGTCGCCGTGCTCTGTGCGAGCTGGAGCCGCTCGCCGAGCTCGCTCACCGTCGACTGCCTTCCGGGCGCCGCGTAGATCATCAACAGCAGGAAGTAGCGCTGCGGCGTGAGGCCCTGCTCGCGCGCGATGCGCTCGACGGTGCGCATGAACCGGCGGAGCGCGGTATGGAAGTCGGCCGCGGTCACGACTTCGTCCGCCTGGGGTGCGGCGGTGCGTGTCCGTTGGCGGGTTGTCTTCGGCAAGGGGTCGCTGACGTCGACGTTTGGATTCGAGACGATCGGAAAGATCGTAATACGATACTAACCGAATCGGACGGCCGCATGGCGCCCGAGGTTTTTCTTCGCGCGATCGGACGGCCGCATGGCGCCCGAGGTTTTTCTTCGCGCGAGCGGGTAACGACAACCGACGTCCGACCAGAGAGGAAGCACATGTCCGAGCTCGTCGCCGATTTCATCCTCAAGCGCCTGCGCGAGTGGGGCGTCCACCGCATCTACGGGTACCCGGGCGACGGCATCAACGCGCTGATCGGCGCACTCGACCGCGCCGACGGCGATCCCGCCCTCGTCCAGGTCCGGCACGAGGAGATGGCCGCGTTCATGGCGTGCGGCCACGCGAAGTTCACCGGCGAGGTCGGCGTCTGCCTCGCCACCTCCGGGCCGGGAGCGATCCACCTGCTGAACGGCCTCTACGACGCGAAGCTCGACCACCAGCCGGTCGTCGCGATCGTCGGCCAGCAGGCGCGGGCGGCGCTCGGCGGCAGCTACCAGCAGGAGGTCGACCTGCAGACGCTCTTCAAGGACGTCGCGCACGAATACGTGCAGATGGCGTTCGAGCCGTCGCAGGTCAGGCACCTGATCGACCGGGCCGTCCGGATCGCGCTCGACCAGCGCACGGTCACCTGCGTGATCGTGCCGAACGACCTGGCGTCGCTCGAGGCGGTCGAGATGCCGCCGCGCGAGCACGGCACGATCCACTCGAGCGTCGGCTACTTGCGGCCGAAGATCGTTCCCGCGGACGACGACCTCGAGCGCGCCGCCGAGTTGCTGAACGACGCCGAGCGCGTTGCGATCCTCGCCGGCGCCGGCGCGCTCGGCGCCCACGACGAGCTCGTCGACACCGCCGAGGTGCTCGGCGCCGGCGTCGCGAAGGCACTGCTCGGCAAGGCGGCGCTCCCGGACGACCTGCCGTACGTCACCGGCTCGATCGGGCTGCTCGGCACGAAGCCGAGCTGGGATCTGATGCAGGGCTGCGACGCGCTGCTGATGGTCGGCTCCAGCTTCCCCTACTCGGAGTTCCTGCCCAAGGAGGGCGACGCGAAGGGCGTGCAGATCGACATCGACGGTCGCATGATCGGCATCCGCTACCCGATGGACGTCGGCCTCGTCGGCGACGCGAAGGCGACGCTCGCGGCCCTGCGTCCGCTGCTCAAGCGCAAGGAGGACCGTTCGTGGCGCGAGCAGATCGAGAGCAACGTCGCGGATTGGTGGAGGCTGATGGAGGAGCGCGCGATGATGGACGCCGATCCGCTCAACCCGCAGCGCGTCTTCTTCGAGCTCTCGTCGCGGCTGCCGGACGGCGCGATCCTCGCGTCGGACTCCGGCTCGGCGGCGAACTGGTACGCGCGCGACGTGAAGGTGCGCAAGGGCATGATGGCGTCGCTCTCCGGCACGCTCGCGACGATGGGGCCGGGCGTCCCGTACGCGATCGCGGCGAAGTTCGCGCACCCGGAACGCGTCGCAATCGCGCTCGTCGGCGACGGCGCCTTCCAGATGAACGGGATGAACGAGCTGCTCACGATCAAGCGCTACTGGAAGGAGTGGTCCGATCCGCGCCTGATCGTGCTCGTGCTGCACAACAACGACCTCAACCAGGTGACCTGGGAGCAGCGCGCGATGGAAGGCGACCCGAAGTTCGAGGGGTCGCAGACGCTGCCGGACTTCCCCTACGCGCGCTACGCGGCGCTCGCCGGCCTCGAGGGCATCCTCGTCGACAGCCCCGAGGACGTCGGCGACGCCTGGGACCGGGCGCTCGCGGCCGACCGCCCGTGCGTGATCGAGGCGATCACCGACCCGGAGGTGCCCCCGCTGCCTCCGCACATCACGTTTGAGCAGGCGCAGCAGTTCATGAAGGCGATCCTCCACGGCGACCCGGATGCGCGCCGGATGATCCGGCAGAGCTTCGTCGAGAAGATCGTCGAGTTCCTGCCCGGCCGATGACGGCGACGGTCGCGACCACCGTCGACGCGCTCGCGGTCGCCGCCTACACGATCCCGACCGACGAGCCGGAGTCGGACGGCACGCTCGAGTGGGACTCGACGACGATCGTCGTCGTGGAGGTGCGCGGCGGCGGTGAGCGCGGCCTCGGCTACACGTATTCCGACGCGGCTGCAGGGATGCTGATCGAGTCGAAGCTCGTCGAGGTCGCCTGTGGGAGCGACGTGGAGGCCGTGCCCGCCACGTGGGAGGCGATGAGCCGCGCGCTGCGCAACGTCGGCCGGCCCGGGCTCGGGTTCATGGCGCTGTCGGCGGTCGACACCGCGCTGTGGGACCTGCACGCGCGGTGCCGGGGGACGTCGCTCGCGACGGCGCTCGGTGCCGCGCACGAGTCGGTCCCGGTCTACGGCAGCGGCGGCTTCACCTCGTACAGCCTCGAGCGGATCGCCGAGCAGCTCGGCGGCTGGGCGGCGGAGGGGATCCCGCGCGTGAAGCTCAAGATCGGGCGCAGCCCGAGCGAGGACCCGGCGCGCCTCGACGCCGCGCGGGAGGCGATCGGCGACGACGTCGAGCTCTTCGTCGACGCGAACGGCGCGTTCGAGCGCCGTCAGGCTCTCGACTGGGCCGAGCGCTACGTCGCCGACTGGAACGTCTCGTGGTTCGAGGAGCCCGTGTCGTCCGACGACCTGGAAGGGCTCGCACTGCTCCGCAACGCCGTCGTCCCCGGGATCGAGATCGCAGCCGGCGAGTACGGCGACACGCCCGTGTACTTCGAGCGGATGCTCCGGGCGGGCGCGGTCGACTGCCTGCAGGCGGACGTCACCCGCTGCGGCGGGTACACGGGACTGCTGCGCGTCGCCGCACTCGCCGACGCCGCGCAGATCGACCTCTCCGGTCACTGCGCGCCGCAGGTCTCCGTCCACGGGCTCGCCGCGGTCGGCCGCCTGCGCCATCTCGAGTGGTTCCACGATCACGTGCGGCTCGAGTCGATGCTGTTCGACGGCGTGCTCGAGCCCGAAGACGGCGTGCTTCGCCCCGACCGCTCGCGGCCCGGCAACGGCCTCGAGCTCAAGCGCAAGGAGGCGGGGCGATGGGCCGTCTGAGCCGTCTCGCCGAGAACGTCCGCACCGGCCGCATGCAGCGGCTGCTCGCACTCGCGACCGCCGCGAGCGCGCCGCCGCTCGCGTTCGAGGTGTACCTCGAGCACTACAAGGGCTCGTTCGGCGACAAGTGGATGTGGACGCCGATCGTCCTCAGCGCACCGCTGACGGCGGCAGGGGTCGCCGGCTACTACTCGGAGCGTGCGGCGCGCCGCTGGCTGCCGCTGTTCGGCGCGCTCTACGCGGCCGACGGGCTGATCGGGATCGTCACCCACGTGCGGGGCGTGCAGAAGCGCCCGGGCGGGTTCCGCGAGCCGACGTACAACCTGGTGATGGGCCCGCCGCTGCTCGCGCCGGGCTCGCTGGCGATGGTCGGAGCGATGGCGATCGGCGCTGCGCTCGCCCGGCGCGAGCGATGACCCGCCGCTTCGAGCCCGAGGGCCTGCCGCGGCAGCGGCGCGGCATCACGCCGGGGATGGTCGGGCGCTATCCGGACTTCGACGTGCTCGAGGGCGCCGAGCACTGGGACGAGCTGACGCGGCAGGTCGTGCTGCAGCGCGTGCACGACGTGCCGGAGCCGCGCTTCTTCGACGAGCGCGAGACGGAGACGCTGTCGGCGCTCTGCGACCACCTCAGCGGGCAGGTCGGGGAGGAGCCGAAGCTGCCGGTGCTCGCGTTCGTCGACGAGAAGCTGGCGGCCGGGAAGTTCGACGGCTACCGGTACTTCGACATGCCGGACGACGGGACGACGTGGCGGTTCGTCGCGCGCGGCCTCGACGCGGAGGCCCAGGGCTCGGGCGCTCCGTCGTTCGCGCTCCTCGGCGTGCACGAGCAGGACGCTCTCTGCCATCGCTTCGCGAAGGCCGACCTCCACGGCGCCGCGTGGAGCGCGCTCAACGTGTCGCGTGCGTTCTCGGTCGTCACGCGCTACGTCTGCGAGGCCTTCTACGCGCACCCGTGGGCGTGGAACGAGATCGGCTTCCCGGGCCCGGCGTACCCGCGCGGCTACTCGCGGTTCGGCAGCCCGCACCTGCGGCACGGCGAGACCGAGACGTACGAGGCGCTCGAGGCGTACGAGCTCGACCCCGTGCAGGACACGAAGCAGCGGGGCCTCGATTGATCAAGGGCTCGCTGCGGATGCCGCGCGACAACGACTCGCCGTGGCTGCTCGACAAGCACCGGCGCGGCTTGCAGAACCTCGATCGGATGGCGCGCTACCGCGAGCAGGATTCCGTCGATCTCGCGATCGTCGGCGCGGGCGCGGGCGGCGTGACGCTCGCACAGCGGCTCGCGCGCAAGGGCTGGCGCGTGGTCGTGCTCGAGAAGGGCCCGTTCTGGGACCCCGACCGCGACTGGGTCTCCGACGAAAAGGGCGCGGGCTCGCTCTACTGGACGGACACGCGCGTGATCGGCGGCAACGACCCGATCGAGATGGGCAAGAACAACTCGGGCGTCGGCGTCGGCGGGTCGATGACGCACTTCGCCGGCTACACGCCGCGGCTCCATCCGTCCGACTTCGAGGTGGGCAGCCGCGACGGCGTCGCCGTCGACTGGCCGATCTCGTATACGGAGCTCAAGGCGTCGTTCGAGCGGATCGAGCTCGAGCTTCCGGTCGCGGGCCAGGACTGGCCGTGGGGCGACCCGCATTCCTACCCGCATGCGCCGCACCCGATCGCCGGCGCGGCGACGGTCGCGTGGCAGGGCGCGCGCGCCTGCGGCATCGAGATGCGCGTCGGGCCGGTGTCGATCACGAACGGCTCGTTCGGCAACCGGTCGCACTGCATCTATCGCGGCTTCTGCCTCCAGGGGTGCAAGGTGAACGCGAAGGCGAGCCCGCTGATCACGCACCTGCCCGACGCGATCGAGCACGGCGTCGAGGTGCGCGCCGACTCGATGGTGACGCGGATCGAGGTCGACGAGCGCGGGCACTGCAGCGGCGTCGCCGTCACGGTCGACGGACGCGAGTACGTCCAGCGTGCCGATGCGGTCGCCGTCTGCGGTTACGCGATCGAGACGCCCCGTCTCTTGCTCAACTCGACGAGCACGCGGTTCCCGAACGGGCTCGGCAACGGCAGCGACCAGGTCGGCCGCTACGTGATGGTGCAGGGGGCGACGCAGATCGCGGCGCGCTTTCCCGAGCTCTTGCGCATGTACAAGGCGCCGCCGCCGGAGGTGTCGTCCGAGCAGTTCTACGAGACCGATACTGCGCGCGGCTTCGCCCGCGGCTTCTCGATCCAGACGATCTCGCCGCTGCCGATCGGCTGGGCGGAGCACGTGACCGCCGAAGGCCACTGGGGGCAGTCGCTGCGCGAGTACATGCGCGACTACAACCACTGGACCGTGCTCGGCGCGCTCTGCGAGCTGCTGCCGCAGGCCGAGAACCGCGTCACGCTCTCGCGGACCGAGACCGACCGCTACGGCCTGCCCGTCGCCGTCTTCAGCCACAGCCTCTGCGAGAACGACCGGGCGAACATCGCCTATGCGACGAAGGTGATGGAGGGGATCTGGGACGAGGCTGGTGCACAGGACCAGCTCACGATCGACCGGTATGCCCATCTGGTGGGCGGTTGCCGGATGGGCTTCCGCCCCGAGGACAGCGTCGTCGACTCGACCCACCGCGTGTGGGGCGTGCCGAACCTGTTCGTGGCCGACGGCAGCGTGATGCCGACCCAGGGCGCGGCGAACCCGGCGCTCGCGATCATGGCGCTCTCCGACCGGCTCGCCGGCCTGCTCGCCCGCAAGCGGGCATGACCGCGACGTTGAGCAACCCGCGCGACCTCTTTCTGGCGCTGCTCGCCGAGGCGCTCTGGATCGAGCACACGCTCGTCCACGACGTGCTGCCCACGCTCGAGCGGGAGGCGGACTCCGAGTGGCTGGCCAAGCCGCTCGGCGACCACCTCGAGACGACCCGCAGCCACGCCGCCCGCGTCGAGGCCGCGTTCCTCGCCGTCGGGGCCGAGCCGGTCTCGGCTGCGAGCGACGCGCTCGAAGGCCTGCGCCGCGCGCACGACGAGCGCGAGTCGTCGCTGAACGAGCCGCGGTTGAAGGACCTCTTCCTCGTCGACGCCGCGGCACGCACCGAGCACCTCGAGCTCGCACTGTACGAATCGCTGGCCGCGCTGGCGCCGCCGCTCGGCGTCGATCCCGGGCCGCTCCTGGCGAACCGCGACGAGGAGCGGCAAGCGCTCGAGGAGCTCGAGCGCGTGCGCGGCCGCCTGCTCGCAGCGCTGGCGAGCTAGTGGTAGCAGGTGCACTCGCGCAGCGAGCGGCCGCACGACCGGCACGCGTGCGGGTCGCGGCGCCACTGGAGCATGCGCTTCTTGACGCCGGCGACCATCATCACGTACGCGAACGCCAGCGGCAGCAAGAAGAAATAGTCGGGTTGGACGGAATACATCGTAGTCCATTGTATTCCCGGGGAACGTGCCCTGAAACGTGCATCAGCGGGTCGGAGAACGGTCTACGCGGTCGCGGGAGCGGCCCGATGGCCCTTGTCCGACGACCGGAACATGACGGCGTCGACGACGATGTTCAGCGCCCAGATCAGGATCGTCGCCCAGACGTAGTTCCAGAACCCGTGGATGTCGAACTTGGAGACGATGATCACGGTCAGCCACAGGGTGAACATCGAGACGAAGAACCATGCGATCCCGAGCGTGATGATCGCGAGCGGGAGCGTGATCAGCTTGAGAATCGGCTTGAGGATCGTGTTCAGCACGCCGAACACGGCCGCGGCGATGATCACCGTCCAGGCCGATCCGTGGAACGTGACCCCGCTCAGGATCCAGCCGACGATCGCCAGGACGATCGCGTTGGCCGCCCACGAGACGAGGAGCCACCTCAACATTGCCCCGAACGCTACATGGACCCCGGGAGGGCAGGCGGTCTTTGTAACAGACTGTTACTTGCGGCGGTACGCGGCGCTCTGCGCGGCGACGAGCCTGACGAGATCGCCGAGCGCGATGTTCACGTCGAGGACGTGCAGGCCGATCGCCGGCTGCTCGACGCGCGTCAGCGAGGGCCGGTGGTCCCCGGGCGCTGCCGGCGTCACCTGCAGCCAGGTCGCGTTGCCCGAGGTCTCGCAGTGGCCCGTGTACTCGCCCGGGAACGCGACCCAGGGTGTGGTCACCGAGAGCTGCTGCCCGGGCGACGCCATCGCCGAGAGTGCGAAGGAGGGCAGGTACGGATCGAGCGGCGCGGTGCCGCCTGCCGGTGCCGCGGGATTGACGCACAGGATCCGCAAGTCTCGTGGCGGCGCCCGCGGGGCGAGCAGCCCGACACCCGCGTCGGACGTGGTCCGCGCGAACTGGCTGTCGGCCGGCGGCGTGGCCGCGAAGCTCGAGTAGGCGACGACGCACCCCGTCTGGCCGCTCGACGTGCAGGCCGGGATGTGCGCGAAGTCGCCGCCCTCGGTTCGGCCCTTCGGCACGGTCACGTTGCCGCCCATGATCAGCGCCGAGACGAGCCGCTTCCGCAGCGCCGCGCTGTCGTCGATCTGCTGCTGGATCAGCTTGATCAACACCGTCGCGCCCTGCGAATGCCCGATCAGCACGATCCCGCGGCCGTGGTTGTAGTGCTCGAGGTAGCTGCGGAACGCCGTGAGGACGCTGCGGTACGTGATGCGCGCGTCGGCGAGGGTGATCCGCTGCGGGTGGTCGAGCGCGCTCAGCGTGATCTGCCGGTAGACCGGGGCGTACACGTTGCAGACCTGTGAGAACCGCGCGGCCTGGGTCGTCGCCACGGCGATCTGCGGGAGCCCGATCCGGAGGTTCGCGTTCACCGTGGCCTCGTCGCTCACCGTCGGGTAGACGTAGAAGCAGTCGACGGGCGGGCTCGCAGCCGGCGCCGTGCGGACGACGCTCGTGTGCCCGTTTCGGCGGACGACCGTCGTCGTCAGGCTCGTCACGCACGGATTCGGCCGCTCGCCGGGGCGGCACAGCCAGATCGTTCCCCAGCGGTCGCGCGGCGCGGAGGATGCGGCTTCGCCCGTCCTCGCCGCGCGCTTCGATCCGCCGCAGCCCGCCGCCGCCAGGGCGAGGAGGAGGACCATCCCGCAGGCGCGAGCCTTCACGTGCTCGCAGCGTACTTCCTGGTCGCGGGTCGCCGGTCGGCTGCGCTAGTGTCGAGCCGGTTGCCCGGGATGCGGCGCTCGGGCGGCTTCGTCATCGCCGGTGGAGGGGGTCAGGACGTTGCGTCGTGAGTTCGAGGGTCGTTCCGGAGGACATGACGAATGCGTCGTCCGGTTCTGGCAGGGCTACGTCACCGGCGAGTTCCAGGCGTACCTCCCCGGCAGCGCGGTGCCGTTCCTGTCGTCGGCGCCGTTCCGCACGTGGAGGCCGCCGTGGCAGGCGCGCGTGACCCTCGACGAGTCGCCGGCGGCGGCCGCGGCGTTCGCCGCGCTCACGGACGAGCTCGTCCACGACGGCTGGCGCCCGTTCGGAGCCGACGGAGCGTTCGCCCCTCGGGTGTTCGTCCGCGACGCGGACGAGGTCGGGGACGTGAACGGCTACGACCCGGCGAGCATGCCGGAGGAGCTGTTCCTGCGCGCGCTCGACAGCGTCGCCGGCGAAGAGGGCGCGACTGCCGCTCAGGTCGGCCGTGCGCTGTACGGCGACGAGGCGGCGTCGGTCCGGCGCCTGCCGCAGCGCGTCGGCAGCAGGCTCCGCGCGCTGCAGCTCCAGGGCAAGGTCGACCGCTACGAGGCGGGTGGCGTCAAGCGCTGGTTCCCGCGGCCGCCGGACGACGACGACGCACCGGCGTAGCGACCACTAGGTCGCCACGGCGAAGCGCCGGGCGAGCACCGTCGTCGCATCGACGCACCGCGCTGCGAGCGGCTCGATCCGCACGCCGTACGACCCCAGTCCGTCCGAGAGCTCGTCCCAGCCGTGACGATCGTCGAGCTGGCCGTCCACCGGCACGAAGATCTCCAGCGGATACGCGTGCGAGGCGCGAAAGCCCCGCTCGCACTCGATCACCGTCCCCCAGAGCGAAACGCGGCCGAGCACGCGCGCGACCGTCGGCCGCATGCCTTTGACGAACGGCGCCGACAGGTCGCCGAGGTACTGGCCGATCTGCGTCAGCCCGGCCGCGTAGATGCCGCACTCGCACGTGGAGGCCGGGGCCGCGTGCCGCTGCCCGCGGCGGCCGGGCACCGGCATCCGCCGGTGCAGGCACTCGGCCCGGAGCGACTCGCCCGACGGCCACAACGCCGGCTTCACGATGCTCCCGAGCACGTACTCACCGTCCCGGAAGACGACGCGCCAGGCGCGCCACGCTTCGAGCGGGCTCGCGAAGTCGGGAGCCTCGCTGACGGCGAGCGTGCTCACCGGGCGGGCGCGAGGGGCTGCGGCTCCTTCAGCGGGCTGCTCGGAGCGGGCGTGGCGGGCACGTGCTTGCGGGGAACGGGGTCCTGCACCGGCTCCACCCGATGGACCCTCTTGGGCTTTCCGATCTCCATCGTGACCTCCCGGAGAAATATCGAAGTACGATGCACTTCGGGTTCCCGGTCGCTGCGCCGCGAAACGTGTTTCCGCGTTTCCGGCGTGCCGGGACGGCCGGGCGCCGGTGGTCGGCCGTGCGTCTACCCTGTCCCGGCATGGTGAGAGTCGCGCCACCGCGCAGAAAGCGGTCGCGGCGTGGGCTCTGGGTCGCTCTGGGTCTCGTCCTGGTCCTGGTTGCCGCCGCGGCCGCCGCGGTGGTGCTGTTCTCGGGCGTGAGGCTCGACGGCGACCGCTCGGCCCTCGCGCGCGTCGTGCTCCAGCCGTTCGCCGGGTCGGTCGAGTCGGTGACGGCGTCCGACGCCGACGGCCGGATCGCGCTGCTCGAGCGGGACGGCCGGCTCGTCCCCCGCCGCAAGGTGGTGCCGGGCGAGACGGTCGCGATCACCGTCGTCGTGCGCCGGCCCGGCTGGCTCGCCTGGGCGCTCGGCGACCGGCGCACCGAACGGCTGACGGTGAAGACGCCGGTCGCGAACGTGCGTGGCCGGTGGGTCACCGTGCCGAGCGGCGCCCGTCCGCGGGTGCGGTTCGACGACGCCGTGAGCGAGGTCGCCTTCGGCGCGACGCGCGTGCATGTAGACGGCTCGGTCGCGGTCGTGCCGACACGCCTGCGGGCGGGAACGGTCGAGGTCGCCGCGGCTGCGCGGCCGTGGGAGGAGCTCGGCGAGCCGGTGCGGGTGACGTGGTTCCCGCAGGCGTCCGAGCCGGTCGTGCTCGCCCAGCCGGCTCCGAACGCGAACGTCACGCCGCTCACCCCGCTCCGGCTCACGTTCTCGCAGCCGGTGGCCAACGTGCTCGGCGGTGAGGACCCCACCGTCTCGAGCAACGTCCGCGGCTCGTGGGCGACGGTCGACACCCACACCCTGGTGTTCCGGCCGAGCGGGCGATTCGGGATGCCGTTCGCCAGCGACCTGCACGTGAAGCTGCCCTCCGGCGTCGAGCTCGTCTCCGCGGATCGTCGGAGCGTGCACGCGACCGACCGTGTCGCGTGGTCGGTCGCTCCCGCCTCGTTCCTGCGCCTGGAGCAGCTGCTCGCGGAGGAGGGGTATCTGCCGCTCACGTGGACGCCGTCCGACGACGCGCCGCCGACCGGGGCACGGGCGCAGGTGGCGGCGGCGGTCTCACCGCCGGCGGGGCATTTCGACTGGACGTATCCGAACACGCCGTCCGAGCTGAAGGCGCTCTGGCAGGTCGGCGAACCGAACGAGATCGTGCGCGGGGCCGTGATGATGTTCGAGCACGACCACGACCTCGAGGTCGACGGGCTGGTCGGCCCGCAGGTCTGGCACGCGGTGCTCGCCGACGCGCTCGCCGGAAAGCGCCGGACGGACGGCTACAGCTACGTCTACGTCCACCGCGACGTGCCGCAGCTGCTGACGCTCTGGCACAACGGCAACGTCGTCCTCACGTCGCCGGGGAACACCGGTGTGCCGGCCGCGCCGACCGCGCTCGGGACGTGGCCGGTGTTCGAGCACATCTCGGTCGGGACGATGTCGGGGACGAACCCCGACGGCTCGCACTACAACGACCCGGGGATCCGCTGGATCAGCTACTTCCACGGCGGCGAGGCGCTCCACGCGTTCAACCGGGCGTCGTTCGGGACGCCGCAGAGCCTCGGCTGCGTCGAGCTCCCGCTCGACGCCGCGGCGCAGGTGTGGCCCTACACGCCGATCGGGACGCTGGTCACGATCGAGAACTGACGGCGAACTGATGGTGCCTGGCACCGAGGTGCCAGGCACCGTGTCCTACGAGCCTACGACTGCTTCACGATCACGACCGTCAGCACCTGGTCGTGGCCGTAGTTGCAGTAGGCGCCGTTCTTCCCGCCGAACTTCACGTCGCCGCCGTTCGAGACGCACAGCGTCGTCGTGTCGTTCCCGGGGCCGTTCGTCCCGGCGGGACCCTGCGGGCCGGTTGCGCCCGGTGCGCCGGTGTCCCCCTTCGGGCCCTGCGGGCCGGTCGCGCCCGCTG
>DATBIC010000057.1:0-11265 GCA_036557145.1 Gaiellaceae bacterium
AGCAGCGGGGCGACGGTCAGCACGGTCAGGTTCTCCGGCTTCGCGATCGGGTCGATCGGGACGGTGTCGGTCACCACGATCCCCGCGATCTCCGAGTCGGCGAAGCGCTCGAGAGCGTTGCCGCAGAACAGCCCGTGGGTCGCGAACACCCAGACGTCCTCGACCCCGTGCCGCTTCAGCGCGTTCACGTTCGCGAGCAGCGTCCCGCCGGTCATGATCACGTCGTCGCCGAGGATGGCCTTCTTGCCGCGCACGCGGCCGGTGATCTCGGTCACCTCGGCCACGTCGTGCGCCGGCCGTGTCTTGTGCATCAGCGCGAACCCTGCGTCGATCATCTCCGCGAAGCGGACGGCCATCTTCGCCCGCCCTGCGTCCGGCGAGACCGAGACGACGTCGTCGCCGGTCAGCCCGAGGTCGCGGAAGTGCCGTGCGAACAGCGGCAGCGCAGTCATGTGATCGACCGGGATCGTGAAGAACCCCTGGATCTGCCCGGCGTGCAGGTCCATCGTCAGCACGCGGTCGGCGCCTGCGAGCTGGAGCATGTCGGCGATCAGCCGCGCCGAGATCGGCTCGCGCGGCTTCGCCTTGCGGTCCTGGCGCGCGTAGGGATAGAGCGGGATCACGGCGGTGATGCGCTTCGCCGACGCGAGCTTCGCGGCCTGGATCATGAAGACGAGCTCCATGACGTTGCGATCGACCGGCTCGCAGCCCGTCTGGACGAGGAAGACGTCGGCGCCCCTGATCGACTCGTCGTAGCGGCAGTAGGTCTCCCCGTTCGCGAACGTGCCGAGGTCGATCTCGCCCAGCTCGACGCCGAACTGCTCGACGATGCGCTCGGCGAGTGCGGGATGCGAGCGGCCGCTGAACACCATCAGCCGCTTCTGCGGCCCGCGTTCGATCCAGTGGCCGGGCGCCGGCTCGTTCACCGGCTCCAGCGCCTCGAGCCCCGGAAGGGCGAGCTCACTCGTCGCGCTGCTGCCGGGCTGCATATCCCTCCTTGTTCTCCTGCCGTTGCCTCGCGATCGCGAGCGCCCCGGGCGGGACATCCTTCGTGATCACCGAACCGGCCCCGATCCATGCGCCGTCACCCACCTCCACTGGAGCGACGAACCCATTGTGAATCGCGGTTCTGACGTTGTCGCCGATCGTCGTCCGTTTCTTCGGCTCGCCGGGCCGGTGGCTGTAGTTCGCGGTGATGTTGCCGGCCCCGATGTTCGTGTCGGCCCCGATGTCGGCATCGCCGATGTACGAGAGATGCGGGACCTTCGTGCGGTCACCGATGCGCGAGTTCTTGATCTCCACGTAGGTGCCTGCCTTCGAGGACTCGCCGAGGCTCGTTCCGGGGCGAAGGTAACAGAAGGGCCCGACGACGGCGCGTGCACCGATCTCGCTGTCGACTGCGACCGTGTGGGGGCGGATCTCTGCGCCTTCGCCGACCCGCGTCCGCCCGCGCAGGACCGTGAACGGGTCGATCGTCACGTCCTGCGCGATCTCGACGGTCGGGTCGATCCACGTGCTCGACGGATCGACGATCGTGACCCCCGCGAGCATGTGCGCGTCGTTGATCCGGTCGCGCAGCACCCCGGCGGCGACCGCGAGCTCGACCCGTGTGTTCACGCCCTCGGCCTCGTCCGGGTCGGCCGCGAGGTGCGTAGCCACGCGAGCGCCGTCCGCGACGAGGATGCCGATCGCATCGGTGAGGTACAGCTCTCCCTGCGCGTTCTTCGGCCGCAGCCGGTCGAGCGCCGGCCACAGCGCCTCCGAGCGAAACACGTAGATCGACGAGTTGATCTCGCCGATCTCGAGCTCCTCGGCCGTGGCATCGGTGCCCTCGGCGATCCGCACCACGGCGCCCTCGGCGTCGCGGACGATCCTGCCGTACACGCGCGGGTCGGCCGGCTTCGCGGTGAGGATCGTCGCCGCGGCCTCGCTCGAGCGGTGCGTCGCGACGAGCTCGTCGAGCAGCTCCGCCGTCAACAGCGGCGTGTCGCCGGACAGGACGAGCACGTCGCCGTC
Organism: Gaiellaceae bacterium; assembly: GCA_036557145.1. Lineage (GTDB taxonomy): Bacteria > Actinomycetota > Thermoleophilia > Gaiellales > Gaiellaceae > PALSA-600. Next base: position 2,017 of record DATBIC010000057.1, read on the forward strand.
GTGGCCCGCGAGCGCATCGCGCCCGGCGCGCGCGGCGTCGCCCGTCCCGAGCGGCTCCGCCTGCACGGCGACGGTCACGCGGTCGTCGAACTCGTCGCGCCCTGACGGCGACGCGACGACCACGACCGGATCGGCGCCGGTCGCCTCGGCGCTCGCGATCACCCAGTCGACGAGCCGCCGCCCGAGAATCGCGTGGAAGTGCTTCGGCACGGACGAGCGCATCCGGGTGCCGAGGCCTCCGGCCATGATCAGGGCTGCGAGCGGCGGATCGGGCACTGTCGCCAGAGTCAGCGAGATGGCTGGGCCGCCAGGATTCGAACCTGGGATCGCGGGACCAAAACCCGCTGCCTTACCGCTTGGCTACGGCCCACTGCGCCCCGAGTATAGGTGCGCTTCTACCGTCGCTCGGTGAAGAGGAAGATCAGCGCGATCACCGCGAGCAGGGCGACGACCGCGATCGCAACCGCCTTGACGAGCCCCAGCGCGAGCGGCACGCAGAGCACGAGCAACTGCGACGCAGCGAGGATCCACGTGACTTCACGCACGACGTCCGACCGGCTGCCGCGGCCGAGGAACCACCACAGCGCGCTCGCGATCGCGGCGAAGAGGAACGCCTCCCACCAGCCGAGCACGCCGATCAGGTAGAGCAGCCCCTCGAAGGCGGCGAGACCGAGCGTGATCTTCAGTCGCTGCTGGCGAAACCAGCGGCCGGTGCGGGTCGAGCCGTGCTCGATCGCGTACGACATCGCGCGATCACGCTACCACGCTGGATCGGTGACCCAGCAGGCGCCGAGATGCCGAACCGAGGCTCGCGCCCGCTCGGCAGCGGATCGGTCGTCGAAGAGCGCGTAGACGACGGGCCCGGCGCCGCTCACGTCCGCGCGGAACGCGCCCAGCGCGAGCAGCGCGTGCACGTGGTCCGAGCTCGCGAGGTCGTTCGGAGGCAGCGCCGCCAGGTCACGCGGCGCGCGCACGCGCGCGATCGCGTCGCGCAGCGCTTCCGCGCGCGCGGCGAACCCGTTGCTTCCGCGTCGCGCGTCGAACGCGTCGTACACAGCACCGGTGGAGGCCTTCTCGCTCCCGTGCGGCAGCAGCAGGAGGACTGCGAACCGCTGCGGGAGCTCGAGCGGCTCGAGCGTCGCACCGACGCCGCTCCCGAGTTGCGGCCCGCCGGCGAGGAAGAACGCCACGTCGGCGCCGAGCCCCATAGCCAGCTCGCGCAGCCGGCCGTCGTCGTGCGGCCGCTCGAGTTGCGCGTTGCCGAGCCGCAGCGCCGCCGCAGCGTCGGAGCTGCCACCGCCGAGCCCGGCCGCGACCGGGATTCGCTTCTCGATCACCGCACGCCAGCCGTGCGGCGCCTCGAGCGAGGCGAGCGCAGCCGCGACGAGGATGTCGCCGGGAAACCCCTCGACCGTCGTCGACTCCGCAGGCTCGACCGTGATCCGGTCGGCGAGCTCGAGGCGCTGGAAGACGGTGAGCAGCTCGTGCATGCCGTCGGCGCGACGGGGGCCGACGACGAGCGCGAGGTTGATCTTCGCCGGCGCGGCCGCGATCACCGGAGTGCTCCGGCGAGCTCGACGAACTCCGACGGCGCGAGCTCCTCCGCGCGCGTGCCGTCGCGCCGGCCGATCGCTGCGAGCGCTGCGACCGCCTGCTCCCGGGACGCGAGACCTGCGAGCGCGACGGCGTTGGCGAGCGTCTTCCGGCGGTGCGAGAACGCTGCTCCGACGAGCCGCTTGATCCGCACGCTCGGTGCGTCCGCAACACGCACGAATGCGACGAGCGCTGAGTCGACGTTCGGACGCGGGCGGAACACCTCGCGCGAGACTGGATGGAAGCCGGTGCGCTCCGCAGTCAGCTGGACGAGCACCGAGACGGCGCCGTACGCCTTGGTCGACGGCTCGGCGAAGAAGCGGTCGGCAACCTCGCGCTGCACCATCACGCACCACGCTCCGAGCGTGGCGAACGAGAGGCTCTCGACGACGAGCGGCGTCGCGATGTTGTACGGCAGGTTCGCGACGAGCTTCCGCGGCGGCGGCTCGAGCGCGGCGAAGTCGGCCGTCAGCGCGTCGCCCCAGTGGATCATGGTTCGCGGGATTCCGGCGAGCTCGCCTTCGAGCCGACGGTCGACCTCGATCGCGTGCACGAACGCGACGCGCTCGGCGAGGAAGCGCGTGAGCACGCCGAGGCCGGGGCCGACCTCGAGCACGACGTCCTCCCGCTCGAGCGACGCGAGCCGCTCGATGACGCCGAGGATGTTCGCGTCGGTCAGGAAGTGCTGTCCGAGCGCCTTCCGCGGACGCACGCTCACAGCGCGAAGAGGGCGTCCGCGTTCGCGTCGACCTGCGCGGCGAGCGCGTCCGGCTCGACGCCCCGCGCCTCGGCCAGGGCGCGGTAGGTGTGGACGACGAACGCCGGCTCGTTGCGGCGTCCGCGAACGGGCTGCGGTGCGAGATACGGGCTGTCCGTCTCGGCAAGCAGGCATTCGGCCGCCACCACCCGCGCGGACGACCGCAGGTCGTACGCGTTCTTGTAGGTGACGTTCCCGGCGAACGAGACGTACCAGCCGCGGCGCGAAGCCTCGGCGAGCAGCGGTGGCGAGGAGAAGCAGTGCAGGACGACGGCGCCATCGTGCGCGCGCAGCACTTCGAGCGTGTCGCCGTCGGCGGCGCGGGTGTGAATCACGACCGGCTTGCCCGTCTCGCTCGCCAGCTCGAGCTGCGCTTCGAACAGCCACCGCTGCGCGTCGCGCGGCGCGTAGTCGCGAAAGTGGTCGAGGCCGGTCTCACCCACCGCCACCACCTTCGGATGCGCGAGCAGGGTGCGCAGCTCGTCGACGTCGGCCTGCCTCGCCGCGCCCGCCTCATGCGGATGGATGCCGAGCGCGGCGTAAACGCCCTCCTCGTCGTCGACGAGCGCGAGGACGCGGTGCGCGTCCGCCACCGTCGTCGCCACCGCGACGACGCGGGTCACCCCGGCCGCGCGCGCTCGGTCGAGCACCTCGGCCGCGTCGTCGCCGAAGTGCGCGTGCGTGTCGATCACGCGCCGTCGCCGTCGGCGGCCATGCGGCGCAGCTCCTCCTCGACCACCGAGTCGTCGAGCTTGCGGAAGAGCTGCCTCGGCTCGCGAAGCCCCTGGCCCGGCGGCAGCTCACTCGGCGCCCAGCTGCCCACCCAGCCCGAGTAGTCGCCGGTCAGGATCTCGTGCGTGTCGGCGCCGTCGCCGACGGTGCGGAACTCGAGCGGGCCGGCGATCCAGCCGTCGTAACCGAGCAGCTCGTGCACGACCTGCGAGGTGTGTGGCAGGAACGGCGTGAAGATCGTCTTCAGGCTGTCGACCGCGCGCAACGAGACGTAGAGGACGGTTCCAGCGCGGGCCGGGTCGGTCTTCACGAGCGCCCACGGCGCCTGGTCGGAGAGGTACTGGTTCACCTGCGAAGCGAGCCGCATCGCCTCCCCGAGTGCGGCCCGGAAGCGCCCGTGCTCGATGTGGTCGCCGACGGCGGCGAACCCCCCGTCGACCGTCGCGAGCAAGGCTTCGTCGGCCGGCGAGAGCGTGCCCGGCTCGGGCACCGCGCCGAAGTTGCGGTGCGCGTTCGTCACGGTCCGGTTGACGAGGTTGCCCCAGTTCGCGAGCAGCTCGTCGTTGTTGCGCCGCACGAACTCGGCCCACGTGAAGTCCGTGTCCTGCGACTCGGGCCCGGCGGCGACGAGGTAATAGCGGAGCGGATCCGGGTCGTAGCGGTCGAGGAAGTCGCCGATGTCGATCACGTGGCCGCGGCTGCTCGAGAACTGCGCCCCCTCCATGGTCAGGTACTCGGTGGCGAACACGTCGTCCGGCAGATGCAGGGGCCGGCCGGCACCGACTTCGCCGCCGCCCTCGTAGCCGAGCAGGATCGAGGGCCAGATCACGGTGTGGAAGACGATGTTGTCCTTTCCCTGGAAGTACGCGTGCAGCGCGTCCTCCGACTGCCACCACTCGCGCCAGCGATCGGGGTCGTCATGGAGCGAGGCCCACTCGATGCTCGCCGAGAGGTAGCCGATCACGGCGTCGAACCAGACGTAGATGCGCTTGTTCGGATCGTCCGCGTAGCCCGGGATCGGGATGGGCACGCCCCAGTCGAGGTCGCGGGTGATCGGCCGCGGCCGGATCTCGTCGAGCAGGCCGAGCGAGAAGTTGCGCACGTTCGGCCGCCACGCGTCGTGGCCCTGGATCCACCCGCGCAGCGTCTCTGCGAACCGCGGCAGGTCGAGGAAGAGGTGGTTCGTCTCGCGGAACTCCGGCACCGAGCCGTCGATCTTCGAGTGCGGGTCGATCAGGTCGGTCGGGTCGAGCTGGTTGCCGCAGTTGTCGCACTGATCGCCGCGCGCCTGCGGGTAGCCGCAGATCGGGCATGTCCCCTCGATGTACCTGTCGGGGAGCGTGTGGCCGGTCGTCGGCGAGAACGAGACGAGCTGCGCGCGCTCGAAGATCGCGCCGTGCTCGTACAGCGTCGCGAACAGATCCTGTGTGACGCGCTCGTGATTGCGGGTGGTGGTGCGCGTGAAGCAGTCGTACGTGAAGCCGAGCTTGCGGAAGTCCTCGCGATGCGCGGCGTTGTAGAAGTCGGCCACCTCACGGTAGGACTTCCCCTCTCTGTCGGCGGCCACCATCACGGGCGTGCCGTGCTCGTCCGTCCCACTCACCGCGAGCACGTCGTCTCCCTTGAGCCGGTGGTAGCGCGCGAACACGTCGAACGGCACGTACGCCGCTGCGTGCCCAAGGTGCCGAAATCCCGCCGCATACGGCCACGCAGGCGCCACCAAGACCTTCTTCGGGCCGCTCGACACTGGCGGCAATCATACGAACGGGTCTCGCCGCCTCACTCCGTCGCCGCCGGAGCACGACGCAGGCGAACAGCGCACACGCGACCAGCGTCGCCGCGAGCCCGAGCGCGGGGACCGGCACCGTTCGGCGCGCGGCGGGGACAGCCGTGGCCGGTGGTTGTGGAGCGCGCACCGGAACGGCCGAGCGGTCGCGCGGGTCGGCTGCGACGGGCACGAGCGCGGCAGGCGGCGGCGTCGCATGCGGCACGGGCGCGCGCCGCGCGGGCACCGGTCGCCGGGACCTCGTCACCGGCCGCGTCGCGCGGGCGACCGGCGGCGCCGGCACCGGAGTGCGCGGCCGCACGACGGCCCGAGGTGACGCGGTCGCGCGCATGCGGGCGGCAGGCCGCACCACGGTCGGGCTCGTGCCCTCCGGACCGGGCGCCCGAGCAGCCGGGACGACGACGGCCTTCGCCGCGCGGGCGGCGTGGCCGGCGTGAGCGGCTCGCGGTGCCGCGACGGCGCGGCTCCGCGGAACCGCCGCGGCCGGCGGTGCGTGCGCGGCCGTCGTCGCGGACGCAGGGGCGACCGCGCCCACGACCGAGCCCGGGGAGCCTCCGGGCACCGTCGCCGCCGGCTGCGCGGCGGGCGGGGCGGCGGCGGGCGCCGTCGCCGGGGCGGCCGGAGGAGCCTCCGGCGCGGGGGCGGCCGCCGGTGCCGCAGGCGCCGGCGCCGGAGCGGGCGCAGGCGGCACGGGGGGCGCGGGCGCCGGCGGCGGCGGCAGCAGCGAGAGCGGATCGACGTAGCCCTGGTCGTCGGCGGCCAGGCGGATGCCGAGGTGCACGTAGGGGACCGCCACCTCGGCGTCGCCGCTCGGGCCGATCGACCCGACTGCATCGCCTTCGGCGACGGTGGCGCCCTTCGCGACCAGGATCGTGCCGAGATGCGTGAGCGTGACGGCGTAGCCGTCGGCGGTGAGGATCGTGATGCTCTTGCCGGAGGAAGGGACCGTTCCGGCGAAGGACACGGAGCCTCCCTCCGGCGCCACGACCGGCGAGCCGGTGTCACCGGCGACGTCGATGCCGCGGTGCTGGCCGGCGTCGTAGGCATGCGCCGGATCGAAGGAGTACGGCTGCACGACGGCGCCACCCGCAGGCCAGGTCCAGGCCGCGGCGCCGTGAGCGAGGACGAGCGAGACCAGCGCGGACAGCAGCAGCGGCGACCGTCGCATGAGGCACCTCCCGAGGCGAATGTTGTCAGCTCAGAGAACGTCTGTTCGCACGGTAGGGGCGGGAGGCTCCCGGCGTCAAGCGAGTTGACGAAGTTGTCACAGAGTGCCGCGGTAGAGGTCGTTCCGCGCCGTGCCGGTGAGGCGGGCGACGACCTCCGACGCGACCCCGCGCGCCGCCCCGGCGGCCACCAGCTCGCGCACGGCGGCGAGAGCGGCGGCGGAGTCCGGCCGGGCCGTGGCCGAACCGAGCACCAGCGTCACCTCCCCTTTCACAGGCTCGGCGAAGCGCTCGGCCAGCGCCGCCGCGCTGCCGCGGACGACCTCCTCGTACCGCTTCGTCAGCTCGCGGCACACGACCACGGGGCGCTCCGGGTCGCGGCGTGCCAGGGAGCGAAGCGTCGCAGGCAGCCGGCGCGGCGACTCGTACGCGACGACCGCACCCTCCCACCCGGCGAGCGACTCCCACAGCGTGTCGCGCTCAGCGTCACGCCGTGGCAGGAACCCGACGAACATGAATCGCGCCTCGTCGAGCCCGCTCGCGACCAGTGCGGTCGACGCGGCCGACGGGCCGGGCAGGACGGTGACGGCGATGCCCGCGTCGCGCGCGGCGCGGACGAGCCGCATCCCGGGATCGGACATGCCCGGGAGCCCGGCGTCGGAGACGAGGGCGATCCGCTCCCCGGCCCGGAGCCGGGGCAGCACCTCGCGGAGCCGCGCCGCCTCGTTGTGCGCCTGGTAGGAGAGCAGCCTCGCGCGGATCCCGTGCCGCTCGAGCAGGGTGCGCGTGTGGCGCGTGTCCTCGGCGAGCACGAGATCGGCGTCGCGGAGCTCGGCGAGGACGCGGAGCGTCACGTCCTCCAGGTTTCCGATCGGGGTCGCGCAGACTGCAAGCGGCACGGCGAGCAGGCGTCAGCCGAGCGTCTCGAAGGCGACGTGCCCGGCGCCGATCAGGCCCGCGGAGGCGCCGAGCTCCGCGCGCTCGATCTCGAGCTGCTGGCCCGCCGGGGCGAGCGCCTCGGTGAGCACGGCAAGCCTGGCGCTCGGGAGCAGCAGGTCGAACGCGGCCACGCCGAAGCCGCCGCCGATCACGATCCGCTCCGCGCCGAAGATGTTCACCAGTGAGCCCATCGCCACGCCAAGGTGATGCCCGACCTGGTCGAGAACGGGGTTCCGATCCTGGACGAGATCGTGGGCGGTCGCACCCGGCCCGAGCAGCTGCCTCGCCAGCCTGTCGACGGCGCGGCCCGAGCAGTAGGCCTCGACGTGGCCGCGGCCCGAGCACGCGCCCGAGCACGGCTCGCCGTCCTCGACGATCACCATGTGACCGAGCTCCGTCCATGCTTGAAGGAGGCTGCCGCCGGCGATCACGCCGCCCCCCACGCCGGTCCCGAGCGTGAGCATCACGAAGTTCTCCGTGCCGCGGCCCGCTCCGTGCCGGAACTCGGCGTAGGCGGCGCAGCTCGCGTCGTTCTCCATCGCGACCGGCAGCCCGAGCCGCCGCTTCATCTCTGCGAGGAACTGCACCTCGCGCAGCGGAATGTTTACGGCGCCGAGCGCGATGCCGTCGCGGTGGTCGATCCGCGAGGGGATCCCGAATCCGACCGCCGCCACGTCGTCGAGCGGAAGCGACCGGACGACGTCCGCGAGCTCGTCGAGCAGCGCCGCCTGTGAGGTCGTGACCGTGGGGCGCTCGACAGTCTCGTGCAGCCGCCCGTCGGAATCGATGACGCCGGCGAGGATCTTCGTGCCGCCGAGATCGACGCCGATCACGCGCTTTGCCTTCATCTGCGCTCGGTAACCTAACCCGCCGGATGGCGACGGAGCCGAAGCCGTACCGCCTCTATCGCGGCGGACGCGTCAAGGGAAAGGTTCCGGCACCGGCGCGGCCCGGGCGCCCCGCGCGTCCAGGCACGCCCGACGACTACCGCGGCCCCGGGGCGGTCCCGAAGAAGCGCCGCATCGGCCGCGGGCGCCTCGCGCTCCTGATCGTCCTCGTGCTGCTGCTCGTCGTCGTCGTCTGGGCGGTCGCGAGCTGGTTCGCGGTGTCGAGCGGCGTCTCGGATGCGAACGCGCGCCTCGATCCGAACGCGAAGCTCGCCCTCACGCACCAGAACGGGCTGCTCCTCTCGCACTCGACGACGATCCTGCTGCTCGGCACCGACAACGCGCGCATCGGCGGCCGGGAGGGCGACCGGCATTCGGACTCGATCCTCCTGATGCGAACCGACCCGTCGCACCACCGCCTCTATTACCTCTCGATCCCGCGCGACCTCGTCGTCCCGATCCCGGGCGCGGCGACGCAGAAGATCAACGCGGCGTTCCAGATCGGCGGGCCCGCGCTCGCGATCAGGACGATCCATCAGTTCACGAGCCTCCCGATCAACCACGTCGTCGTCGTCAACTTCGCCGACTTCAAGGATCTGATCGACGCGCTCGGCGGCATCGACGTGAACGTGCCGAAGCCGATTCGCTCGAACCGGTTCGACTGCCCCTACGCGACGCAGGCCCGCTGCGACCAGTGGCCCGGGTGGCGCTTCGCGAAAGGGACGCAGCACATGAGCGGCGAGCGCGCCCTGATCTACTCGCGGATCCGGGAGAACGAGCTCGATCCGTCGGAGACCGACTTCACCCGCGGCGCCCGGCAGCAGGCGGTGCTGAACGCCGTCTCGTCGAAGCTGACCTCGTTCGGCACGCTCGTCGACATGCCGTTCTCGGGCTCGTCGTTCGTGAAGCCGCTGACCACCGACCTGACGACGAGCCAGCTGCTGCAGCTGGGCTGGGTCAAGTTCCGCTCGAACGAGTCGAGCTCCGTCCACTGCCGACTCGGCGGCGACTTCGGCGGCGGCGGCACCGGCGCCCCGAGTGAGGACAACCCGGCGACGATCGCGATGTTCCTCGGCAAGTCGGCGCCGCAGCCTCCCGTCGGGCAGTTCGATCCCGGCTGCGAGATCGGCCACCCGCTGCAGTAGCGATAGAGGCTCGATGTGAAACTCCCGCACGCGCGGATGGTGCGTCAGACACGGCGCATCAGTGCCCGGTCGGGCTCGCCCGTAGGGATACCGCTACGAGCTTCGCCCGCCCCGTCCCTGCTGCTTGGTCTGACGCATCTCCGCGGGCACGCCAGTTCCACACCGAGCCTCTACGCCTCGGCGGCCTTCTTCGTCTCGCCGCCCTTCGCGTCCGACGAGCCGGAGTCGCCCGACGACGAGTCGC
>DATBIC010000058.1:0-10332 GCA_036557145.1 Gaiellaceae bacterium
GATCGCCGCCACGCTTCGCGCCGAGGGTCTCGACACCGCTGCGTACACCTCGCCGCACGTGTCGGGCTGGCACGAGCGCCTCGAGACCGACCCGCCGGGCTTCGAGGCGGCGATCGCGCGGGTTCGTTCGGAGGCGGAAGCGGTCGGCGCAACGCAGTTCGAGGTGCTGACCGCCGCCGCGTTCGCCGACTTCGCGGAACGCGGCATCGGGGCCGCGGTCGTCGAGGCAGGCCTCGGCGGGCGGCACGACGCGACGAACGTCGTCGACGCTCGGGTCGTGCTGCTGACGAACGTCGGCCTCGAGCACACCGACGTGCTCGGCTCCACGCGCGAGGCGATCGCCGTCGAGAAGCTCGCTGTCGCCCACGCCGCCGCGACCGTCGTGCTGCCCGACGACGAGTTCGCCCGGCTCGTCCCGCACGGCGAGGTGACGATCGGCGGCGCGCGCGAGGCCGTGCAGGCGTTTCTCGGGCGCGCGGTCGACCGCCTGGTCGACGCGTCACTGCCGGGGCGCCTCGAGCTGCGCGCCGGCGGCGAGGTGCGCGACGGCGCGCACACGCCGGAGGCGGTCGACTGGCTGCTCGCGCGGCTACCCGAGGCGTCGGGCTACGTCGTCGTCGCCTCGATCCTCGCCGACAAGGACGCCGACGCGATGCTCGAGCGGCTGGCCCGCGCCGGGAGCACTCTGATCGCGACGTCCTCTTCGAACGCCCGCGCGCTCCCCGCAGCCGCCCTCGCCGAGCGCGCCGCACCCTGGTTCCAGGCCGTCGAGGCGGTCGACGACCCGCATTCGGCCCTCCTCCGCGCCAGAGAGCTGGGCGGGCCCGTTCTCGTCACCGGCTCCCTCTATCTCCTTGCCGACGTCTGTGACGACCGGTGAAATGCATACGATGACGCGGCGCGGTGAGCGGATCAGTGTCTTCCTCTTCGCACTCGCGGTGCTCGCCATCTTCGTGGGTGCAGCCTTCGCGGCCGGGTACGCGCTAGGGAGGATCCTCCTGTGATCGCCTCCGCCTTCAGCAGCGTTCACGATTTCTTCCACTCGTCGACGTGGTACGTGATCAGGAACCTCCTGATCTTCTTCGTGATCGTCTTCTGGATCGCGACGATCTACTGGACGTTCAAGGACGCGCGCCGCCGGATCGACGACAAGCTCCTGGTCGGCGTCGCGACCGCGCTCGGCGTCGTCCCGTTCATCGGCCCGCTGATCTACATGCTCTTCCGCCCGCCGGAATACCTCGAGGACATCCGCGAGCGCGAGCTCGAGATCAAGGCGATGGAGAAGCGCCTGGGCGGACGGGACCTGCGCTGCCCGGTGTGCCGCGCCGAGGTGGAGGAGGACTTCCTCGTCTGCCCGATCTGCACGACGAAGCTCCGCCAGGCCTGCGCGACCTGCAACCGGCCGCTCGAGCCGCTCTGGCAGGTCTGCCCGTACTGCCGAACGCCGATCGAGCAGGACGAGTCGTCGACCAAGGTGGTCGAGGCGAAGCGCCCGGCCCGGCAGGCCCGCGGCTCCCGGCGCGCGACCAGCTAGCATCCTCCGCCCGATGGCGGTCGAGCAGACGCTCATCCTGGCGAAGCCCGATGCGGTCGGCCGCGGCCTCTCGGGCGAGATCATGGCCCGCTTCGAGCGGCGCGGCCTCGTGCTGCGCGCCACGCGTCTGCTCACCGCCCCGCGCGACCTCGGCGAACAGCACTATGCCGAGCACCGCGAGAAGCCGTTCTTCGGGGAGCTCGTCGATTTCATCACGTCGGGGCCGACGCTCGCGATGGTGTTCGAGGGCGACGGCGCGATCGCGACGTGCCGGGTCACGATCGGCGCCACCAACCCGGCCGAGGCCGCTCCCGGCTCGCTGCGCGGCACCTACGCGCTCGCGATGCCGAACAACCTCGTCCACGGCTCCGACTCGCCCGAGTCGGCCGAGCGCGAGATCGGGCTCTGGTTCCCCGATGGACTGGCGTAGCGACGCGGCGAAGAACCGCGCCCTCTGGACCGAGACCAACCGCGAGCACACGGATGACAGCGCCCCGACGAACTGGGCGCTCGACGAGGTCAACTGGGGGATCTGGGCGATCGACGAGTCCGAGCTGCACGTCCTCGGCGACGTCGCCGGGCTCGACGTCTGCGAGCTCGGCTGCGGCACCGCGTACTTCTCCGCCTGGCTCGCCAAGCTCGGCGCCCGGCCGGTCGGCGTCGACGTCACGCCGGCCCAGCTCGAGACCGCGCGCCGCATGATGGGCGAGACCGGGATCGAGTTCCCGCTCGTCGAGGCCGACGCCGCCGAGACCGGTCTCGCCGCCGAGAGCTTCGACCTCGTCGTCTCCGAGTACGGCGCGTCGATCTGGGTCGACCCGTACCGCTGGATCCCCGAGGCGGCGCGTCTGCTCCGCCCCGGCGGCCGGCTCGTGTTCCTGCGTAACTCGACCCTCGTCATCCTGTGCTCCGACGACGACGTCCCCGCCAAGGAGTCCCTGCAGCGGCCGCTGTTCGGCCTGCACCGGATCGAGTGGCCGGAGGGCGGCGTCGAGTTCCACCTGCCGCACGGCGAGTGGATCGCGCTCCTGCGCGCGAACGGCTTCGAGGTCGAGCGGCTCGTCGAGCTCCAGGCGCCTGCCGACGCCGAGACGCACCCTTACTACGCCTACGTCACCGCCGACTGGGCCAGGCAGTGGCCGTGCGAGGAGATCTGGGTCGCACGGAAGCGCCCGTGAGCCGCGGCTTCTCCTCCGAAGGCCCGCAGGGCGTCCTCGGCGGCTCGATCTGGGACGAGCCCGAGCGCTGGGCGAGCGCCGTCGACGGCAGCGCATGCGAGATCTGCGTCCGCGGCGAGCCGCTCGGCGTCGTCGCTGAACGGCCGACCACGTGGATCACGTCCGACACGCGTACGCTCTCCCGCGGCTACCTGTGCGTCGTCGCGAAGCGGCACGTCGTCGAGCCGTTCGAGCTCGTAGGCGACGAGCGCGCGGCGTTCTGGGAGGACGTCCTGGTCGCCGCGGAACGGCTCGCGGCGCTCGTGCGGCCGGTCAAGGTCAACTACGAGATCCACGGCAACTCGCTCGCGCACCTCCACGCGCACGTCTTCGCGCGGTACCGCGGCGACCGCTTCGTCGGCGGCCCGATCGACCACAGGCTCGAGCTGGTCGAGAACGTGCCGCTCGAGGATCTCCGCGAGGCGCTCGCATGACGCTCGTCCTCGCCTCCACCTCGCCGCAGCGCCGTGCGATCCTCGATCAGCTCCGGATCCCGTTCGAGGTCGTCGCCCCGCAGTACGTCGAGGAGCCCGGCGGCGACCCGGTCGCCCACGCCGCCGGCAAAGCGCGCTCCATCACCGCGGGCGAACGCCCAGTGCTCGGTGTCGACACGGTCGTCGTGTGCGACCGAGAGGTCATCGGCAAGCCGGCCGACGAGGACGACGCCGACCGGATGCTGGCGCTGCTGTCGGGCCGCGCGCACGACGTCGTCTCGGGCCTCTGCCTACGCACGGACTCGTGGGAGGAGCTGCACGCCGAGACGACCCGCGTCGTGTTTCGTCCGCTGACGGCCACCGACCGCAGGCGCTACCTCGAGTCCGGCGAGTGGCAGGGCCGCGCCGGCGCGTACGCGATCCAGGGGTTCGGCGCGAACCTCGTCGAGCGGGTCGACGGCGATTACCTGAACGTGGTCGGGCTGCCGGGAGCGCTGCTGATCCGCCTGCTCGCCGTGCGGTGCTCAGACGGCCAGTAGCGCGATCCCGGCGAAGACGAGCAGCGATCCCGCGAGCCGCATCCGCGTCACGCGCTCCGAGAGCACGCGTCCGGCGAGCACGGTGGCGATCACCACCGACGTCGAGCGCACGGCGAGCACGGAGGCGGCGCTCGCATGGCGGAGCGCGAGCAGGCCGAGCAGGAACGAGCCGAGATTCGCGATGCCGGCGAACACGACGCCGGCTCCGAGCTCGCGGCGCATCGCGCGCGCGCCGACGAGCGGCGGATAGACGAGGCACGGCAACGCGAGCGTCAGGACGAAGTAGGTGAGTGCCCCGGCGCGCTGGATCCCGACCCGGTCGACGAGCGTGTAGGCGGCGATCGTCGCGGAGAGCGTGACCGTGAGGAGCAGTGCCGCCGCATCGCCGCCGCCCACCCGGCCGCGGACGCCGACGACGCCGACGGCGACGCAGACCACGCCGACGGCCTCGGCCGCCGAGACCCCGTGGCCGAGCGCGAACACGGCGAAGCCCAGCGCGATCAGCGGCGCCAGGCCGCGGGTGACCGGGTAGACGAACGACACCTCCGAGATCCGGTAGGCCAGCGCGAGCGCGACGACGTAGACGACCTCGAGCAGGCTCGAGGCGAGCGCCCAGGGCCAGACCGACGGGTCGGCGTGCCACCACACGATCGCGAACGGCAGCGCGATCGCCACCGAGAGGACGAACGTGGCGGCCGCCGCGGCGCGGACGTCGCGTGCGCGACCGAGGAGGAGGTTCCACGCGGCGTGCAGCACCGCGCTGCCCAGCGCGAGGGTCAATGCAGAGAGCGGCAAGCTAGAGTTCCGCGGGCCTCACGATGAGCATCTTCAACTACCTCACCGGCTTCGGCGGGCGCGACATGGCGGTCGACCTCGGCACCGCGAACACGCTCGTCTACGTCCGGGGACGCGGGATCGTGCTCTCCGAGCCGTCGGTCGTCGCGATCGACCAGCGCTCCGGCGAGGTGCACGCGGTCGGCCTCGAGGCCAAGCGGATGCTCGGCCGCACCCCGGGGACGATCAGCGCGATCCGCCCGCTGAAGGACGGCGTGATCGCCGACTTCGACGTCACCGAGCAGATGCTCCGCCACTTCATCCAGAAGGTCCACCAGCATCGCTTCGCGCACCCGCGCGTGGTCGTGTGCGTCCCCTCGGGAGTCACCGGCGTCGAGAAGCGCGCGGTCGAGGAGGCGACGCTGTCCGCGGGCGCGCGCAAGGCGTACCTGATCGAGGAGCCGATGGCTGCGGCGATCGGGGCCGGCCTGCCGGTCGCCGAGCCGACCGGGAACATGATCGTCGACATCGGCGGCGGCACGACCGAGGTCGCCGTCATCTCGCTCGGCGGGATCGTCGTCTCGCAGTCGCTCCGCGTCGGCGGCGACGAGATGGACGAGGCGATCATCAACCACATCAAGCGTGAGTACAAGCTGCTGATCGGACAGCAGACGGCGGAGGAGATCAAGCTCGAGGTCGGCTCGGCGCACACGCTGAAGGAAGAGGTGCAGGCGGAGGTGCGCGGCCGCGACATGCTCACGGGGCTGCCGAAGACGGTGATCCTCACGAGCGAGGAGGTGCGGCACGCGCTCGAAGAGCCGGTGACGCAGATCGTCGACGCGATCAAGTCGACCCTCGACAAGACGCCGCCGGAGCTCGCGGCCGACATCATGGACCGCGGGATCGTGCTCGCCGGTGGCGGAGCGCTGCTGCAGGCGCTCGACGAACGGCTGCGCCACGAGACCCACATGCCGGTGCACCTCGCCGAGTCGCCGCTCACGTGCGTCGCCGTCGGCTCGGGGCGCAGTCTCGAGGAGTTCGACGCGATTCACCGCAGCGCCCGCGCGCGTTCGCGCAACGGCCGCGGCCGGTAGCGCACGTGCCGTGATCGCGGAGCTCGACGCGCGGACGGCGCCCGAGTCGACGCTCGCCGCCCTGCAGCTGGTCGAGACCGAGGCCGATCCCCACGATTTCGGCGAGCCGGCGCGGCCGTTCGCCGAGGCGATCGCCTCGTACCGCAATCCCGGCTCCGCCAGGCGGCGCCACTGGCTCGCGACGGAAGACGATGAGCCGGCCGGCGCCGCGGCGCTGTCCCGGTACGGAGGCTCGCTCGTGGTCGGGTCGGTGATGGTGCGGCCGTCATTTCGCCGCCGCGGCATCGGGCGATCCCTGTTCGACGCGGTCGTCGCGGCGGCGCGCGCCGACGAGGTCCGCTCGTTCTTCGGCGAACACTCGACACCGGAGGGAGCTGCGTTCGCCCGCGCAATCGGCGCGGTCGACGACCAGCAGCACCTCGTGTCGGTGCTCGACCTGCGCACGGCGGAGCTTCCGATGCCCGCGCCGCCGGAAGGCGTCGAGCTCCGCTCGTGGCTCGGGGCAACACCGGACGAGCTGCTCGCCTCGTTCGTGCGCGCACGCAACGCGATGGCCGACGCACCCGTGCCCGGCGGCCAGGAGATGCCGGTGTGGACGAACACCGAGCAGCGCCGCGACGAGGAGCGGCAGATCGCGCGCGGCACGCCGCAACTCGTCACCGTCGCGGTTGCAGAAGGCGAGGTGCTCGCGCTGACGGGCATCCGCTTGCCGGACGCCGTCAGCGCGAGGATCGCGCACACCGACGACACGGCGACGGTGCCGCACGCGCGCCGGCGCGGGCTTGCGCTCGCGGTCAAGCTCGAGAACCTGCGCGCGCTACGCGCAGCGAGGCCTGGCATCGAACGCGTGGCGACGCAGAACGCGGCACACAACGAGGCCATCCTCGCCGTCAACCGCGAGGTCGGCTTCGTCCCGGTGCTCACGCTCACGACGGCGGTCGTGACGCTGTGATCACGACGGAACGGTTGACGCTCAGGCGGCTGCGCGAGGAGGATCGCGCGACCGTCGCGCGCTGGAACGCCGACCCCGACTTCACGCGTCACCTCGCCTGGGTGCAGACGCGCGCGCAGAGCGACGAGGCCTTCGACCGCTGGGAGCGCCACTGGCAGGAGCACGGCTTCGGCCTGCTCGGCGTCGAGTGGCGCGAGAGCGGCGAGCTGATCGGCCGGACGGGGCCGCAGTTCCATCGCGTCTGGCCGCAGGACCCCGAGATCGGCTGGGCGCTCGACCCGGCGTGGTGGGGCCGCGTGATCGCGACCGAGGCCGGCGCCGCGTCGGTCGCCTGGACGTTCGGCGAGCTCGGCTTCGTGCGCGCCGTCTCGATCACGACCGAGGCCAACCTCGCGTCGCGCCGCGTGATGGCCAAGCTTGGGTTCGCCCTGCACGACAAGGTGTCGAGCGAGTGGGGCGAGCTCTGGGTGCACGCGCTCGATCGTTCCGGGTGACCGGCTACACTCCTCGGCCAGGTGCCACGCAACCGGACCGTCCGTGTCGCGGTCCTGGGCTCCTCCGTCCAGCGCGCCGCGACTTCCGGCTACCCATCGAACCGATCAGGCGCCGTCAAGCGCCGGATCGTCGTGGCCGGGCTCGTGCTGCTCTCGTTCGTCCTGATCACCCTGTCGTTCCGCTCGTCCGCCCTCGACGGGGCGCAGGGAACCGCGGCGGGCATCCTCCGGCCGTTCGAGGTCGGTGCGAACCGCGTCGCGCGGCCGTTCCGTGACGCGATCGGCTGGGTGCACGGGCTCGCCGACGCAAAGTCCCAGAACGCGGCGCTGCGCCGGCAGAACCAGCGGCTCGTCCAGCAGCTGATCCGCAGCCAGTCCGAGGCCAAGGAGAACGCCTACCTCAAGCGCCAGCTCAACTACCACGGCGCGCCGACCGAGGCGAACTTCGCCAAGGTGCATGCGGAGGTGCTGGCCAACCCGCAGAGCGATCTCCATCAGACGCTGACGATCGCCGCCGGCTCGAACAACCGCGTCGCCGAGGGTGACGTCGTGCTCACGCCGGACGGGCTCGTGGGCGTCGTCGACCGCGCGTTCCCCAGCGTCTCGCGCGTCCGGCTCCTGACCGACGGCGACAGCAACGTCAACGCGACCGACGCAGCGCACCCCGCGTCGGTCGGCATCGTCTCGAGCGGCAGCAGCGACAACTCGCTGGTCCTCGACAACGTGCAGAAGTCGAGCTATGTCGGCGTCGGCGACGTGATCATGACGGCCGGCACGCTCGGCAAGGACGCGCTGCCGTCGATGTTCCCCCGCGGCATCCAGATCGGCGTCGTCACGAGCGAGAGCGACAACGACATCGATCCGTACCACTCGATCACGCTCCGTCCGTACGTCGACTTCTCGTCGCTGCAATCGGTGATCGTGCTCGTGCCGAAGCACTGATGGACGGCGTCAAAGCCGCCTTTCTGCTCTTCGTCGCCGTGATGTTCCAGGTTGCCGTGCTCACCGAGTACTCCGCGTTCCGTAGCGCGAGCATCGTGCTCGTGACGCTGCTGTCGATCGCGCTGCTCCGCGGCTCGGTGTTCGGAGCCATTGCCGGCTTCGGCACCGGCCTATTGCTGGACACGGCCACGCTCGGAACGCTCGGCGTCACCTCGCTGCTGCTGACGATCGCGGGCTTCTGGATCGGGCGCTACGGCGAGACGACCGCGCGCGACCGCTTCCATGCGCCGTTCCTGTCGGTAGCCGTCGTCACCGTCCTCTACGCCTTCGGCCAGGTGCTGCTCCAGTTCATGCTCGGCGAGCCGGCACCCGTCGGCCTCGTCCTGCACGACCTGCCGCTCGCGCTGCTCCTCAACCTGGTGCTGACGCTCCCGGTCTACGCGCTCGTGCGGCGCCTCTTCCCGCCGCGGCAGCTCGGCGACCGCATCGGCGAGGTGCGGCTGCTTGGCTAGCACCGACACTCCGGGCGGGCGCTTCCTGCCGGGAGACCCGCGGGTCGAGGAGCCCTACCGGCTGACGCCCCAGCTCGCGTTCCGCATCGCGATCCTCGGCTTCCTCGCGCTCGCGGTCTTCGCGGCGCTGTTCCTCCGACTCTGGGCGCTGCAGGTGCTGTCCGGCAACCAGTACCTGGCGCAGGCGAACGACAATCGCGTGCGCACGCTGAGCATCCAGGCGCCGCGCGGGCCGATCCTCGACCGCAACGGGCACGTGCTCGTGCGCAACGTGCCGGGCGTGCGCGTCGAGCTGTGGCCGGCCGACCTGCCGAAGACCTGGCCGGCGGAGCGGCAGGTGCTGCGCGGCTTGTCGACGGTGACCGGGGTGCCGGTGAGCCAGATGCTGACCGAGCTGCGCGAGCACGGCTCCGATCCGCTCACGCCGATCGTCGTGCAGTCGGGCGTGCACTACGACCAGATCTACTACCTGGAGGAGCACGCGGACGCGTTCCCGGGCGTGCGGCTCGCCGCGAGCTCGCTGCGCAAGTACCCGCACCAGTCGCTCGCCGCGCAGGTGCTCGGCTACGTTGGGCAGATCTCGCCGCAGGAGTACAAGCGGCTCAAACGTGACGGCTACCAGGCGACCGACGCGATCGGGCAGGCCGGCGTCGAGTCGGCGTACGACACCTACCTGCGCGGCCGCGACGGCAAGGCGCAGCTGACCGTCGACTCGCGCGGCCGCCCCAAGTCGCAGCCGGCGTACCAGGTGCTGCCGCAGCCGGGCGACACGCTGCGGCTCACGCTCGACATCGGGCTGCAGCGCGCGGCCGAGCGCGCGCTGACGTACGGCATCCACCTCGCCCACGCGAACCTCGACGGCGAGCACGCGGACGGCGGCGCGATCGTCGCGATGGACCCGCGCGACGGGGCGATCCTCGCGATGGCGTCGAACCCGACCTACGAGCCGTCGGTGTTCGCGGGCCGTCCGGATCCCTCGAAGCTCGACAAGGTGATCGGCAAGCAGGCGGAGGCCGACAACTACCCCGCGCTCAACCGTGCGATCGACGTCGGCTACCCGCCGGGCTCGACCTTCAAGCCGGTGACGGCGCTCGCCGCGATGCAGGAGCGTCTCATGCAGCCGAACGACGAGATCGCGTGTACGCCGACATACACGCGCTACCGGCAGACCTTCAACAACTGGACGCCGTACATCGACCAGCCGATGACGCTGACGACCGCGCTCGCCGAGTCGTGCGACACGTACTTCTACGAGCTAGGCCGGCGTTTCTACGTGCTGCCGCCGAACAGCGGTCACCCGTTGCAGGAGTGGGCAAACCGGTTCGGCCTCGGCGAGCCGACCGGCGTCGACATCGGTCCCACGACGGACGGGTTGATGCCGACGCCCGAGTGGCGCTGCACCACGTACGGCGGCCCGCCGTGCGACACGATCGATCGCACCTGGAAGCCGGGCTACTCGATCCAGCTCGCGATCGGCCAGGGGCAGCTGCTCGTGACGCCGCTGCAGATGGCGCGCGTGTACGCGATGATCGCGAACGGCGGCAAGCTCGTCACGCCGCACATCGCCGAGGACGTCGAGGTGAGCGGCGTGAAGGGCCCCCGTCGCGTGCTGCGGACGTTCGGCGCGCAGCCCGCCGAGTCGACCGGCGTCGACCCGACCGCGCTCACCTACGTGCAGCGCGGCCTCGAGGAGGCGACACACTCGCCGCTCGGCACCGGGTACGGCGTCTTCGGCAACTACAAGTACGACATCGCCGGCAAGACCGGATCCGCGGAGAAGGAAGTGCAGCTGCCCGGCTATCCGCACCCGCAGGACCTGACGCAGTCGTGGTGGTGCGGC
>DATBIC010000059.1:0-7554 GCA_036557145.1 Gaiellaceae bacterium
GTCCGGAGGGTGAGCTTTGTGACACGCGCTCGTAGCCGCGTCAGCGGACGGCCGGCACGGGGGCCTCGGCGAGCGTCACGCCGAACACGTCTGCGAATGCCTCTGCGGCGACCGGACGCACCTCGTCGACCGAGAGCGGCCGGCCGAGCTCGCGCGCCATCGACGTGAACTGGTAGCCGTCGAGCCCGCAGGCCGTGATCCAGTCGGTGAACGGCGCCGGGTCGAGATCGACGTTGAGCGCGTAGCCGTGTGTCGAGATCCAGCGCGAGAGGTGGATGCCGATCGACGCGATCTTGCGCGGCGGGCGCTCGAGCCAGACGCCGGTGAGGCCCTCGATGCGAGTCGACTCGATCCCGAACACCGCCGTCGTCCGGATCAGCGTCTCCTCGAGGTCCCGGCAGTAGCGACGGACGTCCTGCCCGTGGCGCGTCAGGTCGAGGATCGGGTAGCAGACGAGCTGGCCGGGCGCGTGGTACGTCGACTTGCCGCCGCGGTCGGTCTCGACGACCGCGACGTCGGCGCCGTCGGGCACGTGCAGCTCGCCGGGCTCCGCGCGGCGGCCGAGCGTGATCGTGGGCGGGTGCTCGAGCAGGAGCACGGTGTCGGGCGCGTCGCCGCGTGCGACATCGCCGGCGATTGCGCGCTGTAGCTCGAGCGCCTCGCGGTAGTCGACGACGCCGAGCAAGATCAGCCGCGCGTTGCTCACGCAGACGAGCGTAGCGTTCGCGTTCGTGGAGCCGAAGCCCGCGGGCTGGTCGGAGCGCTACGGCGCAGTGTTCGCGCGGCGCGAGGTGGTCGATCACTACCACCTGCGTCCGCCGTATCCGGAGGAGACGGTCGATGTGCTCGCCGGCCTCGCGCACGGCGGCGTGGTCCTCGACGTCGGCTGCGGCATCGGCGAGCTGTCGCGGCGGCTCGCACCACGGGTCGAGCGTGTCGATGCGGTCGATGTCTCCGAGCCGATGGTCGAGCGCGGCCGCGCGCTGCCCGGCGGGGACGCTTCGAACCTCCGCTGGTTCGTGGGTCGCGTCGAGACGGTTGCGCTCGACGGGCCGTACGCGCTCGCGCTGGCCGGCGACAGCATCCACTGGCTCGACTGGGAAGTCGCGCTGCCGCGCCTCGCCGGCGAGCTCACCGACGACGGCGTGCTGGCGATCGTCCGGCGCGACTACTTCCGGGAGGAGCGTCTGCGCGAGCGGCTCAAGCCGGTGTACCGGCGCCACAGCTGGAACACGGAGTTCAGACCGCTCGATCCGGTGGACGAGCTCGAGCGGCGCGGGCTGTTCGTGCGCAGCGGGGAGCACACGGCCGCTCCGGTGCCGTGGCATCCGACCCTCGCCGACATCGTCGACGTCCACTACTCGATGAGCGCGTGCGCGCGGTCTGAGCTCGCCGACCCCGACGCGTTCGAGTCGCAGGTGCGGGATGCCGTCGAGCAGACGCTCGAGGCGCGTGACGGGCGCTACGACCTCGAGGTCCGAGCGGCCGTCGTGTGGGGGCGGCCGCTCGCGTCTACACGCTGAGCTGGAGGCGCTGGGCGAGCCAGACCGTGTTGCCGTCCGGATCCTGGACGGCGGCGACGCGCTCGCCCCACACTTCGTCGTGGGGCTCGGTGAGGACGGGGACGCCGGCGCTGCGGAGGACCTCCACCTGCGCGTCGAGCTCGTCCGTGTAGACCCAGAGCGCGACGCGACCGGCGGCGCCCGGGTCGTCGGAGCCCACGAGCCCGAGCTTGAACGTGCCGAGCTCGAGCGAGACGAATGCCGGGTCGCCTTCGTCCGGGAACCGATAGACGATCTCGAAGCCGAACCGATCGCAGTAGAACGCGGATGCCGTCGCGACCGACGACGCGCTCAGGATCGGGAACGCGTCGAAGAACGTCAGTAGTCCGACTCGCCCCAGGTCTGCAGCCGCTCGCGGAGGTCGCGCAGGAAGCGACCGGCGAGCGCGCCGTCGATCAGGCGGTGGTCGTACGTGAGCGTGAGGTTCATGATCGAACGGATCGCGATCGCGTCGGTCCCGTCCTGGTCGGTGATCACCCACGGCCGCTTCACGATCGCGTACGTGCCGAGGATCGCCGCCTGCGGCTGGCTGATCACCGGTGTCCCGTGGAACGTCCCGTAGCCGCCCGGGTTCGTGATCGTGAACGTCCCGCCCGCGACGTCGTCGGGCAGCAGCTGCTTGTTGCGCGCACGCGACGCGACGTCGGCGATGCCCTTCGCCATCCCGAGCAGGTTGAGCGTCTCCGCGTTCTTGACGACCGGCACGATCAGCCCCTTGCCGTCGGCGAGCTCGACCGCGAAGCCGAGGTTGACGTACGTCCGCGTGACGATCTGCCCGTCGCGCAGCTCGCCGTTGACGTACGGGTAGTCGCGGAGCGTGTCGACCGTCGCGCGTGCGACGAACGCCAGGTAGGTCGGGTTCACGCCGTAGGCCTGCTCGAACTCGCGCTTGACCTTCGCGCGCACGCCGACGACGTTCGTCATGTCGACTTCGATCGCGCTCGTGACGTGCGCCGACGTGTCGAGCGAGCGGCGCATGTGCTCGGCAATGCCGCGCCGCATGGCCGACATCGGCTCGAGCGTCTCGCCGTCCGAGGCGGCGGCCGGGGCGGGTGCGGGGGCGGGCGTTGCGGCGGGCGGCGTCGGCGGGGGCGCGGCGGGCGGCGTGACCGTCGGCTGCGTGACCGCGGGAGCGACGGGCGCAGAGGGAGCGACGGCGGCCTGCTGGGGCTCCTGCGGCGCCGCGGCGGCCTCGCCGCCGGCCTCGATGAAGGCGAGGATGTCACGCTTCGTCACGCGCCCGCCGGTCCCCGTGCCGGAGACCTTCGAGAGGTCGACGCCGTGCTCGCCGGCGATCCGCGCGACGACGGGCGAGATGAACGCCTTGCCGTTCGTCGCTCCTTCGTCCGGCGCTGACGCCGGCTCGGCCTGCGCGACCGGTTCGGCTGCCGGCGCAGGCTCGGGCTCGCTCGGCGCGGCGTCGGGCTCCGGGCGCTCCGCCTGCGGCTCAGGTGG
Organism: Gaiellaceae bacterium; assembly: GCA_036557145.1. GTDB lineage: Bacteria > Actinomycetota > Thermoleophilia > Gaiellales > Gaiellaceae > PALSA-600. The sequence continues at coordinate 3,018 of DATBIC010000059.1, forward strand.
CGCCGGCGCCGGCGGCGCCTCCGCGGCGGGGGCCTCCTCGCCGCCGATCCGTGCCAGCACCGTGCCGACGTCGACCGTCTGGCCCTCGGCGACGAGGATCTCGGTGACGACGCCGGATGCGGGGGACGGGACCTCGGTGTCGACCTTGTCGGTCGAGATCTCGAGCAGCGTCTCGTCCGCCTCGACGTGCTCGCCGACCTGCTTGACCCATTTCGTGATCGTCCCCTCGGAGACGGAGACCCCCATCTGCGGCATCACGACGTCGACTGCGGTTCCCGTTGCCATCGTCTCTCCTAGTACTCCACGAGCTCCCTGAGCCCACGGACGACGTCGTCGACCTGTGGGATGAACGCCTTCTCGAGCACCGGCGAGAACGGCACCGGCGTGTCCGGCGCCGCGATCCTCCGGACCGGCGCGTCGAGGTCTTCGAATGCCTCCTCGGCGATCGTCGCGGCGATCTCGCCGCCGAAGCCGCCGGAGCGCGTGTCCTCGTGCAGCACGAGCACCTTCGACGTCTTGCGCACGGATTCGAGCACCGCCTGCTTGTCCCACGGCATCACACTGCGCAGATCGACGATCTCGACCGATGCGTCCACCTGCGCGGCAGCCTCCTCGGCGGTGTAGACCATTGCGCCCCAGGTGATCAGAGAGACGTCGGTGCCCTCGGCGTGGATGCGGGCCTTGCCGATCGGCACGGTGTAGCGCTCCTCGGGCACCTCGCCCTTGATCCGGCGGTACAGGTGCTTGTGCTCGAAGAACAGCACCGGGTTCGGGTCCTCGATCGCCGAGATGATCAGCCCTTTCGCGTCCTCGGGCGTCGCCGGGCAGACGCACTTGAGCCCCGGGATGTGTGCGAACGAGGACTCGGGGTTCTGCGAGTGGAACGGCCCGCCCGAGAAGCCTCCGCCGGACGGCAGCCGCAGCACGATCGGCACCGGCGTGCCGGCGCGCCAGCGCTGCTTGGCGGCGACGGTGACGAGGTGGTCCCACGCGCACGAGACGAAGTCGGCGAACTGCATCTCCGCCACCGGTCGCAATCCCATCAGCGCGGCGCCGGTCGCGCCGCCGACGATCGCCGTCTCCGACAGCGGTGCATCGATCACCCGCCACGAGCCGAACTCCTCCTGGAAGCCGAGCGTGACCTTGAACGCGCCGCCGTAGACGCCGACGTCCTCGCCGATCACGAACACGCGCTTGTCGCGCCGCATCTCCTGGCGAAGGCCGTCGGAGATCGCCTGCAGGTATGTCATCTCGGGCACGTGCGAGCCGCCTTACTTGTGGTGCGGTGTGTCGAGGTCCTCCGGCGTTGCGTAGACGCCGTCGAGCAGCTCGGCCGGATCGGGCTGCGGCGACTCCTCGGCCCGCTGGAGCGACTCGTTGAGCAGGCGCTTCACGTGGCTCGTTATCTCCTCCTCCTCGGTGTCCGAGAGGTCGGCGTTCGAGCGGAGCCAGCTGCGGAAGCGCTCGAGCGGGTCGCGCGCCGCCCACTGCTCGAACAGCTCCTTCGGGACGTAGAAGGCGTCGTCGTGGACCGCGTGGCCCTCCATGCGCAGCGTCTGGCACTCGATCAGCGTCGGGCCGCCGCCGTCGCGTGCCTTCTCGATCGCGCGCTTCGCCTCGCGGTAGACGGCGAGCGCGTCGGTGCCGTCGACGACGACGCCGTCGAAGCCGTACGCGGCTGCGCGGTCGGCGAGGTGGTCGACGGCGTACTCGAGGTGCGTCGGGGTCGAGTACGCCCACTGGTTGTTGTCGCAGATGAAGACCACCGGCAGTCGGCGCACGCCGGCGAAGTTCATGCCCTCGTGCGCGTCGCCGCGCGCCATGGCGCCCTCGCCCGTCCACGCGATCGCGACCCGGTGCTCCTCGCGGATGCGGAACGCGAGTGCCGCACCCACGGCGACCGGGAGCATCGCCGGCAGGTGGCTGACCATCGCGATCAGCCCGAGCCGGACGTCGGCCATGTGCACGTTGCCGTCCTTGCCGCGCGTCGGGCCGTCGGCGCGCCCCATGTACTGCGCGAAGATCCGCCACGGCTCGACGCCGCGCGTGATGTGCACGCCCATGTCGCGGTGCAGCGGCGCGCCGACGTCGTCGGCCCGCATCGCGGTCGCGACGGCGACGGACGCGGCTTCGTTGCCGCGGCCGGTGTAGAAGGAGCCCGGGATCTTGCCCTGGCGGTAGAGGATGTGGCCGCGCTCTTCGACGCCGCGCGTGATCAGCATGTTGCGGTACATCTGGAGGAGGTCCTCGCGGTCGAGACCCCACTCCCTCACGTCCTGGAGCGAGCCCGAAGGCTCGGCTACGCGGGCGATCGCCACAGGGGCATGCTAACCGCCGCGCGGGGCTACAGTCGTGGCGTGGGCAAGGCCGCCGACTGGCTACGCGAGGAGCGCCGCGGAGTGCTCGGGCACTGGAGTGCGTTCTGCCTCGACTGCGGCGCCGCCCGCCGCTGGTTCGAGGAGTTCGAGGCCGACCTGCCGGGGCGGTGCCCGTCGTGCGGCGGCGAGCTCCTCCACCGCTGCCCCGCGTGCGCGGCCCCGTTCTCGTCGACGTTCGCCGTCGACTGCGAGGAGTGCGGGCAGCCGCTGCGCTCGCCCGAGCTGCACGGCCTGCGGATCCGTCGGCCCGGGCGCTAGAGGCCGAGACCGGGCTGGATCGCCGAAAAGCGGATCACCGTGACGGTATCCGCGCCGGTGACGTCGCGGTTGTAGAGCTGGCCGAGGAAGCGGCAGAGCTCGTCGTGGTGGCGGATCTCCGGGTTGTCGTGCTCGATCTCGTTCGGCGAGAGCTCGTCGATCGTCTTCACCTCGACCTTGTCGAGCACCGCGTCGAAAACGTGCTGCCGCGGGCTGAAGCGCGCGCCGACGAGCACCGAGACGATCATCCCCTTCTGGTACTTGCGCGACTTGTCGCCGAGGCGGATGGTGGCCGTCTTTCGGTGCGAGCGGAGCTGTGCCTCGACGATCGGGGAGTAGAAGTTCAGCGCGAGGGCGGCCACCGGTGGCCGATCATACGTCCTCGTTTGCCAGGGTGGACAGGGCCTTTTCCGCCATCTCGCGCTCGCCCCGGTAGGCGAGCAGCCGCGGCGCCTTCGCGAGCGGGAGCCAGCGCGCCTCGGCGACCTCGTGGCGGTGCGCCTCGGGCAGGTCGTCGAGCCGCCCGGCTGTGTAGCGGAGCAGGAAGAACGAGACGACCTTGAACACGCGCTCGCCCTCCCACACGTACCAGTAGCGGACGTCGCCGAGCTTCCCGAGCGACCGGCCGCGCACCCCGGTCTCCTCCGCCGCCTCCCGGAGCGCGGTCGCCTCCGCCGACTCGCCCGCGTCGATCAGCCCCTTCGGGAGCGCCCAGACGCCGGCGCGCTTCCCGGCCGGGCGGATCGCGGCGACCATCTGCTCGCCGCGGAGGCGCCGAACGAGCACGGCGCCGGCCGAGAACTCACGCCGCATGTCGCGTGGATCTTAGCGACGGCGACTCAGATTTGCGGATCGCCCTTGCGCCGCTGGCACTCGTGTGGGTAGAGTGCCAGCCGGAAGCACAAGCGTGTCACAAGCTTGTGGATCACCCTGTACGTGGAGGTCCTATCCATGAATCTCAAGCCGCTCGGCGATCGGCTGATCGTCGAGGTCCTCGATGAAGAGGAGACGACGATCAGCGGCATCGTCCTGCCGGACACTGCGAAGGAGAAGCCGCAGCGCGGCCGCGTCCTCGCCGTCGGTCCCGGCGCCCGCGACGACGATGGCGAGTACATCGCCATGGATCTCGAAGAGGGCGACGAGATCATCTTCAGCAAGTACGGCGGCACCGAGATCAAGCTCGGTGTCGACGAAGTCCTGATCCTGCGCGAGTCCGATGTGCTCGCGAAGGTCGTCGGCGACCGCGCAGCGGTCGCGTAGGGAAGGGGTAGAGAAACCAGATGGCTCACAAGGAGCTGAAGTTCAACGAGGATGCGCGCCGCTCGCTCCAGCGGGGCGTCGACATCCTGGCCGACGCCGTCAAGGTGACGCTCGGCCCGAAGGGGCGGTACGTCGTCCTGGACAAGAAGTTCGGGGCGCCCACGATCACGAACGACGGCGTCACGATCGCCCGTGAGATCGAGGTCGAGGACGTCTTCGAGAACCAGGGCGCCCAGCTCGTCCGCGAGGTCGCGACCGCGACCAACGACGTGGCCGGCGACGGCACCACGACCGCGACCGTGCTCGCCCAGGCGATCGTCCGCGAGGGGCTCAAGAACGTCTCGGCCGGCGCGAACCCGATGGCGCTGAAGCGCGGCATCGAGACCGCCGTCGAGGGGATCGTCGACAACCTCAAGTCGCAGTCGACCGAGATCTCGGGCAAGGAGGACATCGCGCGCGTCGCGACCGTCTCCTCGCGCTCGACCGAGATCGGCGACGTCCTCTCCGAGGCGATCGAGAAGGTCGGCAAGGACGGCGTCGTGAACGTCGAGGAGGGCCAGACGTTCGGCCTCGAGCTCGAGTTCACCGAGGGCATGCAGTTCGACAAGGGCTACCTGTCGCCGTACATGATCACCGACGCC
>DATBIC010000060.1:0-14928 GCA_036557145.1 Gaiellaceae bacterium
CGCGACTTGCCGACGCCGGGATCGCCGAACACCGTGACGAGCGACGGCCGGCGGTCGCGCAGGGTCCGCTCGTACGTGTTCTGCAGCAGGTCGAGCTCCGAGGAGCGGCCGACGAACGGCGCCTGGGTGCGGCGCTCGCGCGCGGCGAGCACGCGCTTCGCGCGCCACGTCCACACCGGCTCGCCCGGGCGGATCTCGAGCGGGCCGGCGTCCTCCACCTCCACCGCACCGGCCGTCAGCCGGCGCGCGCCGGGGCCCAGCGTCACCGAGCCCGCTGGCGCCGACTGCTGCAGGCGAGCGGCGAAGATCACCGCCTCGCCGGTGACGAAGGTGGAGTCGCCGTCGCCGACGACCACCTCCCCCGACTCGACGCCGGCCCGCGCCTGCAGGCCGAGCTCGTCGACCGCCTCGAGCACCGCGAACGCCGCGCTGACAGCGCGCTCGGCGTCGTCCTCGTGTGCCTGCGGCACGCCGAACGCCGCCATCACCGCATCGCCGGCGAACTTCTCGACCGTGCCGCCGTGCAGCTCGATGCACGAGGACGCGCGCTCGAAGTAGCGGCTGACGCGGCGGCGCACGACCTCCGGATCGGTGGCGGTGACGAGTCCCGTCGAGTCGACGAGGTCGACGAACAGCACGGTTGCGAGCTTCCGCTCCATCGCACCAGTCTAGGAAGCGCGGGCCACCACAGGGAGCCGGATTTAGACTCGGACGGTGCCCTCCTTCCGGTACGTCGTCGCCGATGTCTTCACCGACGTCCCGCTCGCCGGGAACCAGCTGGCGGTCTTCACCGACGCTCGCGGGCTCCCGGAGGAGACCCTGCTGCCGCTCGCGCGCGAGATCGGCTTCAGCGAGACGGTCTACGTGCTCCCGGCCGACGACGCCGAGGCGGACGTCCGGATCCGCATCTTCACGCCGGGGCGCGAGCTGCCGTTCGCCGGGCACCCGACGCTCGGGACGGCGTTCGTGCTCGGCGGCCCGCTACAGAAGATCGTGCTGCGCTTGCAGACCGGCGCCGGGATCGTCCCCGTCGAGCTCGAGCGCGACGGGCCGCAGATCGTCTTCGGGCGGATGGAGCAGCCGATCCCGACCTGGTCGACGGTCGAGGACCCCGCGCCGATCCTCGCCGCCGTCGGCGTCGACTCGTCCGGGTTGCCGGTCGAGCGCTACGACCTCGGGCCCGGTCACGTCTACGTCGAGCTCCCGTCGCCCGACGCGGTCGCCGCGCTGCGACCGGACGCGGCTGCGCTCGAGGCTGCGACCAGCGACGGCGTCAACTGCTTTGCGCGCGACGGGTCGCGGTGGAAGACGCGCATGTTCGCTCCGGCGCACGGCGTCGTCGAGGACGCGGCGACCGGGTCGGCGGCCGGGCCGCTCGCGATCCATCTCGCGCGTCACGGCCGGATCCGCTTCGGCGAGGAGATCGAGATCTCGCAGGGCGCCGAGATCGGGCGGCCGTCGACGCTCTACGCCTGCGCCGAGGGAGACGGCGACCGCGTCGATCGGGTCGTCGTCGGCGGCTGCTCGGTGATCGTCGCGCGCGGCGAGTTCAACCTTCCCTGAGCTCGACCGACCCGATCTCGGGCAGCTCGGCGGTGAGCGACGTCCAGAAGCGGCCGCCGTCCCTGGAGACATAGAGGCGGTTCCGGGCTCCGTAGACGGCGAGGTCGGGGCTCGCCTCGGCGAGAGCGACCGCACGCCCCGGCGGGAGCCCGTGCCCCGTCGCGCGCCAGGTCGAGCCGGCGTCGTGCGAGACGAGCAGCGGCGGCTTCGCGTCGACGAGCGCGAGCACCATGGCGCCGCTCGCCGCGGCCGCGACGAGGCGGGGGAGGTTCAGCACCAGCTCGTCCGGCGCCGCGACCGGCCCGTCCCACGGCTCGACCTCGTCCGCGTCGAGATCGACCGCGTAGGCCCCGTCGACCGTCCCGACGATCGCGATCATCCCGAGAGCACCGCCGCGACGACGGCAGTCGCGCGCCGTGCGGCGCCGACGGGCTTGAGCCCCGCCTCGCGGCCGGCGACGTAGGCGGTCGCGAACGCGTCGCCCGCCCCGGTCGCGTTGACGTCGAGTGCGCGTGCGGGAACGAACTCCGAGCGTCCGTTCGCATGGACGGTGGCGCCGCGCGAGCCGTGAGTGACGAGCACCTCCTTGACGCCGAGCGCGGTCACGTCGCCGATCACCTCCGCCTCCTCGTCCGCGACCTTCAGCACCCATACGTGGCGGAGCACCTCGGGGTCGTAGTCGGCGTCGAGTCGCAGCGGGCCGGGCTCGGGCGCGCGCACGAGCCCCTGCGCGTCGAGCGAGACGCGTGCGCGCCGTGCGAGCGCGGCGACCGTCTCCGCCGGGAACTCGCCGCGGAAGAGTGCGGCGAGATGGACCCAGCTCGTCCGCGGCGGCAGCTCGATGTTCGCGGGCCGCCACGCATCACCGACCGCTTCGACCTGCATCGTCCGCTGCTCGCCCTGGAACTCGAAGGCGAAGGTGGACGTCGTCTCGCCGCGGATCCAGCGGACGGGCGTGCCGAGGCGGACGAGCGGCGGAAGGAGCGTCTCGCGGTCCGCGGCCGCGCAGCGTGTGATCACGCGTGCGCGGACCTGCAGGCGGCGAAGGGCACGGGCGCCGTGATAGGCGCCTCCGCCGACGCGGGGGACGCGGTCCGGGAAGAGGTCGCGGGACAGGTTGCCGACGAGCGCGATCACGCGCCCGCGAGGATAGGCGCGCGTCTCCTTCGGGCGACGAGTCGTGCGCCGGCCGCGAGGCCGAACGCGAGTGCGAAGCTCGGGAGCGATGCGCCGCCCCACGGCAGCGCGTGCGGATGCGTGTGCGCGACGAGATCCGTCCACCAGCCCGGGCCCTGCGGGTACAGCCACTGGTAGAGGCAGAAGCCGGCGAGCCAGGCGGCGACCATCTCGACGCGGACAGCGGGCGTCTCGAAGACGTCTGCGCGCACGTAGCGGCAGCCGCTGAGGATCCAGTCGGCGAGCAGGACCGCGAACAGCGGCACGAAGAACGAGCCGAGCAGGTAGAGGAACGGCTGGTAGTTGCGGAGGTCGACGAGCAGCGCGCCCACGGTCGCGATTGCCGCCGTCGCGCCGACGAGCAGCCGCTGTGGCACGCGCGGCAGGAGGTTCTGCAGGCTCACAGCGCCCGAGTAGACGTTCGCGAACGCCTCGTCGCTCTCGTCGACCGTGAGCGCAAGCAGCGCCAGCACGCTGGCCGCGCCGCCCGCCGCGATTGCCGTCAGCAGCCCCGGCGCGTCAGAGATGTCGCGCGACATCGCAATCACGGCACCGAGCGCGAACAGCGGGATGGTCGGCACGAAGTACCCGAGCCCCGTGCCCCAGAAGCCCACGCTGCGCGAGCGCGAGAAGCGTGTGTAGTCGGCGGCGAGTGGCGTCCAGCTGATGATCGACGCGAGCACGAGGTCGAAGCCCGGCCAGAAGGCGTGCGACCCGCTTCGATGCCACAGTGCGTCGGCGTGCTGGCCGTGCAGTGACCACCACCCGAGATAGAGCAGCGATGCGATCACGACCCACACCGCGAACTTGCGCACGTAGCGGCGCACGAACCCGACGGGGCCGAGGAAGGCAAGCACCGTCGCGACGACGCCGAAGAGGATCTTCCAGAACGCGACGCCGCCGAAGCCGAAGACCTGGTTCGACAGCGCGCTCGCGCCGGTTGCGATCACGATCAGCTCGAACACCGACCAGCCGAAGCACTGGATGATGTTGAGGCCGGTGGGGAGGTAGGAGCCACGTTGTCCGAGCGGCGCGCGCAGCAGCACCATCGCCGGCACGCGCGCATCGGCGCCGATGAGGCCGGCGAGGCCGAGGAGCACGTTGCCGACCACCGCCGCCGCAACCGTCGCGGCGATCGCGACCGGTAGCGAGAGCCCGAGCCCGAACTCCGACGCCGGAAGCACGAGGAACGCTCCCGCGACGATCACGAGCAGGGAGACGGAGAGGTTCGCCCAGAGCAGGAAGCCGTCGAGCGTCCCGAGAAGGCGAAGCCGCTCGGGCACGGGCTCGATGCCCCAGTTCGGTGTCTCTGTGTCGGCCAACGACGCTCCCTTCGCCGGTACGAACCGGATCAGGTTCGACGGGTGTGATCTCAGCCCGTTCCAGGGCACCCCGGTCGAAGAAGCGTACCCGGGGCGAGACCCCGGGTGCCAGGCACCTCAGTGCCTGGCACCTGCTCCGCGCCTACACCTCGTCAGCGCGCACCGAGCGTCCCGAATACGGTGCCAGGCGTCGTCACAGAACTGTGACGATTCGTCCACAGCCCTTGCGCGGCGTTCGCCGGCACGGCACAGTCGAGGCACGGGCGGGATGCCCGTGCGGTCTCGGCTCATTCCGGGGCCGCTGCCGACGGCAGCGGGATGCTGCGAGCACGGCGAGGGTCGGCGCCTCACAACCGAGCGGTCGCGCGAACTCGCTCCACGAGCGCGGCCACGTCGACCCGGCCGCGCGTGTCGACGGCGATCAACTCGCCCTCGAGCGGGAGCGGCACCCACTCGCCGCGTCCGGCGCGGTCGGCGATCTCGTCCGCCGCCTCGCGGTCGTAGTGAACCGGGTGGCGATGTGCGTCTCGCGCGAGCAGCCGAGCGCGCAAGACCTCCGGATCGGCCGTCACGTGGACCTGCACGATCCGGGCGGGCGGCAAGCTCGCGAAAACCGGCGTGCCGGCGACGAAGTTCCCCTCGACGATCAGCGAGACGCCGGCCGGGAGCAGTTCGCGCACGAGCTCGCCGAGGAGGGCGAAGACTGCGACGCCGAGCAGGCGCGAATCGCTACGGCCGCGCGTCTCGAGCACGCCGCCCAGCGTCTCCTTGAGCGCGTCTTTCGCGAGCAGCGGCAGCGCAAGCGCGTCGCGCAGCGCTTCGGCGATCGTCGTCTTGCCGGCGGCCGGTGGGCCGGTGACGACTACGAGGAGAGGAGGCGCCGGATCACGAACGGGAGGATCCCCCCGTGCTGCAGGTACTCGCGCTCGCGCGGCGTGTCGAGCCGCACGCGGGAGCGGAACGAGACGCCGTCGGCGCGCACGTCCACTTCGTCGGCCTCGCCGTTCCGCACGCCGGTGATCGAGAACTCCTCGCGCCCGGTGAGGCCGAGCGACTCGGCGCTCTCGCCCGCCGGGAACTGCAGCGGCAGGATCCCCATCATCAGCAGGTTCGAGCGGTGGATCCGCTCGTACGACTCCGCGATCACCGCGCGCACGCCGAGCAGGTTCGGTCCCTTCGCCGCCCAGTCGCGCGATGAGCCTGACCCGTACTCCTTGCCGGCGAGCACGACGAGCGGTGTGCCCTCGGCGAGGTAGCGCTGCGACGCCTCGAAGATCGAGAGCTCGTCGCCCGACGGCACGTGCACCGTCCACGTGCCCTCCGACCCGGGCACGAGCAGGTTGCGCAGCCGCACGTTCGCGAACGTGCCGCGCACCATCACCTCGTGGTTGCCGCGCCGCGCGCCGTACGAGTTGAAGTCCTTGCGCTCGACCCCGTGGTCGACGAGATAGCGGCCCGCGGGCGAGTCCGGCTTGATCGAGCCGGCCGGCGAGATGTGGTCGGTCGTGACCGAGTCGCCGAGCCAGACGAGGCAGCGCGCGCCGGTCACGTCCTCGACGACGCCGGGCTCGCGCGTCATGCCCTCGAAGTACGGCGGCTGCCGCACGTACGTCGACTCCGCCTCCCACGGATAGAGCTCGCTCTCCGACGACGGCATCGAGCGCCACGTCTCGTCGCCGGTGAAGACGTCGCCGTAGGTACGCGCGAACATCTCGCCGTCGATCGAGTCGGCGATCGTCTGCCGCACCTCTGCGGCCGTCGGCCACAGGTCGCGCAGGTAGACGTCGTCGCCGCCGGATCCGCGGCCGACAGGCTCCATCTCGAGGTCGATGTCCATGCGCCCGGCGAGCGCGTAGACGACGACGAGCGGCGGCGAGGCGAGGTAGTTCGCCTTCACCTCGGGATGGATGCGCGCCTCGAAGTTGCGGTTGCCCGACAGCACCGAGACCGCGACGAGGTCGTTGCCGACGACCGCGTCGGAGATCTCGTCCGGCAGCGGCCCCGAGTTGCCGATGCACGTCGTGCAGCCGTAGCCGACCGTCTGGAAGCCCAGCTCGTCGAGGTAGCGGTCGAGCCCTGAGCGCTCGTAGTACTCGGTGACGACCTTCGAGCCCGGCGCGAGCGACGACTTCACCCACGGCCGGCGGGTCAACCCTCGCTCGACCGCCTTCTTCGCGACGAGCCCGGCTGCGACCATCACCGCCGGGTTCGAGGTGTTCGTGCACGAGGTGATCGCGGCGATCACGACCGAGCCGTGATCGAGCGCGAACTCCTCGCCGTCGAGCTCGACGCGCACCGGCTCGGACTTCGGCGGGTCGGCGAGCGCGACGCTCGCCGCGTCCGCAACCGGCTCCGGCTCGCCGCCCGGCTGCTGCTCCGTCGTCGGATCGGAGGCGGGGAACGTGTCGGCGACGGCGCGATCGGAAGAGCCGTTCGTGTAGTCGACTCCGAACGAGCCGAGCTGGCCGAGGAAGGAGCGCTTCGCGTCGCGCAGGGACACGCGGTCCTGCGGACGCCGCGGGCCGGCGATCGACGGCTCGACGTCTCCCAGGTCGAGGTCGACGATCTCCGAGTAGGTCGCGTGCTCGGCCGGCTCGTGCCAGAGCAGGTTCTCCTTGCAGTACGCCTCGACGAGCGCGATCCGCTCCTCGCTCCGCCCGGTCAGGCGCAGGTAGTCGATCGTCGCGGCGTCGACGGGGAAGAAGCCGCACGTCGCGCCGTATTCGGGCGACATGTTCCCGAGCGTGGCGCGGTCGGCGAGCGAGAGCGACGAGACGCCGTCACCGAAGTACTCGACGAACTTCCCGACGACGCCGACTTGGCGTAGGCGCTCGGTCACGGTCAGGACGAGATCGGTTGCCGTCGCTCCTTCGCGCAGCTCGCCCGACAGCTTGAACCCGACCACCTGCGGCACGAGCATCGACAGCGGCTGGCCGAGCATCGCCGCCTCCGCCTCGATGCCGCCGACGCCCCAGCCGAGCACGCCGAGCCCGTTCACCATCGTCGTGTGCGAGTCGGTCCCGACGAGCGTGTCGGGGAACGCGACGCCGTCGCGGTCGTCGACGACGCGCGCGAGGAACTCGAGGTTCACCTGATGGCAGATGCCGGTGCCGGGCGGCACCACGGCGAAGTTGTCGAACGACTGCTGGCCCCAGCGCAGGAACGCGTAGCGCTCGCGGTTGCGCGCGAACTCGAGCTCGACGTTGCGCGCGAACGCGCGGCTCGAGGCGAACAGGTCGACCTGCACCGAGTGGTCGATGACGAGCTCGGCGGGGATCAGCGGGTTGATGCGGGACGGGTCGCCGCCGAGATCGGCCATCGCGTTCCGCATCGCGGCGAGGTCGACGACCGCGGGGACGCCGGTGAGATCCTGCATGAGCACGCGCGACGGCGAGAACGAGATCTCGCGCGACGGCTCGGCGCCCGCGTCCCAGCGCGCGACGGCGTCGACGTCAGACTCGTCGCCGTTCCGAAGCGTGTTCTCGAGCAGCACGCGCAGCGTGTAGGGAAGCCGCTCCACGTCGTACGACGCCTGCAGCTCGGTGAGCCGGAAGATCTCGTACGACCTCTCTCCGACCGTGAGCTTCGAGCGTGGCCCCATGTGTCGATTCAAGCAGAACGTAGACTCGTGTCGTGGCGACCGGCAGGCACATCGTCGGCCTCGGCGGCGGCGGTGACACGCGCGAGCAGAACGACCGCCTCTACGACTACGTGCTCGGGGTGTCCGGCAAGCAACGCCCGCGCCTGCTGGTCGTGCCGACGGCGATGGCCGAGTCCGACGCGGTCGTCGCCATGCACTACGAGTACTTCGCGCTCCGTGCTGACGTGTCGGTACTGCGCACCTTCCCGTGGCCGCCGTCCGACCTCCGCGCGCGCGTGCTCGAGCAGGACGCGATCTGCGTCAGCGGCGGCAACACCGCGAACATGCTGGCGATCTGGCGCGTCCACGGCATCGACGGGATCCTGCGCGAGGCGTGGGAGAGCGGCGTCGTCCTGTTCGGCGCCAGCGCAGGGATGATCTGCTGGTACGAGGCCTGCGTGACCGACTCGTTCGGCCCGCAGCTCGACGGGCTGCGGGACGGCCTCGGCCTGTTGCCCGGCAGCGCGTGCCCGCACTACGACGGCGAGGAGCAGCGCCGTCCGCGCTATCGCGCGCTCGTCGACGAGGGCTTTCCGCCCGGCATCGCCGCCGACGACGGCGTCGCCCTCCACTATGAGGGCACCGAGCTCGCCGAGATCGTGACCTGCCGGCCGGGCGCAGCCGCTTATCGCGTCGGCGTCGACGGCGAGGAGACGCTCACCGCACGTCAGCTCTGAGCAGCGCTCAGCCGGGCTCGACGAGCTTCAGCTCGTCGGCGTCCCAGCGCCAGGCGCGGTCGGGCGTGACGTGGGTGCCGCCGAGCCAGCGGTCGATGCCGAGCAGCCCGACACGGTCGTCGTCGCCGCGCAGCGTGCGCTCACCGGACGGCGTCAACTGCAACTGCACCCCGGCGAAGCGGCGGCCGTCGCCGAGCGGCGGCGGCGGCGGAAGCTCGGCGCCCGCGTCCGTCTCGACCAGCCTCGCCTCGCCCCGGCCGAGCGCGGCGAGGGAGCGGTAGAACCAGGTGTCGCCGAGGAACGGGGCATCCTCGAGTCGTTGCGCGGCGACGAACGCCGCGGGCGGCGTTCGCGCACCGGCGTCGATCGCCTGGAGCGCCTGACGCTCGGTCCGCGAGAGCCCGTCTGCCGGCGCGGGCAGCTCTTCGAGCAGCCGGCGCAGCGCGGGAGCGAGGAACGGGAGGTCGGCGTCGTCGTTCTGCGCAGGGTCTGCCAGGGCCGTCGGCTCGGGCGCTCGGAATGCGGCCCAGGCGTCCGCCGCCGCGTCCAGCGCCGACGGCGCAGCCGGGGAGCGAGAGGGCCACAGCGTCTCGAGCTCGCCGGCCGACAGCTCGCCGAGCCCGACGAACGACGGCTTGCCCGGGAACGAGCCGACGACGATGAGCTCGGGCGCGGCGCCCTCGCCGTGCGCGAGCGTGAGCACGTCGAGCAGCTGCAGCTGGTCGTAGAGGTCGTGTTCGAACCAGAGCACCACCTGCCGGCCGCCGCGCAGCGCGTCGAGCAGCTGCCGGTCGCGCAGCTCGAGCGAAGCGAGCAGCGACTGCCGCCGGCCCCAGCCGCAGTCGGCGAGGAAGCCTGCGCGCGCCCGCAGCAGCTCCGCCCGAGGCAGCGCCTGCACCGGTCCCTCGTGCAGCGCGTCCTGCCATGTCAGGACGGCGCCGCCGAGCGCCGTCCGGCGGAGCGTGTTCCCCGAGCTCTCGCCGTTTGTGACGTGGAGCAGCGTCGGTGGTGACGTGGGCTCACTGCCGCGGCGGGCGAGGTAAGCGGCGCCGCAGGTGCAGTGGTCGAGCGAGGCACAGGCGCAGCCGACGACACGCGCGAGCTCGCCGCGCATTCGCCGCAGCGCCGCGACGCGCGCGTCGATCTCGTCGATCTTCGCGGCCATCCGCACGCGCAGCGCCTCCGGAGGCGAGCCCGGCCGCCGCGATGCCCGCAGGTAGTCGGCGATCTCGGCCAGCGTGAAGCCGACACCTTGCGCCTCCTTGATCGCGCGCAGGAAGCGCACCGTCTCCTCGTCGTAGCGGCGGTGCCCGCTCGGGGTCCGGTCCGGTGCCGGCAGCAGACCCCGCCGCTCGTAGTAACGGAGCGTCTCGACGTTCACGCCCGCGCGCTCCGCCACCTCGCCGACCCTCACCCGGCGACTATAGACTCGTACCCTGGTACGGGATTCAACGGCAGGCCGCGAGCGCCCCGGCGAGCGCCTCGATGTCCTCCTCGTCGTTGTACGCCTGGACCGACACGCGCAGCACCCAGCCGCGCGCGGTCTCGAACACGGGGACCTCGACCCGGTGCTCGGCGAAGAGCCGGTCGGTGAGCCGTTCCGGGCTCGGCACGTCGATTGCGAACCCGAGCATCTGCACGAAGCGGTCGGTGAGCGGCTCGAGCCCCAGGCGGTCGCGCGCGTGCTCGAGCAGCCGCCGGCTGCGTTCGCGCACGCTCGGCCAGTCGTGCTCGGCCTGGAACTCGATCGCCGCGGGAACGCTCAGGTACGCGGACGGGTCGCGCGTCCCCTGCCAGCGGTTCTGCTCCGACCACGCGCTCGCCTCGTCCCAGTCCCAGGAGACGACCAGTGGTTCGAGCAGCGCTTGCGCCTCCGGCCGTGCGTAGAGGAACGCCGCGCCCTTCGGAGCGGCCAACCACTTGTGACAGTTGCCGGCGTAGACGTCCGCGCCGAGCTCGTCGAGCGCCAGCTCGATCTGGCCGGGCGCGTGCGCGCCGTCGACGATCGACAGCGCGTCGGCTGCGCGCGCACGTCGGCACGCCTCGGCGACGTCGTTGACACGGCCGGACGACCACTCGACGTGGGAGCAGAAGAGGACGCGCGTGCGCTCGTGCGGGTCGAGGTCGTCGAACGGCACCCGGCGAAGGCGTGCGCCCGTGCGCCCCGCGACGAACGACCAGAGCCGCACGATGCCGCCGTACTCGTCGTCGCCGAGCAGGATCTCGTCGCCGGGCGAGAGCGCGAGCGACCGTGCGACCGCGTCGAGCGCGGTGCTCGTGTTCGGCGCGAAGACGAGGTTGCCGGGATCGGCGCCGACGTATGCCGCGAGTCGCGCCCGAGCCCAGTCGAGCCGCTCTCCGAAGCGGCGCTCCCGACCGAGGAACTCGACCGGCTCGCGCTCGAGCTCGAGCTGCCACTCGCGGTAGCGCTCGAACACGGGGCGCGGGCATGCGCCGAACGAGCCGTGGTTCAGGAAGACGACCTCGGGGTCGAGCAGGAAGAGCTCCCTCATCGGAGTTAACCCGCCGTTAATCGCCGCTCACGTCCCTCCAACATCCGGCCGTTATAACGGGGCACGTGGCGCGTAGTCGCACCATCTCTCTTCGTGCGGTCGAGCTCGGGCTGGTCGCGGTCGTCGGAGGCGTCGCTGCGCTCGGCGGTGCTGCGCTGCTCGGCAAGCTGGGCAGCCACACGACGATCCAGCAGGTCGCTCCCGCCGGCGGCGGCACCGGCGTCGCCAACGCCGCCCTGCAGGCTCCGACCACGAGCGGGATCACGCCCGAGGGCATCTACAAGCGGGACGCGCCGGGGGTCGTCCAGATCACGTCGACGACGGTGACATCGCAGACGAACGACCCGTTCGGCTTCCCGTCGTCGCCGCAGACCGAGCAGTCGCTCGGCTCCGGCTTCGTGATCGACAAGGCGGGGCATATCGTCACCAACTACCACGTGATCTCGGGTGCGACCCGGGTGCAGGTCTCGTTCTCGGGCCAGGACCAGATCAACGCGACGGTCGTCGGCTCCGATCCGTCGACCGACATCGCGGTCCTCAAGATCGACACGCACTCGCGCGCGCTCACGCCGCTCCCGCTCGGCGACTCGGACGACGTCAACGTCGGCGACTCCGTCTTCGCGATCGGCAATCCGTTCGGGTTCACCCGGACGTTCACCGCCGGTGTCGTCTCGGCGCTGCAGCGCCAGATCGTCGCGCCGAACAGCCTCGAGATCGACGGCGTCATCCAGACCGATGCGGCGATCAACCACGGCAACTCGGGCGGCCCGCTGCTCGACGCCGCCGGCCGCGTGATCGGCGTCACTTCGCAGATCTCGACCGGCACCACCGGCGAGCAGGGCAACATCGGCATCGGCTTCGCCATCCCCGTCAACATCGTTCGCAACGTCGCGGCGCAGATCATCAAGAACGGCAAGGTCGCGCACGCCTTCCTCGGCGTGAGCACCGTCTCGATCACGCCCCAGATCGCGAAGCTCTTCAACCTCCCGACCTCGAAGGGCGTGATGATCGACACGGTCAACGCCGGCAGCGGGGCCAAGCACGCCGGGCTGAAGGGCCACTCGACCAACGTGGTCGTGCAGGGCGAGACGTACCCGCTCGGCGGCGACATCATCGTCAGCGCCGACCACCAGCCGGTCGGGACGGCCGAGCAGCTCCGCGAGGCAGTCGCGAGTCACAAGCCGGGCGACAAGCTCACGCTCGGGATCTACCGCGACGGCAAGAAGAAATCCGTCACCGTCACCCTCGGGAATGCCCCGGAGGCCGCACAGTGACCACCAGGTTGAACGGCCGGAGTCTTCTCCCTCGGAGAGGCCGTTCACGGGCCGCCTAGCGGCCCGCTCGCTAGGCCGGTCGCGGCCCGCCCGCCTGCCCGGGCCGCGGCCGGTCTAATCAGCGGGAGCGTCTACCCTGTGCCGCGATGGAACGCGGGCAGGCGATCCTCGACGTCGAGCTCACGGCGGAGGAGTCACTCTGGCAGGACGAGAACGCCGACCACGGCGGTTGGTTCTGCGTCCGCACCGACCCGTTCCCGTGCCCGGCGTCCGGCTGCACCTTCGTGGCCGAGTTCATGACCGCCGCGCACCTCGTGCTCGTCTGGGAGCAGTTCGACGACCCGAACCTCCTCCGCCATGCGGCGCGGGCGCGGGACGTGGGCCGGAACCCGCGCGTCGTCGGGTACGTGCCCGACTTCGGCCCGAGCGCGTCGTACTACGCGTGGGTCGCGGCCGGACGGCCGGTGCACGGGGTCAAAGCCGCGACGTGATCCCGCATACGTTCGGCGAGAGCGTCCCGTTCTCGCTCGGCGTCGAGGAGGAGCTGATGATCCTCGATGCCGGCTCGCTCGACCAGGTCGCGGCGGTCGACCGGATCCTCGCCGGCGTGGCCGGTGTCGAGCTTCCCGGTGTGCTGAAGACCGAGCTGTTCGCGTCCGTGTTCGAGACGGCGACGGGCGTGTGCACCGATGCTGCCGCAGCCGAGGAGGCGCTGCGGCTGCTGCGCCGCGCTGCGGCCGCCGCCGCGGAGCGGGAGGAGCTCGCGATCGCCGCGGCTGCGACGCATCCGTTCGCGCGCGCCGAGGAGCAGGCGGTCGTCGACGAGGAGCGGTACACGGCGTTCAAGCGCTACGGCGGAATCAGCGTGCGGCGACAGGGCGTGCAGGGGCTGCATGTGCACGTCGGCATGGCGTCGGGCGAGGACTGCTGGCGCTGCCTCGAGGCGATCCTGCCCTGGCTGCCGGTCGTGCTCGCGCTGTCGGCGAACTCGCCGTGGCTGGCCGGCGAGCGCACCGGCATGGCGTCGAATCGCGCGCCGGTGCTCGTGCTGCTGCCGCGCGCCGGCGGTCCGCCCGCGTTCGAGGGCTACATGGAGTGGGAGGCGTGGGTCGAGCGGCTCGTGCGCCTCGGCGTCATGCAGGACTACACGCGGCTCTGGTGGGACGCGCGCCCGCATCCACGGTTCGGCACGCTCGAGGTGCGCATTCCGGACCAGCCCACGGACGTCGCGCTCTCCGCCGCCTTCGCCGCGCTGCTCCAGGCACTGTGCGCCGCGGCGCTCGAGGGCGCACTGCCAAGTAACAGTCTGTTACTTGCGGATCGCGGCCGCGGCGACTACGCGCAGAACCGGTGGGCGGCGGCCAGCTTCGGCCCGCGTGCGGAGCTCCTGCACCCCGACGGGTCGTCGGTCGCGTCCGCCGCGGAGCTCGGCTTCGAGCTGCTCGAACGGGTGCGGCCGTTCGCCGCCGCGCTCGGTTCCGCGCCACTGCTCGACCGGATCGCGACCGGGAGCTGCGAGGCCGACCGCCAGGCGTTCCCGACCGCGTTCGAGGCCACGGCCGACCTCGTCGCGCGGTCGGTAGCCTGAGCCGCGTGGCCGTCGTCACAGAGACGCTGCAGGTGTCGGGCATCCGCTGCGAACGGTGCGTGATGCGGCTCGGCGGCGTCCTGCAGGGGCTCGACGGGCTCGAGTCGGCGAACGCGACGCTGATGGGCCAGGTGACGGTCTCGTACGACGACGAGCGCACCACGAGAGCCGCGCTGCTCGACGCGATGGCGCGCGGCGGCTTTCGCGAGCAGTAGGGGAGCAAGAGGGAATCAGACCGCGGCGGCGGTCGTTGAAACCGCTGCTAGGGTGGCCGCCGGATGAGCGAGAGCGCATCGACGACCTCCGAATCTCGCAGGATCGCCGAAGAGGCGCGCGCACGCGTGCGCTTCGAAGAGGAGGCGCTCGAGTTGAGCGAACAGGTCTACCGCGTTGCCCGCCGCCTCGCCGGATCGCGCGATGACGCGGAGGATCTCGTGCAGCAGACGTACGAGCGCGCCTTTCGCTCGTGGCGCCAGTACACGCCGGGGACGAACCTGCGCGCCTGGCTCCTGCGCATCCTCACCAACCTCAACATCGACCGCGGCCGGCGGCAGCAGCGCACGCCGCAGACGACGTCGATCGACGAGGCCGGCGACTACTTCCTCTACAACAAGCTCGAGGCGTCGACCCAGGACGGCAACGCCGACTCGGATCGCGTGCTCGAGCGGCTCTCGCAGGACTCGATCGTCGACGCGCTCGCCGAGGTGCCGCACGACTTCCGCGACGTGATCGTGCTGGTCGACATCGGCGAGTTCTCCTATGCCGACGCCGCGCAGATCCTCGACATCCCGATCGGCACCGTCATGTCCCGCCTCCATCGCGGGAGGCGTATCCTCAAGAAGAACCTCGCTGACAAGGCGGTTGCTGCATGAGCGAGTGCGAGAAGTGCGAGGAAATGATGCAGCCGTTCCTCGACGGGGCGTTGTCGACCGACGAGGTCGCCGAGGCGGAGAGGCACCTCGAGCGGTGCAGCTGGTGCGCGAAGCGCTATCGCTTCGAGGAGCGGCTACGCCACTACGTGCGCGTCGCGGTCTCCGAGCCGATGTCGCCGGAGCTCAAGGAGAAGCTCGCGGCGCTGCGCACGCCGCTCACCTGACCGTCGTCGTCGGATAGTCGACGTCGCCCGGGGGCTCGAGATCCGAGCAGTCGACGAGGACCGGCGCGAGCGCACGACC
>DATBIC010000061.1:0-32096 GCA_036557145.1 Gaiellaceae bacterium
GCGCGCTCGACCAGGCGGTCGAGGGGATCGTCAACGGCATCTACTTCAACCAGGGCCACGTCTGCTGCGCCGGCTCGCGCCTCTTCGTGCAGGAGTCGATCGCCGAGCCGCTGATCGCGAAGCTCAAGGACCGGCTGACGACGCTGCGCGTCGGCGATCCGCTCGACAAGAACACCGACGTGGGCGCGATCAACTCGAAGATGCAGCTCGAGAAGATCGAGGAGCTCGTCGCCGCAGGCAAGGACGAGGGCGCAGAGATCTACCAGCCGCCGTGCACGCTTCCGGAGAAGGGGTACTGGTTCGCGCCGACCGTGTTCACGAACGTCGCGCAGAGCTACCGCATCGCGCAGGAAGAGATCTTCGGCCCCGTGCTGTCCGTGCTCACCTTCCGCACGCCGGACGAGGCGGTCGAGAAGGCGAACAACACGCCGTACGGCCTCTCCGCCGGCATCTGGACGGAGAAGGGCTCGCGCATCCTCTGGATGGCGGAGCGGCTTCGCGCCGGCGTCGTCTGGGCGAACACGTTCAACCGCTTCGATCCGACCAGCCCGTTCGGGGGCTACAAGGAGTCGGGCTTCGGCCGCGAGGGCGGCCTGCACGGGCTCGAGCCGTACCTCGCCTTCGACGACTGAGATCCGCCCGGCGCGCCTCGACGACGGCGCCGCGCTCATGCGCGTCGACCGCGCCACCTGGACGACTGCGGTCAGCCCGTCGCCGCCGCCCGCGCCGGGAGCGCCGTTCTTCGGCGCGCGGACGACCCCGGACGACGTCCTCGTGGCGGAGCTCGACGGCGAGGTCGCCGGGTACGTCTCGCTCGGCCGCGCGACCGAGCTGCGCGCGAGCGACCACGTACTCCAGGTCACCGGGCTCGCCGTCGACCCCGAGCGGCAGGGTCGCGGCGTCGGACGGGCCCTCGTCGAAGCGGCGATCGCGGAGGCCCGCCGCCGCGGCGCGCGGCGCCTGACGCTCCGCGTGCTCGGCCCCAACCAGACCGCGAGGCGGCTCTACGACGCCTGCGGCTTCGTCGTCGAGGGCATCCTGCGCGGCGAATTCCACCTCGACGGCGAGGACGTCGACGACGTGCTGATGGCACGGGCGCTCTGATAGGACCTGGGGCCGATGACGCGCCTGCCGGTCAAGAAGACGTACAAGCTGTTCATCGGCGGCGCGTTCCCGCGCTCCGAGAGCGGGCGCACGTACGAGGCGCAGGGCCAGAACGTGGCCCGCGCGTCGCGCAAGGACGTGCGCGACGCCGTCTCGGGCGCGCGCGCGGCGCAGCCGAAATGGGCCTCGGCGACGGCATACAACCGCGGCCAGGTGATCTACAGGGTCGCCGAGATGATGGAGGCGCGCACGGCGGAGTTCGCCGAGCTCTGCAGCGGCCGCGCCGAGGTCGAACGCTCGATCGACCGTCTCGTCTGGTACGCCGGCTTCGCCGACAAGCTGGCGCAGGTGATCGGCTCGTCGAACCCGGTCGCTGGGCCGTACTTCAACTTCACGATCCCGGAGCCCACCGGCGTTGTCGCGGTGATCGCGCCGGACGACCCGCCGCTGCTCGGGCTCGTGTCGCGGATCACGCCCGCGCTGACCGGCGGCAACGCCGTCGTCGCGCTCGCATCCGAGACGGAGCCGCTCGCGGCGATCGAGCTCGCGGAGGCGATCGCGACGAGCGACGTCCCGGGCGGCGTCGTGAACCTGCTGACCGGTCACCGGGCGGAACTGGCGCCGTGGCTCGCGTCGCACATGGACGTCAACGCGATCGACCTGACCGGTGCCGACGGTCTGCGCGCGGATCTCGAAGTGGCCGCGGCCGAGAACGTGAAGCGCGTCGTCGTCGGCCGGCCCGACGGGCAGTCGCTGGCCGACATCTCGTCGTTCCTCGAGCTCAAGACGGTCTGGCACCCGATCGGCACATGAGCGTAGGCTTGCCGGAGCTCATTAGGAGCGGAGGTGCCGGCTTTGCCGGTGCCGGAGCGGGAACCATTGGGCTACCGGAGGTCGCCCAATGACCGCGTTCGACCGCATCGACGAGATCGCCCCGCTCCAGATCTGGCCGGGCGTGGTGGCGCGGTCGGTCGTCAGCGAGCTCGTGACCTTCTCCTACCTGGAGCTCGAGCCCGGCGTCCACGTGCCCGAGCACGCCCATGTCAACGAACAGGTCGGCCTGCTGATCAGCGGCTCGCTCCGCTTCCGGATCGGCGACGAGGAGCGCGAGCTCGAGCCGGGCGAGACGTGGTGCATCCTGGCGCACGTCCCGCACCAGGTCTGGGCCGGCCCCGCCGGCGCCGGCCTCGTCGAGGTGTTCGCGCCTGCCCGCGACGACTGGAGCGACCGGGAGCGACTCGCGCCGTCTCCTCCTCTACGCTTCTCGTAGCAGGTGCCTGCCTCACGACGTCTCAGCCAGCGGATCTCGGAGGGGGACGGGATCGCGATCATCGTCTGCGTCGACCACGCAGACGGCGCGCGCGCGGCGGAGGCCGACGGCGCGAAGGCGCTCGCCGTCCGCGCCGCGATCGCGGGGATCCGCGAGGCCACCTCGCTGCCGCTCTTGTGGATCGGCGACGGGAGCCCCGTCGATGCGGACGCCGTCTGCGTCCGGCCCGACGAAGGGCTCGAGCACGGCCATGTCGAGGCGGTCGTCGACGTCCGCGACGAGGAGGAGCTCGAAGCGGTGCTCGAGGAGCTCGACCCCGAGATCTTCCTGCTCTCCGCGACCGGCGCCGACGACGAGGCCGACCCGCTGGACGCCGTGCTCGAGCTGCTGCCGGACGTCCCGGCCGGCAAGCTCGCGATCGCGCAGGTGGACGTCTCGACCCGCGAGGAGGTGCTCGCGCTCGAGCGGGCCGGCATCGACGCCGTGCTGGTCGACGGCGGCGAGATCTCGAGCCTCGTCGGGCCCCGCCCACTCGAGGTCTGAGCACCCGCTCGGGCCGTCTACCATGGCGGCGTGAAAGCCCTCCTCGCCGCCGCCGTGGCCGCCTGCGCCTGCGGGCTCCTCGCCGCGGGCTGCTCGTCCGACTCGTCGCATCCGGCGGCGGCCGCTCCGGCCAAGCAGGCCAAGCTCGTCTGCTCCAACCGCTCCGCCTGGCAGCACCTGGCCGACCGCATCAAGGCGCCGGTCTACTGCCCCGGCTGGCTGCCCGATCCGCTGATCGGGGCGATCGGCAACAAGTGGAACAACATCAACGCGGTCTCCTCCGACCGCAGCTACCTCGAGAGCTTCGTCTGGCAGGAGACGGGCGGCGGCGCCGCCGGCGGCGAGCTCCACGTGAACCTCCGCGGCTACCCGGGCGTCACCAAGATCCCGACCTGCCGCACCGGCGGCAGCGAGAGCGTCAACGTCCCGTGCTTCGCCGACCCGCACGGCACTGTGACCGAGCGCGGGATCACCGCGACGATGTACACGGTCAACCAGGACGCCGACGAGTGGCACCTCCTGCTGCTCTGGCGGAGGTTCGGCAACCTCTACACGGTGTCCGAGCACGTCGCGCCGCCGCTGACGTACAACCACGTGGTTCGGTATTTGCACCAGGAGCTCAGGTCGCTGATCCTGGTTCGCCCGACGCCGACGACCTAGTCATGAAGCTCACCAGGAAGCAGCTGCTCGCAGGCGCCGCCGCGGGCGCCGTCGGCGCGACCGGCATCTACGAGCTCGTCGACCATCTCTCGTCGGGCACGCCCGCACGCCCGGCCGTCGCCGCGGCGCCGCCCGAGCAGCACCTGCTCGACGGGGTTCGCATCGTCGAGTCGAACGACGTCGAGGTGCTCGTCCCGCCGCTCCACCACCGGCTGATCACCGCGCGGCTCACGACCGACCGCGCCGGGCTGGTCGATGCGCAGCAGGAGCTGGCGCACACGCTGGCCGGGATCGACGCCGACTACGTGCCGTCCCCCGCCGGGCTCGGTGTCACGATCGCGTGGGGCCTGCCGTACTTCCGGCGCCTCGTCCCCGACGCGATGCGGCGGCTCCTGCCGGTCGACCGGCGCGCCGGCAGGCCGGTGATCTTCGACGCGCATCGCTTCCCCAGCGACCCGCCGTCGACGCGCCTCGAGTCGAACGACGTCGCGATCCTGCTGCGCTCCGACACGCACGCGCACATCGACGACGCAGCCAAGCGGCTGCAGGACACCAAGCTGTTCGACGTCACGTCGATCCGCAGCGGATTCGTCGGCGGCGGCTTCGACGGGGGCCAGTCGCTGCCGAAGCGGCTTGCCGTCGCGGCCGGCGTCCCCGGCTCGGCCCTGATCCCGGACTCGTCGGAGCTCTTCCTCGGCTTCACCTCGACGCAGCGCGCGGGGATCGGCCCGGGGAAGATCGCGAACTTCGAGACGCTCGGGTACGTCGACTTCCGCGGGAGCGACTACTTCCGCCAGGGCACGCACATGCACCTGTCGCACATCCAGGAAGACCTGGAGACGTGGTACCTCAACTTCGACTTCGACGAGCGCGTCGCGACCGCGTTCCGACCGAACCTCGAGGTGCCGCAGAACACGCAGACGGTTCCGCAGGGCCCGAAGGACGTCTCCGACTCGCGCGACGTTCGCCGCGACTATCGGTCGTCCAGCCGCATCGGCCACAGCGCGTCGATCCAGACGACGTCGCGGCTCCAGCACGCGGTGGTCGCCGCCGACGGGACGGTCTACGCGAAAGGCGCCGCGGTGCCCATCCGCGCGGACTTCAACACGCTGGACAACCCGTTCTCGTTCTCCGTCCACGCCGACGAGGTGAGCGAGACGCCGGCCGCCGGCGTCCACTTCGTCGTCTTCAACCCGACCGGCGACGACTTCCGCCGCAACCGTATGGCGATGGACGGCGTGCTGCCCGACGGCAGGATCCCGTTCCCGCCGCGCGACCGCAACCAGGGCTTCAACTCGATCCTGCAGACGACGCACCGCCAGAACTTCCTCGTGCCGCCGCGACGGCACCGCAGCTTCCCGCTCGCCGAGGTCTAACGGCGCCCGTCACGGGCCCGTGCCGGAACACGCCCGACTCCGCGACGAACCATCCACCGGCTCGGCCTGGATCGCCATGTCGGTCGGCTGCCGCCAGGCATGGCCGCCGCCGCCCAGTCAGGTGTGCCGGGAGTGGGGCGGGTCGTCCACGGCGTACGGCGAGCGGGACCGGTCCGTGGGACGGTGCGGACGTGTCTGGTCGGCTGGTCGGGACTCGGCGGGCCGGGACGTGTTACCCGAAGAATGTCCGCGCGACCGCGTACCAGTCGTCGGGTACCGTCTTGAGCTCCGCGGTCGCCTCGGCGAGCGGCACCGCGATCACGTCGTCGCCGCGGAGCGCGGCCATCTGCCCGAACTCCCCGTCGGCCACGAGATCGGACGCCTTCAGCCCGAAGCGCGTCGCCAGCACGCGGTCGCGCGCGGTCGGGCTGCCGCCGCGCTGGATGTGCCCGAGCACGGTCACGCGCGTCTCGAACCCGGTGCGGCTCTCGATCTCCTCGCCGAGCCGCTCGCCGACACCCCGCTTGGCCAGCAGCCGGTGCCCGAACTGGTCGACCTCGCCCTTGTCCTCCGCGCCGGGCAGCTCGCAGCCCTCGCTGACGACGACGATCGAGAAGTTCTTGCCCCGCGCATGCCGGCGGCGGATCTCGTCGCACACCTGGTCGAGCTCCACCGGCTTCTCGGGGATGAGGATCACGTCGGCGCCGCCGGCGATGCCGCTCATCACGGCGATCCATCCGGTGTGCCTGCCCATCACCTCGACGACCATCACGCGGTTGTGGGACTCCGCGGTCGTGTGGAGGCGGTCGATCGCCTCGGTGCAGATGTGCACGGCGGTGTCGAAGCCGAAGGTGTAGTCGGTGCCGGCAAGGTCGTTGTCGATCGTCTTCGGGACGCCGACCACCGGCGCGCCGAAGTCGGCGAACACGCGCGCAGCCACGCCGAGCGTGTCCTCGCCGCCGATCGCGACGAGCGCGTCGAGCTCTGCGAACGCGGCCTTCACCTTGTCGACCCCGTCGTCGACCTTGTACGGGTTCGTCCGCGTCGTCCCGATGATCGTCCCGCCGCGCGGGAGGATCCCCGAGATCTCGCCGGGCCCGAGCGGCTGGAACAGCTGGTCGATCATCCCGCGCCAGCCCTCGCGCACCCCGACCACCTCGTGGCCGCGCTCCCACGACCGCCGCGCGACCGCGCGGATGACCGCGTTCAGACCCGGGCAGTCGCCGCCGCCCGTCAGGACCCCGATGCGCATGGAGCGCCGAGTCTACGCACCGAAGGCGAAGTCGAGCCCGGCATCGAGCTGCCGTCCGTACTCGTGCTTCGCGCTCGCGTACGCGCGGTAGGTGACGTCGACTCCGAGGCCGCGCAGCTCGCGCGCGAAGTCGCTCGTCTGCGCCGGCGTGAACCAGTGACTGTGCGCCGGCCCCGTCGAGAGGAAGAAGCGGACTGCGTTTCGGCGAAGCACCTCGGCATCGGAGCGTGCGAGCAGGATCGGGTCGTTCGCCGCGAGC
Organism: Gaiellaceae bacterium; assembly: GCA_036557145.1. Lineage (GTDB taxonomy): Bacteria > Actinomycetota > Thermoleophilia > Gaiellales > Gaiellaceae > PALSA-600. The sequence goes on from DATBIC010000061.1 coordinate 6,465, forward strand.
ACGCCGCGGGTCGCATGCCGGAACGGCCCGTCGCGCAGCGGCGCGAAGTAGCCGCTCCACGACTCGACCGCGCCGAACAGACCGGGATGGCGAAGCGCGATGTTCACCGCGCCGAACCCGCCCGCAGAGAGGCCGGCGATCACCCGGTCGGCGGCGTCGGCGCTCGTCGGCAGGTGGGCGTCGACCCAGGGGACGATCTCCCCGACGAGGCCGGCCTCCCACGGCCCGGCCCACTCGCCGTTGTAGCGATCGTCAGGCCCGGCGGCCGGCAGGATGCCGATGAACGGGCGCAGCGTGCCCGTCGCGATCGCGTCGTCGGCGAAGCGGACGAGCCCGGTGCCGGACGGGTACTCGCTCGGCGAGCCCGGCATGCCGTGGAGCAGGTACACCACCGGGTAGCGGCCTGCGGCGCTGTATCCGGGCGGGAGGTAGACGAGCCCCGGCCGCAGCTCGCCCGGAAAGACGCCGCTGAGAACGCGACCACCGTCAGGACCGGTTTGCACTTGCGTAAAGCCAGGAAGCAGGAGAGCACTGACCAGCGCCGCGATCACATGCACCTTTCGAGGGTAGCCACCGCCGTCGCGCTCCTCGCGGCGGGAATCGCGCTGTACGCGGCGGCGCCCGGGCGCTCGCAGACCGACCTCGACGTCTCCTTCCACTCGGCAGCCCTGAAGGCGACGATGCACGCGCGCGTCGTGCTCCCTGCAGGCTATGCCGACGGTTCCCGGCGCTATCCCGTCGTCTACTTCCTGCACGGGCTGCCGGCGACGTCGGTGAGCTACGCGGGCCTGCGTTGGGTCGCGAATGCGCTCGCGGCGACCGGCCGGCCCGCGATCCTCGTCGCGCCTCAGGGCGCGCGCGACGACGACACCGACGCCGAGTACCTCGACTGGGGAGCGGGGCGCAACTGGGAGACGTACGTCTCGAGCGAGCTCGTGCGCGTCGTCGACTCACGCTTCCGCACGATCGCCGACCGTCGCGGCCGCGCGATCGTCGGTCTCTCGGCCGGCGGCTACGGCGCCGCGGCGATCGGTTTCAACCACCTCGGAAAGTACGCGGCGATCGAGTCGTGGTCGGGCTACTTCGTGCCGACCGACCCGACCGGACGCGTGAAGCTCGACCGCGGCTCGGCGGCGGCGAACGCGCGGGCGAGCCTGCACACGCTGGTCACGACTTCGGTGCCCGAGATCAAGGCCGACCATCCGTTCTTCGCCTTCTACGTCGGGAAGAGCGACGGGCGCTTCCTCGCGCAGAACATCCAGCTGAACCGTGAGCTGAACGCGGTGCGCATCGCGCACGTCTTCGACGTGTATCCGGGTGGACACGCGACGGCGCTCTGGCAGCGCCACGCGGTCGTCTGGCTGCACCTCGCCCTCTCGCACCTCGCGCCCGCTGCGCCGTAACCACCGCGTAACACGCGCTCCACCCGCGGGAAACCTGCGCGGCAATAGAACATGGCGGTGGTCGCTCCCACCTTCCCTCGCGCAGGCGCGGCGTGGGTCGTCCTCCCGCTGCTCGCGATCTTCCTGGCGGTGGGCGGGGTCGCGGTGTTCCGCTACGTCGACAACTTCTGGCTGTACCGCGGCTTCGCGCCTCCGCACGATCCGGCGTGGGTCGACGCGCACGGAACCACCGTGCGGATGTACGTCGCGAGTGCCGCGCTCGGCGGTCGCAGGCAGCCCGTCGACGTCTACCTGCCGCCGGGCTACGCCGCGCACCCGCACCGCCGCTACGGCGTGATGTACCTGCTGCACGGCGTGCCCGGGCGACCCGGCGCCTTCCTGCAGACCGTGCGCATGGGCGTCGTCGAGGACGAGCTGGTCGCGCTGCACCGCGCGCGTCCGCTGATCCTCGTGATGCCGTTCGGCTCGACCGGCTCGTTCACCGACAAGGAGTGGGCGAACGGGATCGGGAAGAACCAGGGCTGGGCGACGTTCGTGTCGCGCGACCTCGTGCACGCGATCGATGCGCGCCTGCGCACGATCCGGTCGCCGCGCTGGCGGGCGCTCGCCGGGCTGTCGGAAGGCGGGTACGGCGCGCTCAACATCGGCCTCCACCATCCACGCGAGTTCGGCGTGCTCGAGAGCTGGTCGGGCTACGCGCGCGCCGACGACATCGGCTCGATCTTCGGGCACCGTCGCACGCTGCTTCGTGCGAACAGCCCGCTCGACACGCTCGCCGCGTCGGCGCGGGCGCTCCGGCGTGGGCGCGTGTTCGTCTGGTTCTACACGGGCAGCGACGATCGCTTCAGAGAGCAGAACGCCGCCTTCGCGGCCGCACTCTCCGCAGACGGCATCGCGAACCGGTTCCGCATCGTGCGCGGTGGTCACGACTGGGCGCTCTGGCGCGGCAACGCGTGGCGCGCGTACATGGTGGCCTCGCGGCATCTCGGGAGTAGCCGTGCGTAGAGCCGCTGCGCTGCCGCTCTCGCTCGGGATCGTCGTCGCGTCGACGGGGTGGCTGTACGTCAGCCGCGGTCTGTTCTCGGTGCGCCCGCGGGTGGGCGAGGCTCTGCCGCTCGACGAGCTCGCGCGACACTCGTCGGTGCCGCTGCTGACGTTCGTCTGCGTCTGGGGCGCCACGGCGGTCCTGCTCGGGACGGTCGCGCGCTGGGCGCGCGTCGCACGTCTCGCCGCCGCCGGGTTGCTCGCGGTCGGCGTCGGAGCATGGCAGTACGCCGCCCTGGCGGCCTCGATCGCGATCGTCCGCCAGATCCCTGCGCAGCAGGCGCTCGACGCGGCCGCCCGGTCGTCGTCGGTGTACGCCGCTGCGGCGATCGCCGCGCTCGGCGGAGCGCTGCTCGCCCGCCCCGAACGGAAGCGGCCGGCCGGCCCGCTGCTGATCGCCGCGCTCGTCGCCTTCGCCGGTGCGCTCGACTTCGTGCACGGGGTCCTCCCGGGCGACAACGAGGGGATCGTGCGCGCGCTGACGCCCGACGGGGTCGGACCGCTCACGCGCGCTGCGGCGACGCTCGTCGGCCTCGCGCTGATCGTCGCCGCACGCGGCCTCGCGCGCCGGCGGCGCCGCGCCTGGCGCGTCGCGACCGCGCTGGCGGCGCTGTCCGCGACGCTGCACGTGCTGCACGGCTTGAACAGCGGCACGCTCGCGTCGACGATCGTCGTCGTTCTGCTCGTCGCACGACGCGATTCGTTCGACGGGCCGGATGCTCCCGACATGCGCCGTCGCGCTCTCGTGCGGGCCGTGCTCGTGCTCGGTGCGATCGCGGGGCTCGGCACCGCGGCGCTCTGGCTCAACCGGATGGTCGCCGACCAGCCGTTCAGCCCGCGCTTCGCGCTCGACGAGATCGCGGCCGGCGCGCTCGGCCTGCACCTCGGCGGCTCGCCGCACCTCGAGGGGGGATTCGGCGACTGGTTCCCGCTCGCGCTCGCGCTGCTGTCGGCCTTCGGCGTCGTCTGGGTGAGCGCGGCGCTGATCGCGCCCTGGCGTCATCGCGTGCAGCAGGTCGTGCGCGAGCGTGAGCTGGCGCGCGAGCTCGTCCACACGTTCGGCACCGATACGCTCGCGCCGTTCGCGCTCCGGCGCGACAAGGCGTACTTCTTCGGCGAGGGTGAGCGCTCGCTGCTCGCGTACCGCGTCGTGCACGGTGTCGCGATCGTCTCCGGCGACCCGATCGGCCCCGAAGACGAGCTCTCCGGCCTCGTCGGCTCGTTCGTGGTGCATGCGCGCGAGCGCGGCTGGCGGATCGCCGTGCTCGGCGCGTCGGAGAGCCGGCTCGACCTCTACCGCGCTCACGGCCTGCACGCGCTCTACCACGGCGACGAGGCGATCGTCGACGCAGCGGCGTTCTCGCTCGACGGGCGGCCGATCCGTAAGGTGCGCCAGTCCGTCAGCCGGCTGCACGCCGCCGGCTACCAGGTCGCGGTGCTCCGACCGGGCGAGCTCGACGCCGAGCTGCGGGCCGAGCTCGAGGCGGTCGCGGCACGCTGGCGCGGCGACGTGCCCGAGCGCGGCTTCGCGATGGCGCTCGACGCGCTCTTCACGCTCGGAGACAGCGACGCCGTCTTCGTGATCGGCCTCGATCCCGACGGGCGGGCGGCAGGGTTCCTGCACTTCGCGATCGCCGGCGCCGGAGGCTCGCTGTCGCTGTCGTCGATGCCGCGGCTCCACGGCGTGCCCAACGGCTTCAACGAGTGGCTGATCTGCGAGAGCATCGCGTGGGCGCGTGCACACGGCTTCCGCCGCGTGTCGCTGAACTTCTCGCCGTTTGCGCGCCTCCTGACGCCGGGCGCGGACCTGAGCGGGCTGCAGGAGGTGCAGCGACGGGCGCTGCTCGCGATGAAGGGGCACTTCCAGCTCGACAACCTCCTGCTCTTCAACCGCAAGTTCTTCCCGGTCTGGGAGCGGCGGTTCGTCGTGTACGAGCACCGGCGCGACCTGCCGCGCGTCGGCCTCGCCGCGCTCGCCGCCGAGGCATACCTTCCGTTCGGCGGAGGCCGTCGCTGACGTTCGCCGGCGGGCTCGGCCTGGCGCTCGGCTCGACCTTCGCCCTCAACGTCGGCTGGGTCGTCCAGCACGATGCGGTCGCGACGCTGCCCGCGCTCGCGCTCCGCCGTCCGCGGCAGGCGCTCGGCGCGCTGCTCCGCAGCCCGCGCTGGCTCGGCGGCTTCGTCACCGGGCTCGCCGGCTGGGCGCTGTATGTCGGCGCGCTCGCGCTCGCACCGCTGTCGCTCGTCCAGGGCGTGTCGGCCGGCGGGATCGGCCTGCTCGCACTGATCGTGCAGCGGCGGCGCGGCGAGCGCCTGTCGCGCCGCGAGCAGACGGCCGTCGCGCTGTCGATCGCCGGCCTCGCGCTGCTCGCCGCGTCCCTCGCCGGCGGGATCGCGCAGGGCCGGACGACGACGGCGGGCGCCGTGCTGCTCTGGCTCGCAGGCTCGCTCGCCGCCGTCGTCGTGCTCGCCGGCCCCGTGTCGCGCGTGCTGGCCGGAGGCGCCGGTCTCGGGCTCGCCGCCGGCACGCTCTATGCCGCCGGGGACGTCGCGACCAAAGCGGCGGTGGCCGGGGACGTCGTCCTGGTCGTGGCGGTGCTCGCCTCGCACGGAGCGGCGTTCGCGGCTTTGCAGCTCGCCTTCCAGCGCGGCGGTGCACTCGTCACCGCCGGGCTGAGCACGCTGGCGACCAATGCGCTGCCGATCGCCGCCGGCCTGCTGCTCTTCCATGAGCACGTGCCGGGCGGCGCGGCCGGAGCCGCCCGGGTGGCCGCCTTCGTGCTGGTCGTCGCGGGCGCCGGGCTGCTGGCGCGGAGCGGCGACGGCGCCCCGCCTGTCGTTTGAGGACTTGGCGCCCGGGGGAGATCCCCGCTACGGTATCCCTCGTTCGAGGTACCCCTCCCCTCGAAAACCCCTCCAAATCCCCACAAAATCCCCCCAGTGAACGCCGTCCGCCGGTCCCGGTACAACGCTGTCATGCGTCGCGGAGCGCTCGTCGCCGTGGTCCTGTTCCTCGGCGCCGCCGTCGCCGCGCAGACCGCGGCGACCGCCACGCACCTGGTGCCGGTGCGCTTCGGGGTCGCCGACGACACGGGCAAGTACGCTCCGGACGGCGGCGCGGCGTTCTTCGCCCAGCTGGCGTCGCTGGGGCTGCACGACGATCGCATGACCGTCACCTGGGACGCGGCTCACCCGGCGCAGGTCACGGACCGCCCCTTCCTCGACCGTTCGATCGCGATCGCCACCGCGGAGAACGTGCAGGTACGGCTCGCGATCCGTCCGGCCACCGCGAGCGGCGTCGGCATGTCGCCGACGCGCGCGCAGTCCTTCGCGCGGTGGGCCGCGGCGCTCGCGAAGCGCTACCGGCAGGTGCACACCTTCGTGGTCGGCAACGAGCCGAACCAGCCGCGGTTCTGGCAACCGCAGTTCGTCCACGGCAAGGCCGTGGCGGCGATCGGATACGAGCGCATGCTCGCCGACACGTACGACTCGCTCAAAGCCGTCGATCCGACGCTTACGATCGTCGGCGGCGTCCTCTCGAGCCGCGGCAACGACATGTCGGGCGCGGCGACCAACGCGTCGCGCTCTCCGGTTCGCTTCCTCGCCGATCTCGGCGCCGCCTATCGCGCGAGCGGCCGCACGAAGCCGCTGATGGACGAGTTCGGCTATCACGCCTACCCGCGCTCGAACCGCGACTCGCTCGCCCGTGGCTTCGACTGGCCGGATGCCGGCTTCGCGAACCTCGCGCGCGTGAAGCAGGCCCTGTGGGACGCGTTCGGCGGCACCGCGCAGCCGACCGTCGAGAGCGGGCTCAAGGTCTCGATCGACGAGATCGGCTGGCAGACGGCGGTGCCCGCGTCGTCGGCGTCCGCGTACACGGGCGCAGAGAACGTCGCGGTCACGTCGGACGCCGCGCAGGCGACGGTCTACGGCCAGATCATCGCGCGCTCCGCCTGCGATCCGTCCATTGCGTCGGTGCTGTTCGCGCCGTTCATCGACGAGACGCAGCTCGGCGGCTTCCAGAGCGGGCTCGAGCGTGCGGACGGCTCGAAGCGCCCGTCCTACGACACGGTGAAGACGGCGCTCGCAGCCGGCGCGCGCTGCGCCGGCGCGAGGGTCGCGTGGAAGCACGCGAACACGGTCGTCGGTGCGCGTGCGCTCTTCGGCTCCAGCAAGAAGGCTCACTGGTGGAAGCAGCGCGTCTGGAGCTTCGGCGTGCGCGTCGGCGAGGACGCCACCTACCGCGCGTCGATCGTGCCGGCAGCCGGCCGCGGCACCCTGTCGGTGCGGCAGGCGCGGAAGGTCAAGCCCGTGCTGCAGACCCACGGCTACGCGAAGGCGGCGTGGACCCCGCTCGTCCGCTTCCCGCTGAAGCGCCTCGCACCCGGCCGCTACGCGTACATGGTCGTCCTGCGCGCGGCGGTCGCTCCGGCGCGCCAGCGCGTGCTCGTGTCACGGACCTTCGTCGTCCGCTGAAGCGCCACGTCGTCACCGGCGCGATCGTCGCGCTCGTCTCCGCGGGCGTCGCATCCGCGGACGGCAACAAGGAGCAAGTGCACCTGAACGCGGCCGACCAGGCGAACGCCCACGCGGTGGTGCTGAAGCGCTCCGACCTCGGCACCGCGCCCGGCTGGAAGGGCGGCGCGAAGAAGCCGGACCTCTCCTCGGCGCCGCTGTGCCCAAGCTTCGCGCCGAAGCAGTCCGATCTCGTGGTCACGGGGGCGGCCGAGAGCGACTACAAGAACGCGGGGCTCGAGTTCGACAGCGAAGCGCAGGTGCTGCAGACCGCGAAGATGGTGCAGCTCGACTGGCAGCGATCGGTGCAGACGCCGAAGCTCGTGCCGTGCCTCCGCTCGGCGATGCAGAAGGCCGTCGGCACGAGTGGGAAGGTCGCATCGGTGCGGAAGGTCGCGTTCCCACAGCTCGCGACGCACACGGCCGCGTTCCGCGCCGTGATCGACGTCACGAGCAACGGGACGACCGTCCCGGTTCGGCTCGACACCGTGCTCGTCGGGCGTGGCCGGACCGAGGTGACGCTGACGGTCACGTCACCCGACGCGGCCGCCTCGGTCGTTTTCCCGGCCGAGATCCGCGTGGCGAGGCTGCTCGCGAGCCGGATCCGCGCGTGACGATCCGCCGCTACCCGCTGATGCGGTAGATCGTCCCGCTCGACCAGTCGCCGATCAGCAGCGCACCGCTGCGCGTGATCGCGACGGGAAGTGGGTTGGCGATACCCGTGACGAACGGCTGCGCGGTGCCGCGGTAGCCGGTCGACGTACGGGTGAGCGGGACCCGCAGCACCTTGCCGGTCTGCCATTCGGCGACGACGGCGGAGCCGGCGAACCGTCCGCCGACCGAGCCGGCCGTGAGGACGGCGACACCGCCCGCGGCCGCGTGCCTGTCGAGCACGGCGACCGGCTCGGGAACGCCGCCGCACGCCGGGCCGCCCTGGCCGTAGCAGGCGGGAAAGCCCCAGTCCTCGCCGCTGCGCACGAGCGCGAGCCAGTCGCCCGGCGTCTTCGCGCCGAGATCGTCGCGCTGGTTCATCGTCGCGAGCAGGTCGCTCGTCCCGGGGTAGAAGGCGAGCCCGTACGCCGCCCTGATCCCGCGCGCGAAGACGGCGAGGCCGGAGCCGTCGAGCCGGAACGAGACGATCGTCGCCGCCCACGGCGACGGCGGGACGCAGTGGTCGCACGTCGACGAGATGCCCATCACGAGCCGGCCGCCGGGAGCGCGCACGATGTTGTTGTTCTCTCCGGCCGCGACCGGCCCGTTCAGCACCGTGCGGCGGTCGCCGAAGTGCGTCCCTCGGAGCTCCGAGAAGCGCGTGACCGCGCCGAGCGAGCTCACGTACAGGCTGTGCCCGACCCAGACGAGCCCGAGCGGCCCCTTCGGCCCGGCGACGACCCGCACCGGTTGCGCACCGCGCCGCGCGATCAGGAACACGCCGTCGCCGCCGTGTGACGTCGCGCCCGACGCCGTCGCCCACAGCCGGCCGCGCGCGTCGAACGCGAACGCGGAGACATGCCTGATCCCGCGCGCGTAGACGGTCGCGTGCAGGCCCGACGGCCCGCGCAGCCCCGCGCCGATCGCGACGAGGCCTGCACCTCCGCCGTGCGTGGAACTGCTGTCGCAACCCGCCGCGCCGGCGACGAGCGCCGCCGCGAGCGCGTAGCGAACTCTCAACGTACTCATCGGGAACTCACAGGCGGCACCTTCAGATTCTGAACCGACACGACAACGACACGACGAAAGGAGGCGAAGTGATGAGACTCCGGAAGATCGTCGCGAGCCTGCTCGCGACCGGTGCGATTGCCGGAGGCGTGGTCGCGATTGCGAACGCCGCCACGGGCTCGTCGAGCAGCGGCTCGTCCTCGAGCACGCCGTCGGCGACGACCCCGTCGACGACGACACCGTCGACGACCACGCCGTCCGCTCCGAACGGCTCGGGCAGCTCGACGAACTGTCCGAACATGTGACCGCCCATCGGGCTGTGGGTTGCCGGCGACCCGCGGCCCGGTCGGCGCGGACCTCGACGAACGGTGCGAACGTAGTTCGTGTCGATGATCGCCGCAGCCCCGCTGCATTTTCAGACGACGCGGAGCTTCTCGCTCGCAGCGGGCCCCGCGTCGCGCACGTTCACCATGCGCGAGCGAAGCGGCGTCATCCTCGTGAACCGGATCACGGTTCCGCGCGGCGTGCGGGCATACGTCGTCGCGACGATTCCGAAGCTCGCCGGAGCGGGCGTGCAGAGCTGGCCGACCCCACGCGATCCCACGCTCGCCTGCACGCACGACCGCGGGCGTCTCGCGTGCAGGCAGGGCGAGGAGTGGTGCCCGATGCCGCAGGCGACGTGGCACTTCCGCCTGGTGAAGCTGCGGGGGCCCGCAGGGACCGTTCGCGTCGACTACCGCGTCGCGCCGCCGCCTCCGTAGTTGACGCGCGCGTCCTCCGCCTTGATCATCCGTCCGAGGGAACCGGCTTCCGAAGCGGAGTACCGATCGAGGAGTGATGACGCGCGTCGCCCTGCTCGTCCTGGTCGCCGTCGCCGGGCTGGCGACGGCGGGAGGGTCGAACGCGGCCGCCGTCACGGGAGGCTGCACCTCCGGCGCGCCCGCGGGCTACACGTACGCGGGCCACCGGGCGGACGCCGTCTCGCAGGGCGTTCGCGCCACGATCACGCCGCTGGCGGCCCCGCAGGTCGCTGCCGGCCACGTGGCGGCGTGGGTCGGGGTAGGCGGCCCCGGCGACGGTCCGGGCGGGACCGACGAGTGGTTGCAGGTCGGGATCGCGTCGCTGTCCTCCGGAACGCTCTTCGTGTACGCCGAGACGGAGCGGAACGGTGAGCAGCCGGACGTGACGACGCTGCGCGCGTCGGTTCGCGCGGGCGAGTCGCATCGCGTCGCGATCGCTGCGCTCGGCAACCGCTCCGACCGCTGGCGCGTCTGGGTCGATGGGACGCCAGCCGGCGAGCCCGTCTTGCTGCCCGGCTCGAGCGGACGGTGGAAGCCGATCGCGACCGCGGAGTCTTGGAGCGCGAAGAGGACCGTGTGCAACTCGTTCGCCTTCCGCTTCGACCAGGTCGAGGTTCGCTCGAGCGGCTCGTGGCGGCCGTTCGTGTCGGAGCAACGGTTCGTCGACCGCGGCGACGTGCTGCGCGCGGTCGACCACCCCGGGGCAGTGACCTTCGGCTTCGTGGCGCGCAGCCGCTAACGAACGATCTTCACGGGCGTGCCGGGCGGAACGCGCGTGCGCAGGTAGTCGATGTCCGCGTTCCGCAGCCGGACGCAGCCGTGCGAGACCGCCTGTCCGATCAACGCGGGCGTGTTCGTGCCGTGCACGCCGACGACGCCGCCGCCCGGCCACTCGGACAGCCGTGAGTAGGCACTCGTTTCGAAGGCGTACGCGCCGAGGATCGGATCCTTGGTTGGACGGAAGCCGTCCTGCACGTAGAAGAGGCCGAGCGGTGTCGGCATCCTGGGCGCGCCGATCGCGACAGGCCCCGAGCGGACGACCCGACCGCGCTCGACGAACTCGAAACGCCGCGCGCCTCGGAGGATGACGAGCCAGCGGTCGACGGGATGGAGCGACACGCTCCCGGCCGGGATCCAGCCCGTGTGCCCGTTCGGCCGGCCGGGAAGGCTGACCCGGTACCAGGTCGGCGTGCCCGACGCGTCGCGCACGGCGCCGAGTGCGAGCACGACGCGCGGCCGGTAGTCGGAGCGGAAGCGGCCGAACGTGCGGATGGCGCGGGCCGCGCGGCTCGGGCGCACGCGAACGGCGACGCGCGGCCACTCGACGTCGCCGGCACCGATCACCGACACCCGTGCGCTCGCCGGCAGGCGTGTGTGGCTCGCTCCCGCCGCGGCGACGGCGAGCACCGATGCGAGAGCGCCCGCGCAAACGAGCGCCTGCGCAAACCGGAGCGGTCCGGCTCTCACGATGCTCGAATCGAAGCATACGACCCCGTTGACCGCGCGGCCTTCGGGCTGTAGGTTTGCCGCCAGTTCGCTCCGAAGGCGAACGTCACGAAGACCGGTGACGTGCGGCGGTCCCGGTTTGGGGGTGAGTGCCGCGAAGAGCTGGGGTCGCAGAAGGGTTGGGACGGCAGGAGTCGTCTCGCTCGTCGTGCTTGCGGCTGCGCTGTGGGTCGCGGGTGTCGGGACCGGTGCACCTGCGGCGTCCGCCACCGCGACGCTCGTCGACGCGAAGAACCACGACGAGGTCGTCACGGGGGCCGCCGCACCGGGAAGCGTCGTCGACGTCAAGGTCACCGCGACGCTCTCGACGGGCGAGCGCTGGTACTCGACCAACTACGCGATCGGCAGCGGTTCGACGACTTGTCTGAACACCGGCAACCACACGGGTGGCACGCCGACCGAGTACCTCGACAACGTGACGCTTCCCGAGCAGACGCCGAGCCCCGCGCGCGTGATGGTGCGCCTCTACTCGACCAACGATTGCTCGGGCAGCTCGATCGCGTCGGACAACGCCGACTTCACCATCGCGACGCTGACGGCGAATCCGACGCTCGTGCCGCGGTGCGACATGCGCGTTGCTCTCGTGCTCGACGCGTCGGGCTCCATCGGCACGACGCAGGGCGCGACGAAGGCGGTGCGCGACGGCGCGACGGCGTTCGTGGACGGCCTCGTCGACAGCGGGGCGCAGCTTGCCGTGCTCGACTTCAGCACGACGGCGAGGACGCGCCAGCTGGGAACGCCGCCCCAGACCTACAACACCGTGACGCAGAGCTTCGCCAGCGGCCCGTTCGCGAGCTACATCAACAACACCTACAACCCGAGCGGATATACGAACTGGCAGGACGCGCTCCAGTCGCTGAACAGCCTCAATCCCAAGCCCGAGTTCGTCGTGTTCGTCACCGACGGCGATCCGACCGCGCGGAATACCGCGACCGGTGCCGAGACGGGCTTCCCGGACGGCTCCTACTCCGTCATGAACCCGGCGTTCCTCGCGGCCAACCAGCTGAAGGGGGCCGGTGCCCACATGTTCGCCATGGGCGTGGGCGCGGCGCTGACCAATGCAGGCAGCCAGATCCGCCTCCGTGGCATCTCCGGCCCCGTCCAGTTCCCGCAGCATCCGCTGATCACGTCCGACTACACGGTCATCTCGGACTTCCAGCAGCTGCAGGAAGCGCTCGCGACGATCGGCCGAGCGCTCTGCTCGCTCCACGTCGACGTGACGAAGCTGGTGGACCAGACCGGCGACGGAACCTTCGGACCGGAGAACGCCTGGGACTTCCGAGGCACGGTCACCGTCTCGGGCCAGGCGAGCGACAGCTACCGCTGGTTCGCGCCGGGGGTCGTCACGGGGCCGCCGTCCGGCGGGAACACGCGCACCGGCACGACCGCGAACGACTTCGCCGGCAACGTCGGCAGGACGACGTTCGCGTGGAAGCCGTCGCCGACGACGATCTCGAGCCAGATCGTGCTCACCGACGTCGGCAAGCCCGGCTACCACTTCGGAAGCGTCGCGTGCACGAAGAACGGCGATTCGCTGTCCGTCGCCCAGGCCCCGACGATCACGATCGGCAGCCTCGCGTTGAACGACGCGGTCGCCTGCACCTTCAGGGACCAGGTCGACCGCGGCCAGCTCCGCGTCGCGAAGCACTTCGTCGGGCATACGACGGCCGTCTCGCTGCTGATCGACGGGGTGACCAAGAAGACGAGCTCGGATCAGGACTTCGCGACCGACTTCGTCGGTGTCAGCGCCGACAACCACCAGGTGTCGGAGGAGTTCGTCGATCCGCTCACCGGTCCGCTCTACGACAGCAGCTACGTCTGCGCCGACCAGAACGGCACCACGATCACGTCGGGGAACGGGGTGGTGGTCGCGGGCGGCGTGGACGTGCACGACGGGCAGCGGGTGACGTGCACCTTCACGAACAAGAAACGCGGCATCTCGGTCTGGGTCGGGAAGGCCGCCGACCCGACCGCGATCGACGAGCCGGGCGGCCAGGTGCGGTTCGACGTGACCGTCCTGAACACGGCCGATGCCCCGGTAACACTGACCTCCCTGCACGACGATGTGTACGGCGACCTCGACTCGGGCTCGCCCGACTCCGACCACACCTGGATCAGCTCCGATTGCGCCACGGGCGTTCCGCTCGAGGCCTCCGACGGGACGCTCGGCGGCGAGGACACCTATACGTGCAGCTTCGTGGGCGACGTGACCGGTGGAGGAGGGACCTCGCACAAGGACACCGTGACCGGGACGATCACCGACGCCTCCGGGGAGACGGCGAGCGAGTCGGACACCGCAACCGTCGACGTCACCGACGTGCAGCCCGGCATCTCCGTCACCAAGTCGGCGTCGCCGCGGATCCTCCAGAACGGCGGCACGGTCAGCTTTACCGCGATCGTGACCAACACGTCGACCGCCGATGCGCTGAACATCGACCGGCTCACCGACTCGATCTACGGCGACCTGATCGACGGCCCCGTCAAGGCGTCGTGCACGGACGGATCGGGAAGCGCCGTCTCGCTGCCGCACACGCTGCCGATGGGTGAGAGCCTCATCTGCACCTTCCAGGCGAACGTGACGGCGACGCAGACCGACACGATCACCGCGTCCGGGACCGACGGCGAGGGCAACCGCGTCGAGGACGCCGCGCTCGCCGGCGTGCTCGTGATCGTCGTCCCCCCGCCGGAACCGCCGCAACCGCCGCCGCCTCCGCCGCCGCCGCCGTCACCGCCCGAGCCGTCGCCCGAGCCGCCCGCGCCGGTGCTCGCGCTCTCGGTCGCGAAGTCGGCGCCGGCGAGCGTCTACCTGACGGCCCTGGGAACGGCGACGTTCGAGTACGACATCCGCATAACGGCCACGGGACCTGCGACCAACTCGTCGCTCGTCGACCAGGCTCCGAGGGGCTCGAGGTTCGTCGCGATCGTCCACAAGCCGAACCCCGGGAGCTGCGCGATCGCGAATGCAGGCCGCGCCCTGCTCTGTCACTTCGGCGACCTCGTCAACGGCCAGTCGGTCGCCGTCGGCGTCCGCATCGCGCTGATCGCGCACGCCGGCACGACGATCGTCAACACCGTTACCGCTGCCTGCAAACCGGCCGTGCCGGCTCCGTGCCAGGCGAAAGCCTCGGCAAAGACGAAGCTGCTCGCGCCGTTCCTGCCGCCGGCGAAGTGCACGACCGTGTCGGTCTCGCCGCAGACGCTCACCGCCGACGGAACGAGGCAGCCGGTCACCGTCCGCCTCCGCGTCGGCAAGAAGCCTGCGGCCGGCGTGACCGTCGTGCTCGTCGGCCCGGGCATCCGGCGGTCCGGCAACACCGGCTCCACCGGGGTCTTCCGCACGACGGTGTCGCCGCAGACGCCGGGGATCCTCGTCGTCGGCCTGCGCGGCGCGAAGGCCTGCAGCGCGGGCCGGGTCGGGCTCGTGGCGCCGGCGACGCCGCCGCTCACCGGTTAGGCGCCGGCGCCGCAGCTCCGTAGGCTGGCGCCATGCAGTGGGCGCTGCTCGCGGGCGTGCCGGAGGAGGAGCTGCGCACGATCCTCCAGGTCGCGCGGCGGCGGAGCTTCGCGAGGAACGAAGTCGTCTTTCACCGCGGCGACCCGGCCGACTGCCTCCACCTGATCGCGCGCGGCCGGTTCGCGATCCGGATCATGACGCCGCTCGGAGACACCGCCACGGTGGCGATTCGCGGCCCGGGCGCGACGTTCGGCGAGATGGCGCTTCTCTCCGACGAGGTAAAGCGCACGGCCACCGTCGCCGCGGTGGAGGACGGCGAGACGTACTCGGTCTACCAGACGGATTTCGATCTCATCCGCGCGTCGTATCCCGGTGCGGATCGCTTCCTGTGGTCGCTCCTGGTCAACGAGCTGCACGTCATGAACGAGCGGCTGCTCGAGGCGCTGTACCTGCCGGTCGACAAGCGTGTACGGCGCCGGCTCGTCGAACTGGCCGAGCTGTACGGCGACGGAGGGGGCGGCGTGGTGACGGTGCCGTTGACGCAGGAGGTGATCGCCGAGCTCTCGGGCGCCGGCCGTCCAACCGTCAACCAGGTGCTCCGCGAGGAGGCGAAGCGCGGGACGATCGAGCTCGAGCGCGGACGCATTCGCATCCTCGATACCGCCGAGCTCGCACGCCGCGCCCGTTAGCGGTTCCGTGTGTTCGGGCGCGAACGGTCCCAGCGTCGTTGCGCGAAACGACGCCCCTCCGCGGCCGTCGTACCTTCGCAGCAGTCGGTTGCGCAAGGCGACCGGAGTCGAGAGAAGGAGCAGCACATGTCACGCACCCGGATCGCAGCACACGCAGTCGGAGTCGCGCTTCTCGCGGCGTTGGGGACGGTGCCGGTCGCCTCGGCGGCGACGCGGCCGCCGGTCCAGGGAACGCAGGCGATTCACGCGCTCGTCGTGAGAGGGCAGGCGCTCGACCGCCGGTACAACCTCGTCGTCAAGGCCGGCTCGACGAGCCGGGCGCTCCGCGCTCTCGAGCTTCGCGGGCAGGCCCTCGACCGGATGTACCGCCTCGGCTCCGCCTGACGGCACGCGGAACCGGTCGATCTTGCGCAACGACCCGCCGGCGCGGCCTCCCGCGCCGGCGGCGCGTGTGAGCCGGTCGAAACCGATGCCGAAGGTGGGAATCGAACCCACACGCCCCGGAGGGCACCGGATTTTGAGTCCGGCGCGTCTGCCAGTTCCGCCACTTCGGCTCGCCTTCCGATCGTAGCCCTCGCCCGGGACGCAGGATCCCACCCTCTGGAGCAGGACATTTTCGTTCGCGGACGCTAAAGTCGCCTCGACTGTGGCCGCCGACGCCTCCGCCCCGCCGCTCGCACGACGGATCCCACGGCCAGGGCTGATCTCCGCGATCGGCCTCGCCTTCGTCGTGGGCCTCGTCCTCTGGCTGATCATCAACTTCACGAAGTCGCCGAGCACCTTCGTCCAGGTCTCGGTCTACGGGCTGACCGTCGGCTGCCTCTATGCGCTGATCGCGCTGGGCTACACCCTCGTCTACGGCATCCTCGAGCTGATCAACTTCGCCAACGGCGACGTGTTCATGCTCGGCGGCATGTTCACGATCACCTACTCCACGACGTTCTTCAACCTCCACGAGGGCCAGGGGCCGGTGATCGTCCCGATCCTGATCGTGACCCTGTTCATGGTCATGATCTCGTGCGGCCTGATCAACGCGCTCATCGAGCGGGTCGCGTACCGCCCGCTTCGCAATGCGCCTCGACTCGCCCCGCTGATCACCGCGATCGGAGCGAGCTTCATCATCGAGGACATCGGCCTGATCTTCTGGGGGCCGAACTACGTGCCCGCGCCGAGCGTGTTCCCGACGTCCAGCGTGTTGAGCGTCGGTGGAGTCACCGTCACCTGGAACATGCTGATCGTGTTCCTCTTCACGATCCCGGTCTTGCTCATGCTGCTCTGGCTGGTGCAGCGCACACGGCAGGGCAAGGCGATGAGGGCCACGGCGCAGGACATGGACGCGAGCGCGATGATGGGCATCGACGTCAACAAGACGATCTCGTTCACGTTCCTGCTGGCCGGCGCGCTCGCCGGTGCGGCCGGTTTCCTCTACGCCTACAACGTCACCACGGTCCGGTGGGACCAGGGCTTCCAGCTCGGGCTGATCGCGTTCACCGCGGCGGTGCTCGGCGGCATCGGGAACCTGCCGGGTGCGGTGCTCGGCGGTCTCCTCATCGGGCTGATCCAGAACTGGAACGAGGGACTCCCGTGGCACGCGCCCGGCTCGGACTGGACCGAGTCGATCGTCTTCTCGATTCTGATCCTGATCCTCGTCTTCCGGCCGGAGGGCCTGCTCGGCGAACGCACGCCGGAGGGCGGATGACCGACGCCGCCGCGACCACGGGGGCGAGCGCCCGCAGCGGAGACGAGATCGGCTTTCGCAACCAGCTGCGCGCCCGCTGGGGCCGGCTCGACCCGGCTCAGCGTGCCGCGATCTCGATCGGCGTCATCATCCTCGTCTCGATCCCGCTGTTCTTCCTCGACCACGCGCTCGGGTTCGGCCTGCTCACGATCGGCGCGATCTACTGGATCCGGCGGCTGCCGCCGCTCCCGTGGCGGATCGCCGCCGAGGCGGGGCTCGTCCTCGTCTTCCTCGTCGCCGGCCCGCGGTCGCTCGCGGCGCTGCTCGCGATCGCCTTCGTGCTGAGCTGGGTCCCGGGGAAGTACCGCCCGCCCGCCTACGCCGGGGCGGCGCTCCTCCTCGCCGTCTTCTACCCGTTCTACGCCGGGAAGATGTTCACCGTCCCGATCTTCGGCGTCTGGCCCGACGTCTCGACCGGCGTCTACATGCTGGTCTTCATCATGATGGCCGTCGGCCTGAACATCGTCGTCGGCTACGCGGGCCTGCTCGACCTCGGGTACGTCGCGTTCTACGCGATGGGCGCCTACACGGCCGCCTGGTTCGCCTCGGAACAGTTCGCGCACACGCGGTGGCACTTCGGCGCCGTCGGGATCGACCCGACCCTCCCCGGGGTCCACGTCACGATCTGGCTGCTGCTCCCGCTCGCAGGCATCATCGCCGCGGTGTCGGGCATCGCGATCGGCCTGCCGACGCTGCGCCTCCGCGGCGACTACCTGGCGATCGTCACGCTCGGCTTCGGCGAGATCCTGCCGCAGATCGCGCGGAACGGCGACAGCCTCTTCGGCTTCAACCTGACGAACGGCCCGAACGGCATCACGCCGATCGACTCGCCCGGCTTCGGTCACGGCATCTCGAATGCGACCGGCGGGTTCCTGCCGGCGAACTACCTGGCGTGCTGCAACGCGAAGGTGCTCGGCCACCAGATCCAGTACACGGACGTCTACTTCTGGACGGCGATCCTGCTGCTCGCCATCACCGTGTTCTGCTCGCTGCGGCTGCAGTACTCGCGCCTCGGCCGCGCATGGATCGCGATCCGCGAAGACGAGACGGCGGCGGCGGCGATGGGCATCCCGCTGATGCGCACGAAGACCTGGGCGTACGCGAGCGGGGCGTTCTTCGGCGGCGTCGCGGGCGCCTACTACGGCGTCTACAAGAGCTCGACGTTCCCGGGCGACTTCTTCTTCAACATCTCCGTCTTCATCCTCTGCATGGTCGTGCTCGGCGGCATGGGCAACGTCTGGGGCGTGATCGTCGGCGCCGCGTTCCTCGCGTACCTCAACCAGGAGGGCCTGGCGAACACCGGCGCCTGGCTCAACTCGAACATCCACGTCGCCGGCTGGCGGCCGAACATCGACGTGCCGCTGTACTCGGGCGGGATCTACGGGGTGATCCTGATCGTCGTCGTCCTGTTCAGACCCGAGGGGCTGATCCCATCACGACGCCGCGCCGCCGAGTTCCACGAAGGCGTGCACGACCAGCCGCTGTACGACGTCACGCACGAGCAGGCGCACTTCGACGCGCAGGGGGCCGAGGTATGAGCGAGAACGGCGACGGCAGCGTCCTCGTCGCCGAGGGCGTGCGGAAGGAGTTCGGCGGCCTCGTCGCGGTCAACGACGTCGACTTCACCGTTCCCCGCGGCCAGGTCGTGTCGCTGATCGGCCCGAACGGCGCGGGCAAGACGACGTTCTTCAACATGCTCACGGGCGTCTACAAGCCGACGTCGGGGGCGATCTCCTTCCTCGGCGAGGACGTGACCGGCAAGCCTCCGCACGCGATCACCGAGCGCGGGATGGGGCGCACCTTCCAGAACATTCGCCTCTTCCAGAACATGACGGCGCTCGAGAACGTGATGGTCGGGCGGCACTCGCGCATGAAGGCCAACATGTTCCAGTCCGTCCTCCGCACGCCGGCGGTGCGGCGCGAGGAGAAGGCGGTGCGCGAGCGGTCGCGCGAGCTGCTCGCGTTCACCGGGCTCGCGCGCAAGGCCGAGGAGGTCGCGCGCAACCTGCCGTACGGCGACCAGCGCCGGCTCGAGGTTGCGCGCGCGCTCGCGACCGACCCGCAGCTGCTGCTGCTCGACGAGCCGACCGCGGGCATGAACCCGCAGGAGTCGGCCGAGTTCACCGCTTTCGTCGGCCGCCTGCGCGAGGAGGAGAAGCTGACGGTGCTGATGATCGAACACGACATGCGCGTCGTCATGGGGATCTCGGACCGCGTATCGGTGCTCGACTACGGCGAGAAGATCGCGGAGGGCAGCCCGCGCGAGGTGCAGCAGGACGAGCGCGTGATCGAGGCGTACCTCGGCAAGGCGGCGGTCGAGGACATGAAGCGCCGGGGGCTCTCGTGACGAGCTCGAACGGCGGCGGGCCGATCCTCGAGCTGGCCGACGTCCACACCTACTACGGCTCGATCCACGCGCTGAAGGGGATCTCGATCGAGGTACGTGAAGGCGAGATCGTGACCCTGCTCGGTGCGAACGGAGCAGGGAAGTCGACGACGCTGCGCTCGATCAACGGCCTCAACCGCCCGCGCCAGGGGTCGATCCGCTTCCAGGGCCGCGAGATCACCACCGTCGCCGCGCACCAGATCGTGAAGCGCGGGATCGCGCAGTCGCCGGAGGGCCGGCGGCTGTTCCCGCGCATGACCGTCACCGAGAACCTCGAGATGGGCGCCTTCCAGCGGAACGACCGCGCCGAGATCCGCGAGGACATGGACCGCGTGTTCGACCTGTTCCCGCGCCTCAAGGAGCGGCGCCACCAGCACGCCGGCACGATGTCCGGCGGCGAGCAGCAGATGTGCGCGATCGGGAGAGCGCTGATGGCCCGGCCGAAGCTGCTGCTGCTCGACGAGCCGTCGCTCGGGCTCGCGCCGATCTTCGTCGAGCGCATCTTCGAGATCATCCGGACGATCAACGAGCAGGGGACGTCGATCCTGCTCGTCGAGCAGAACGCGCTGATGGCGCTGGACGCGGCGAACCGCGGCTACGTCCTCGAGACCGGCCACATCGTTTTGGCCGACCGCGCCGAGGCGCTGAAGACGAACGAGCAAGTGCGCAAGACCTACCTCGGCGAGGAGTAGGCGGCCACTCAGCCGACGACGAGCGGGAAGTACGGCGGCGTGATCAGGTAGGCGATCCGGTTCGCGCCGCGGCCTCGCGCCATCTCCACCGCGGCGCCGAGCCCGTGGACGCCGATGAAGCCGAGTTGCCTGGCCGCCTGCGCGTCGCGGCAGCCCGCGATCAGCACCGCGCCGAGCGGCGCGGCCGTGGCCGCACACGCGCGCCATTCGGCGAACGGCTGCAGCGGATGCGCTGCGCGGCCGGCGCGATAGCTCTCGCGCGCGTGCTCGTCGGCGCCCGCCGCACGCTCGGCGGCCGCGAGCGCGGCCGGGTCGCCGACGGGCCGCGGCTCGAAGAAGAGCGCGCGGTACGGCGTCTGGGTCGGACGCGGGAAGCGACGCTGGAACGGGTGCGCGAGGATCGCGGTGCCGCCGGGCACGACCGGCGCCGCGTCGCGCCACAGCCGCAATGCCAGGCCCAGGCCGAGGTACGCGGCGCTCACCGGGTTGGGCCGCTCGCGCGGCACGAACGGCGTCGTCGGCGGCACGCCGACGACCACCGCGTCGACCGGCTCCTCGAGCTCGACGCTCTTGAACAGCGTCCCGCGCAGGAGCGCCTCGGCGTGCGCGACCGACGGCGGCCCGCCGAACACCGCGGCCGCCGTGATCGTGCGCGGGATCCGCTCGAGCCCGGCCTGCCTGAGCCCCCGCGGGGCGCGCTGGAGGATGCGCTGCAGCCGCGAGCCGAGCAGCCGGTCGATCGTCTGCCGGTCGAAGGGGTATCCGGCGAGCGGGCCGGCGATCCTCGGCGTGTCCAGCACCAGCGAGACGCCGAACAGGCGGACGCGCTCGGCGAGCTGCCGTTCGAGCTCGCGCGCGATCCGCCACCCGGAGGACGTGCCCGGCTCGAGCAGGGACAACGCCTCCGCCGCGAGCAGCGACTCGCATCCGGACGCGGCGAGGAGAGCGGCCGGCCCACCGTGGAGCACGGTCTCGGCGGCGGTCACCGCGACGACGACGTCGGTCTCGACGAGCGCGCGGTTCACGCGCAGCGCGACGCCGTCGACTTCCCCGACCCACACGAGGTCGTCGGCCTCGACGTCGTGGACGATCACGCGGCCGCGAAAGCGGCGCCGGAACTCCGGCGGCACCAGCGAGGCGATCTCGCGCGGCGTCGTCCGCCGCAGCAGCCCGCCCGCGACGAGGATCGTCACCTTCTCGACGCCGATCCGGGTCAGCTCGTCGGCGACTGCGGCGATTGCCTCGTGCCGCGGGCCGCTCGGCGCGCCGGGGATCGGCAGCACCGGCTGCTCGATCACGATCGTCGCGGAGCCGCCCGTCCGGACGAGCTCGGCGAGCGGCGGGCCCTCCAGTGGGAACGCGAGCGCCTCCCGCGTCGCGGCCGGCACGTCGCGCAGCGACTCCGGCGGCCGCGGAGCGTGCAGCACGAGATCGTCGCTGCCGGCATCGGCGACGACGAGGCGCGTGTCGGCGAGCAGCGGGACCCGCGTCACGGCATGGCGCGGTACAGGCGCAGGAACGTCGGGCGGAAGCCGCGCCGCGGCCAGAAGCGCGAGGAGAGCAGGTTCACCGAGCGCCAGTCGGTCGTCATCGAGCGGTAGCCGTGCTCGTGCGCGAACGCGAGTGCGTGGGCCGTCAGGGCGCGTCCGACGCCGCGGCCCCGCGCCTCCGGGAGCGTTCCCGCGAGCGCGAGATCGACGTTGCGCTCCGGGACGCGCAGGTCGCCGGCGGGCCGGTCGTAGAGCAGCAGGTGCCCGACGACCCGTCCTTCCACCTCCGCGACGAGGTGCAGCGGGAAGGCGTCCTCGTCCCAGTGGCCTTCCCATTCGCGCGCGAGCCCGCCGGGGTCGGCGAGCAGGCCGGAGAAGCTCGGCGATCCCGCCTGCAGCTTCCACAGCATCTCCTCGAGCCCGGCGACGACCGCGAGATCGTCGCGTGTCGACGGGCGGACGACCCCGCCGAAGTCGGGCGCTGTTTCGGCGGCCGTTTCGCGCGCCGCGGCCACCCACTGGCAGCCGAAGGCGAGTCGGAACCAGGCGTCGACGAGCGCCGCGTCGGACGCCGGCACGAGCACCTGGTGGCGGGGCGGCCAGGACGCGGCCAGGTGCGCGTAGACGTCGCGCAGCGCCTCGGGCTCCGAGGCGGCGCAGCCCGCGAGGCCGACGGCCGCGCGCTCGTTCGTCACCTCTGCGATCAGGTACGCGACGACCTCGCCGCCTCGTGTCGCCGCCGCGCCGTCGCCCGTCGGGAGCTGCGACGCGAAGTCGTCGATCGCCGGCAACAGCGGCTCCGCCGCGCGGTGCCGCTCGTGGCGCGCGCGCAGAACCGCAGCCGCCTCGCGCCGAAGCTCGTCGGAAACTGGGTGAATCTCGAGCTTCGGCACGGCGTCGGACGATAGCGTTGCCCTCGTGCCGAAGACGCTGACCGGAGCCGAGCTCCAGCTCGACGACGCGCCGGCGCGCGCGTGCGATCTCTTCCTGGTCGACGGCAACAACCTCGCGTACCGCGCGTTCTTCGCGCTGCCCGAGGAGCTGCAGACGACCGACGGGCAGCCGACGAACGCGCTCCTCGGCTTCACCAACATGCTCTTCAAGCTGCTCGCCGACTACCGGCCGAAGGGCGTCGCGGTGGCGTGGGACTCGCGGCCGGTGCACCGCGCCGCGGTGGCCGAGGCGGCCGACGTCGTCTACAAGGAGGGGCGGCGGCCGATGCCCGACCTCCTGCGCGAGCAGTTCGTGCACTTCCGGCCGATCGTCGACGCGTTCGGCTACCGCAACCTCGAGTTCGAGGGCTGGGAGGCAGACGACGTGATCGCGACGCTCGCGACGCGCGCGGATGCCGAGGGGATCAAGACGTGCGTCGTCTCCACCGACCGGGACGCATTCCAGCTCTGCAGCGCGAACATCTGCCTGATGATGACGCCGCGCGGCGTCGCCGACGTCAACGTCTACACGCCGGAGCGCGTCGAGGCGCGCTACGGCGTCACGCCCGAGCAGGTCCCGGACTTCATCGGCCTCAAGGGCGACACCAGCGACAACATCCCCGGCGTGCCGGGCATCGGCGACAAGACCGCCGGCCAGCTGATCGCGCAGTACGGCTCCGTCGACGGCGTGATCGACCACGCCGAGGAGCTGTCGCCTGCGCGGCGCCGAAACATTCTCGAGCACGCCGAGCAGGCGCGCGTCTCCAAGGAGCTCGCGACGATGAGGCGCGATCTCGACATCGACTGCGACCCGGCGCAGCTCGTGTTGTCGCCACCCGACCGCTCCCAGCTCAAGGAGATCTTCCGCCGCTTCGAGTTCCGCGCGCTGCTGAACCGTGCCGACGAGCTCGACGCCGCGGTGCCGTCGGCGCCGCTCGAGGTGACGGGGATCGAGGTGCCGTGGTGCGAGGGCGAGCTCGACTTCCGCGGCGTCGTCGGCTACGCCGCGAGCGACGATCGCGCCGCCGTCGCCGCAGACGGCGAGGTTGTGGTCGGCGCCCGGCCGGCCGGCGACCTGCGCGACGCCGAGCTCGTCGTCCACGATGCGAAGGCGAACGGCGTCGTCGCGCGGGAGGACACGCTACTGGCCGCGTACCTGATCGATCCCGGACGGGCCTCGTACGAGCTCGCCGATCTGGCCGCGGAGTACGGCGTCGAGCTCCGGCCGACGCCCGAGACGGAGGACGAGACGGCTGCGCTCGTCCGTGGTGCCGAGACGCCGCGGCGCCTCCAGGCCCCGCTGCTCGAGCGGCTCGAGGAGCGCGGCCTCACCGGCCTCTATCGCACGATCGAGCTGCCGCTGTCCGCCGTGCTCGCGCAGATGGAGTCGACCGGCGTGAAGATCGACACGTACCGGATGGGCGAGATCACCGCGCGGCTCGCCGAGCGCGTCGAGGAGCTCGAGGCGAGCGCGTACGAGCTCGCCGGCGAGGAGTTCGTGCTCGGCTCGCCGCAGCAGCTCGGCCGGATCCTCTTCGAGAAGCTCGAGCTCACCGCGGGCCGGAAGGGGAAGACCGGCTACTCGACCGACGCCAAGGTGCTGCGGGCGATCCGCGACGACCACGCGATCGTCGCGGTCGTCGAGGAATGGCGCGAGCTGACGAAGCTGCTCAACACCTACCTGCGGCCGCTGCCGTCGCTGATCGACGAGCGCGACGCTCGGCTGCATACGCACTTCAACCAGACCGTCGCCGCGACGGGGCGCCTCTCGACCTCCGATCCGAACCTGCAGTCGATCCCGGTGCGCACCGAGCTCGGCCGTGAGATCCGCTCGGCGTTCATCGCCGAGGAAGGGCACCGGCTGCTCTCCGCCGACTACTCGCAGATCGAGCTGCGGATCCTCGCGCACGTCTCGGGCGAGCCGAAGCTGCGCGAGGCGTTCGCGCGCGGCGAGGACATCCATACGGCGACCGCCGCCGAGGTGCTCGGCGTCGACCCCGCGAGGCTCACGGGCGCGCAGCGCTCGATCGCGAAGATGATCAACTTCGGGATCGTCTACGGCATCTCGGCGTTCGGGCTCTCCGAGAACCTCGAGATCCCGCGCGACGAGGCGCAGCGGTACATCGATGCATACCTCGCGCGCTTCCCGCACGTGCAGGACTTCATCGCGCGCACGATCGAGCAGGCGGAGCGCGACGGTTACGTGACGTCGCTGCTCGGCCGCCGCAGGCCCGTGCCCGAGCTGCGCGCGTCGAATCGCCAGACGCGCGGCTTCGGCGAGCGCGTCGCGGTCAACTTCGTGATGCAGGGCTCGAACGCCGACATCATCAAGGTCGCGATGATCCGGATCGCGCGCCGCCTGACCGAGGAGGGGAGGGGTGCGCGGCTCGTGCTCCAGGTGCACGACGAGCTGCTGCTCGACGTCCCGGAGACGGAGGTGTCGAAGGTGCGCGAGCTCGTGCGGTCGGAGATGGTCGGCGCCTACGACCTCGACCCGAAGCTGGCCGTCGACGTCGGCGTCGGCGACAACTGGGCAGAAGCGAAGTCATGAAGGCGGTTGTGGGCAGTTCGTGCCTGTTTCGTCACCCTCGTTTGGTGACGGGACATGTCCACCGCCTCGCGGCAGATCGGGCTCCCAAGCGGATGTGGACGGGTTGTGACGGGTTCGTCACCCTCGTTTGGTGACGGGACACGGCCGTTTCGAGCATGGCCCGCGGCGGGCGGGTGGAGGGCGGTTCGTGGCTATACTTCGCGGCCGCTTTGGCTAGCAACGATCTCATGCAGCAGGAGCCGGGCGTCTGGGTCGAGGGGCCCGACGGCGAGCTGATTCCGGACTACGAGTCGACCTTCCCCGAGATCAACGAGGGGCAGGTCGTCCACGGCACGGTCGTCCGCGTCGACAAGGACGAGGTTCTGGTCGACATCGGCTACAAGTCCGAGGGCGTCATTCCGGTCTCCGAGCTCTCGATCCGCCGCTCGATCAACCCGGCCGACGAGGTGTCGCTGGGCGACGAGATCGACGCGCTGGTGCTCACGAAGGAGGACGCCGAAGGGCGCCTGATCCTGTCGAAGAAGCGCGCGCGCTTCGAGCTGGCGTGGAAGAACATCGAGGGCGCCGCGGAGTCCGGCGAGCCCGTCAACGGTCGCGTGATCGAGGTCGTCAAGGGCGGCCTGATCCTCGATCTCGGCGTGCGCGGCTTCCTGCCGGCGTCGCTGGTCGACATCCGCCGCGTGCAGGATCTCGACGAGTTCCTCGGCCAGGAGCTCCGCGCGAAGGTGATCGAGCTCAACCGCTCGCGCAACAACGTCGTGCTCTCGCGCCGC